>CAYOXD010000003.1:8307-70264 GCA_964407825.1 uncultured Desulfobacterales bacterium | reverse complement strand
GTCGGAATGAGCTGAAATATCCTCATTTTACCTGAAGCGCCGTTCAATGGCCGTTCGATCGTATTTGCCTGCAGGCGAGAGGGGAATCCGGTCCACGATAACGATCTGGCGTGGCGTGGCATGGGGCTCCAGGACCTCACGCAGAATCTGCATCAGTTCCTCCCGGTCCACACCCGTTTGGACCATGGCACAAATACGGCTCTCCCGGCCGCCATTGTCCGCCAGCACGATGAGGACCGCATCGCTCACCCGGGGCAGGGCCCGGATTTTTTCCCGGACCTCCTCCAGGTCCACCCGTTTGCCGCCGATCTTGACGATCCCGTCGGCACGGCCCAGAAGGGTAAAGCCGGCAAGTTCGGCCTGCCGGACGCGGTCCGCCGTCAGGTAATAACCGTCGGCATCCAGGGGGAGTTCCGGTGAGAGGAAGGGGGAGCGAACCGAGAGCCTGCCCTGGAGGATTTTCCAGTTGAGGACCTCGAAGGGCACAAGGGACTCCGCGTCCCGGGTGCGGCGCCTTGCGGCAACACCGCCGGTTTCCGTTGAGCCGTAGATTTCCGTTACGGGGATGCCTGTATGGTCATAAAAATAGGCGCCGTCTTCCGGATCAAGCCTGCCGGCGGAGGACAGGGCGAGCCTGAGATGCGTCGCTGGGATGTCACCGCCGTTCAGGATCCGGTAGTGCATGGGAATTGCCACCAAGATGCTGGGGGAAAAGGCGCTCAGTTCCTGGCGGATTTCCTCGGGGAAGGAGGGGGTTTCGAAGGCGACGCCGGCGCCTGCCACCAGGGGCAAAAGGACGGAAAAAAGAAACCCGTAAATGTGGTGGGGCGGTGCTGTTGAAAGAAGACGGTCCTCTTCTGCAACCTGCCATATCCGGGCCTGGTAAAGGGCCTCCCCGAAGAGGTTGGCCGCGCTTTTGGACCAGAATTTGGGCCTGGCGGTGGTGCCGCCGGTGAATATTTGCAGAAAAGGTGCATCTGGCGCCCGCTTCAGCGGCAGGGGGTGGCGCGGGGTCCGGGAGACCGAAGGGACCAGGGCCCGGATGCCCGGGGGGAGGGTTTCCGGCCGGTCGGTCAGGGCTCTTTCAAAGGGAAGCACGGCCAGGATATCCGCCAGCGCCCGGGGCGAGAAGCTGTAGGGAAGCACCAGTTCGGTATCCGTGGCGAGGGCCGCCAGGCTGGCTGCGGCGAGGATACCCCTGTTCTGGGTGCAGAGGCAGCAGCGGCCGCCGGGCTCCGTGGCAAGAAGCCGATGGATATCCGCCGCCATGGCATGGACGGCCCCATGGGTGCAAGTGAATGGCATGAAGTCCAGATCGGGATGATCGGGGCCTGAAAGCAGCTTTTCAAGTTGTTTTGAGCGCATCGGCATTCTGGGTATGAGGGTCTTTTCTGGGTTCAAAGGTCCGCCTGGCAGCCATGAAGGCCGGCAGATGTTTCAGCATGTACCAGAGGCTGTGCCGGTGCTGCCAGAGGCGTTTCCGGAACCTGTTGCGCCAGCTCCGACCGGAATAGAAGCGTTTCACATGTCGGTTGTACAGCTGCTCCAGGGTTTCAAAGGAGTCGATCCCCCTCGGCAGGAAAACGAAGTTGAGGCAGTTCATCTTGCGCCAATCCGCATCGAGGGTACCCTTCTCATCGAGCCCCTGCCAGATGGGAGCTCCGGGAAAGGGCGTGAACTTGCTCATGTTCATGTCATCGAGGTCGAGGGACAGGGCGAAGTCGGTGGTCTTTTCGATGGAGGCCACGGTCTCACCCGGAAGGCCCATCATGAAGAGTCCCTTGGCCCGGAGACCCCGGGCCTGGATGCGCCGGACCGTGTCGGCGACCTCCTCCAGGTAGAGCCCCGGTTTGTGAACCGAGAGAAGCTCCTGGGAGCCGGATTCGATCCCCAGGGAAAGCTGGAGGGCGCCTGCCGCCTTGAGCATTTCCAGAAGGCCATCATCCACCTGGCCCACGCGGACGGCGCAGTTGAATTGAACCCCGGTGGGTCTGGCGATCAGCAGCTCGCACAGCCGGGTGATCCGTTGGCGGTCGGCGGTGAAAAGATCGTCGTAGATGTTGATATGGCGGACATGGAAGCGCTCTGCCAGGTAGCGCATGTGCTCATGGACATATTCAGCGGAATGGGTCCGATAGCTTCGCTTGAAAACCGATCGGTCGCAGTAGGAGCACTGGAAGGGGCAGCCGCGGCTGGTGACCATGGTGGCACCGGGGGTGTGAATGTAACTGAAGAGCGGCAGGTTGTATCCCTCTGGAAAGCCTCTTAGCTTATCGTAGGCGGGGAAGGGGAGGCAGTCCAGATCGGTGATGGGCTGCCTGTCGGGATTGGTGACAGGCAAAGTGCCGTCCCGCCATATGAGTCCATGGATATTCCCCGGGTGCTCTCCTGACGCCAGCTGCGCCAGGGTCTCCTCGCCTTCGCCCATGCATAGAAAGTCGATTTCCGGGAACCCCTCCAGAAGCTGGCTGCCCAGGGCGGAAATGTGCACACCGCCGAAAACGGTTTGGGTCCCAGGGCTTGCCGTCTTGATTCGCCGGGCCAGATCGCAGCCATCGAGAAAACCGGAGGTGGTGGCCGAAATGCCCACCATTTCAGGGCGATGGCTGAGGATCCGGGCAACGGTGACATCGTTTCCAACGGCCGCGCCGGGGCCGAGGCAGTCGTGGACCACGACCCTGTGGCCGCGCTGCTCCAGGTAGGCGGCCATGGACAGCAGGCCCAGAGGGGCCATGCGGTTGGCCGTGGCCGTGATATCCTTTTTGCCGGGAATCCAGTTGGAGCCGGTTGGATGCACCAGAACGATCATCATCTCAGATGCGCCTCCGTACGCAAACGGCAAGGACATAGATGAATCCCCCCACCAGAGCGGACAGAAGGGGTGCCAGGGCAATGGCGCCGATGCCCCACTCCCAGAGACGCTGCACGGCCTGGTACCCGAGGGTTTCAAGGGAGATCCGGGTCAGAAATTCTCCATGGCGCATATAGTATCCCGCCTCGATACACAGGGCGGGCACCAGAGGGGGCATGCAGAGCTGGCTGGCGCCGATCGCCGCCACCTTGTTCAGCCGAAAGAGCTGCGCCGAAAAGAGAATGGAAAGGGTGTGGAAGCCGATGGTGGGAAGGGCCCCCAGGAAAACCCCCAGACCTCCGGCAAGAGCCAGCCTTGCAGGAGAGCTGTTTTCGCTGAGCAGGGTCTTCATTGACCGCAGCGGATGAAGCATGCTGACCCGTTCTCCGGTATCGGGAATGGTAACAATTTTCTTGTGAGGAATGGGGGTTATGGCACGAAAGCTATAGTGAATGTTTAATAAAATGAGGGAGAAAAAGGCGAGCAGACCTGTCAGAACCCCGGCCCGGTGTCGGGCCGGGGGATAATAGCCCATCAAAGCTACCTCCTTGAGGGGGACATCCCCCCAGGCGGCCTTGACCAGCACCTCCGTGTCGAAAAAGGCACCAAACCGGAGAAACTTCAGGTTCTCCAGCACATGGACCGGATAAACCCTGAGGCTACAGGTCGAATCGCTCAATAGCTGATGGGTTTGAAGCCCCAGCCAGAAATTCGACAGATGCCGCCGGAACTTACTGGAACGAGACTCGGGCGCCCCTCTAAGACACCGCTTGCCGACAATAACGGCCTCGGGGAAACGGGCTGCCATGGAGACAATCCTCTCCAGGTCCGAGGGATCATAGGCGATATCCCGCTCCATCACCAGGACATGGCTTATTCCCAGCCTTCGTGCCCGTTGCGCGGCCAGCAGGGCGGCGCCGGCGGTGGCATGCTCCCTGCGAAAATGAAGAGGCAGCCAGGCGCTATCACCACCGGCAGATGCTTCGGATGCCGAACCTGCCACCGCCTAACGGATCTCCGCCACCCGGCCGGCCTTGTTGAAAATAACGGCCATGGGCGGCCGCCACCTATCACGCCAGTAATACCAGGTGTTGCTGTCAAGGGACGGGGTTCTGTGAACCGCCGGGTAGCCCAGGGCGATACGAACCGCATCCTTTGTCATTCCCACAAAGGCCTTGCCCTGGTCGATCCCCTTCCTGTCCAGGGCGGAGAACCCGCTCAGGGACGTTTTATGAGGGGACGAAATCAGGGAAAAATAATCCGTCGGGGACATTCCCATATTCCTGACGTTGTATTCGAAATGAATCACCTTGCCGGCGGCGGTGGTGATCAGGATTTCTGCCCCCCGGAAACTCCTGTGGAGCCGCAGGCTGACCCGGGTATTCACCGGAATTATTTCGTGTCCCGGCCCCGGGGCCACATAGTTGGCGTAGCTGGCCCGGTAGACCATTTCACCCCTGCGGCTGGCCTGCCCATACACGTGGATGTTGTTTTTCAGGTACACCATGGACGCATCCGTTCCCGGGTCCGCCTTCACCTGTCCACCACTTTTGCATGCACCTATCAGCACCAGGGACAACAGCAGCAGAAACCACATTCCCCCCATCCATTTGATTGGCTTCATTTCGTTACCTCCCCTATCTTGTCGATTCTAACCCAGAGGTTGTCTCTTGCGATTCAATATCGGAATCGGGATCGAATGATGCCATCGATTTGGATAGCCATCCCGATTTCGATCCGAAGATTTCAGATATCCTATCCTATTTTTTCAATAAAGGATGCGACCGGGTGCACGGAACGATCCCCCATCAGCAGATTGAAGTACTGAATGCGCACCTTGTCCCCCTTGGCCATGGCCCGTTGGTACCGCTCATTAAAATAACGGGTGACGGTACCCCGGTAAAACCGGCGGATGGTACCATCGTCCAATGCAAGGACAAAACTGCCGGCTGACACCTCGGAAACGGTTCCCGTTTCATGGGAATTGGTCAGCGGCAACGGCCCCTTTTCCACCATTTGGATCTTTGTGTAAAAGGTTTTCCGCATGAAGTGGAATGGCTCTTCCTTCAAAAACAGCCTCACCCGATCGCCTACAGCGTATGGCTTTCCACCGTTCTCGGCGTACCGGGTGGCCGTCGGGGATCGGCGAACGACCAGATCCAGACGCAGATCGTCCAGCCTGACCCGAAGCCGGGTACCGAATCCCTTCTCCATGATGATGCCGGTCACCGGGCTCTTTAGATTCCCCCAGTCTTTGCTGTGCTTGAGCAGGCGAACCTCCGTGGCAATGAACTTGACCCCGTCCGACGTGGGCACCATTCCATATGTGACGGCAAGCCGGTCGCCATGGAGCGCACAGAGATTCCGCGGCCGATACTCGGCGCTGCGATTGGCGGCAAAGAGCAGCAGCCTGCCGTCGTCAGCCCGCAGGCGGAATCCCATGGCGCCGCCTTCGATCATGGTTCCTTCCACGGTCTTGAGTTCATCCTTGGAAAAAGAATGCCCGCAACCGAGCACGAAGACCAGACATAGCAGGATATAGCACCATGGAGCAAGTTGTAAAGAGCGTTTCATACCGACCTCCTTGTTCCGCATTGAATGTAAATGGTGGAGCCCTTATCCTTTCGAAGCCTGATGGTTCGACCTGTCTTCAGGTTCGGACTGTTGTGTGTTCCCTGTCGGGTCCTGCCGGTCCAGGCGCCATATCCTCAGGGCCAGTTCAAAGTCTCGGTTAAGCGCCGCGGCACTGGCCAGCAGGCGCCGTGCGGCACGGGAGCGCCGCTTTGAGTAGGCGCGCTTAGCATGAAGCAGCATCGCGTCGGCCTCGTTGTCCATATAGGCCTCACGGGCCGATCGGAGATGCTCCCGGGCATCTGCAAGGACCGCCACGACCCGCGTCCAGTCAGCGCCGCAGCGCCGGCACACGGACAGCCCCTGGATACGGACGGCACAGATAGGGCAGGTTTCCATAGGTCGCTTATACTTCCAGGTAAAACAGGATGTCGTCAAGCTCGTCCTTGAAGTTTTGGGCGTCCCTCAGACGTCCCTCCTTGACCGCATCGCGGATTTCCTCCATGAGGTTGATCATCTCCTCCTGGTCCTCCGGGTTGGCCTCTTCCAGGCGTTCCTGACCCCGATGGAGGATATCGGCCAGATCGTCGGGCATGGCCAGGCCGGAATTCCCCCCTGCCGCGTCACTATCGCCTTGGACGCCGGATTCGCCTCCCCACAGGTGGCCGATCCGTTCCCGGGTTTCCTGGAGCGTGGCCTCGGAAAAGCGGGAGATGGCGTTTTCGATGGTGGCGTCAATGGATTTGCCGGTATTTTTTTCCACCGCCCTGACCTTCAAGATCCCATTCAGGTCAAGATCGAATTGCATGATGATGTCGCTACCCGCAGGGGCCGGGGTGAGCTTGAAGATGTAGTGTCCGAGGAGCAGATTGTCCTCTGCATCCGGGGCCTCGCCCTGATACACCCGTACATCCACTGCCTCCTGGTTGTCGGCCACCGTATAAAACACATCGCTGCGCTTTGCCGGTAACCGGGTATTGCGGTTGATCACCGGCACGAACATGGTTTCACTGGGAGTGCCGTTGATATAGCCCAGGGCCGATGTCCCGAAGGTGTAAGGGGTGATGTCCACCAGCACGCCTGTTGTTTCCACCCCCATTTCCCTGGCCGCCTGAATGCCGGCTCCCATGGCGACGCAGAGGTCTGGATCGATGTGTCCTAAGGGTTTTTTCTTGAATTTCGCCTCCAACATCTCGGAGACCATCGGTATGCGGGTGGAGCCGCCCGCCAAAATGATCTTGTCGATGGCCATGGGCAGCATTTGAGCATCCTTGAGGGCCCGGTTCACCAGGTCCATGGTATGGGTCAGGTCCGCCTCTATCATCTCCTCGAACTCGTCCCTGGAAAGTTCCAGTGAGAGGTGGACGTCCTGAAATCCCCTCTTGGCAATATGGTCCTCCTCGATGATGGCAAAGGGATTCGCGGAGAGTTCCATCTTGGCCCTCTCGGCGGCATGCTTCAGGCGAACCTTCAACCGAGGGGTATCCTCCAGCTTAAGGTGAAGCTCGTTTTCCATGTGCGCCAGTAGACGGGAAACGATCCTTCGGTCGAAATCATCGCCTCCCAGTTGGTTGTCCCCCGTGCTGGCAAGAACCTCCACAACCCCCTCTTCGATCCGAACGATGGAGACATCGAAGGTGCCGCCCCCAAGATCGTAGACCAGTATGTGATGCCGATCTGAAGAGGCGGGTTCATAGGCCAGGGCGGCGGCTGTGGGTTCATTGATGATGCGAACCACCTCCAGTCCGGCGATCTGCCCTGCTTCCCGGGTAGCCTGTCGCTGGGTATCGGTAAAATAGGCCGGTACGGTAATGACGGCCCGATTGACCGGGAGACCGATTTCCCGCTCGGCCCGCTGCTTCAGGTCCTTGAGGATAAGAGCGGAAATCTCCTGGGGCAGGAAGGTGTCCCCTCCCATAAGGATTTTCTCATTCTCACCCATCTGGCGTTTGATGGACAGAACAGTTCGATCTGGAGCGGTGAGGGCCTGATTCCGGGCCGCTCGGCCCGTGACGATGCCGCCCTCCTCGGTCATGCCCACGCAAGAGGGGACGATTCCGTTGTCATTTTCACAGATCACCTTTACCTGGCCATCCCAGATAAAAGTGACCTCACTGTTGGTGGTTCCCAGGTCGATGCCGACGATGGGGTCCATTCGTTTGCCTCCCTCTGCTCCATTAGGCCCTCTATCTGAAATAGACATGCTTCGGCCTGAACGTTGGTAATAAGGTTTACATCCCTTGGTACTGAACAACAATTCCGGTGCAGCCGGATCAGGATGTCTTTGCTGTGCTGACAGCCACCTGGGCGGTTCGAATGACCTCATTGTCGCATACAAACCCGCAAAGGTACATGTCCAAAACCTGACCGGCCGGTGTGCCCCGTTCAAAGCGTTCCTCGACCGCCTCCATGGTGAGGGGGTCGAATGGCTTTCCAATGGCATCCACGGGACGGATACCGGCATGTAACAGGGCGCGGTCAAAGCGCCTGAGCGCCATCTCATAGCCCTCCACCACGCTGTGGACGGTTCTTTGGGGGCGTCTGAAAAGTCCCCGTTTCAAGGCGATTTGGCGAGCGAACCGGAGGCCGCGGTTCAGTGCGTCGCGGATATCCAGAAAGGGGGTGATGATTTTCCGCTCGCTAGCCCGTCGGATGTTTTCCTCAAGCTTCTCCAGCTGCCGGGTCCTGTCCTTGAAAAGTCCCATGATTTCCTTGTGGCTATCGATGAGCCCCTGCTGGATGCGAACGGCGCTGTGCTGTTCCCTGTTCTGGAATTTGATTTCCTGGCGCAGGGCGACAAACTCGGTTAACAGGGTGTATAGATCGCAGGACTCCATGGCGGGTTCATCGGGGCCGGGCATCTGGTCCGGAATCTCCTGCAGCCATCGGCTGAAATCGCGAAAAGCCTTTTGCTTCCAGTCCACCTCCTGGGGCTGGATCTGCGTTTCCAACGGCGTTTCAGCGGGGGGCTCTTCTGTCGAGATGTCATGGGAATCGTCCATGGCCAACCTCAGGTTCGCCTTTTTGCACAGATAAAGGGCAAGAAAAGTCAGAAAAGGCCTGTAGAGGTGCTGGTTGAGCCATCGAAGGCCGGATTTCATCCACTGGGCAGCGGAATTCATCCTCTCGCTCAATCGATCCAGATTCAAATTCCATCCTTTCTGCTATAAACGGCACCGCTCCCGGGCCCAAAGGCCGGGAAAGGGGGGGGCGGCTATCTATCCCTTCCTGGCGGCCAGCAAAGCCATCAGGGTTTTTAACCCCACGCGCACCTTGGCGGGTCCGGAAGCCCGAATCAGCTCCGCCATTGCTTTTTCCGGGTCGTTGGCCTCATAGGGGTCCAATACCCGGGTCCGAATCCGGGTCATCTCATCCTTCAGTTTTTCATAGGCGGTTGAAATTTCTTGGAAACGAATCGGATCCCGTTCAGGCGGATGTTGCCTGATCAGCGCCAGATACTGCTTTCGGATCTCCTCGTCCGAGGCGTGCGGCGAGATTTCTAGGGCCAGGTAATATTGCAGCATCCTATTCAGTCCTTTCCGTACAGAAACTCCCAGGACTCCCGGGAGAGCTCTTGGGCGTTTTGCGCATCGAGCAGTTTGGCGATCAGGTCGAACACCCAGGGGCCAGTAGTTTGCCGCTTCATCTCCTCCCGCATTTCACGAATGAATCCGATGGGGGCACCGCGCAGGTCGAGTTCGTCAACGGCGTTTTCCACCATATCGGCCAACTGGTCGTTCAGCATTCCGGGGAAGTCACCCTCAAGCAGGTCCATATCGAAGGGGATCTGATCCAGCATATCCGGCAAACCAGCCAGTGGCATCTCCTCGTCAATCCAGAAATCCTTGTCCTCACCCCAATTCTCATCCTCGTCCATGGTCAGGACATCAAATTCGGGGAAAGCCGCGGACTGCGGATCAAGATATTGGAAATCGAGGGTGGTAAGCGCGGTCTTTAAAGGGTCGGATGCATGCTGGGAAATTCTCCTCGCGGCTGCCCGTATCTGTTCCCGCTCCCCCTGATCCGCCCGGTCGAGGAGGGCCTGGAACTCTGTTCGGCCGCTGCCGGTGCGTCCATCCAAGTGCTTAACCGCGAGCAAATAAAACTCCAGGAGCACAGTGGAACGGTCAGCGGCCGTCCTCAGACGCCTCTGAATTTCATTCCTGGCCGCTTTGAGAAGATTTTCGGCGATCATGGCATCGAGAACAGCGACGATATCCGCGTGATTGACGCCCTGGAGCATGCCAGGAAAATGCTTCAGGTATACGCCGGCCCGTTCAAGGCAGGGCATCAGCCGATACAGTGTTTCGTCGAGGGGGGTCAGCAGGGTTCGAATCTCCCTGGAGGTAAGCATGGGGATATCGACACTGGCATTCATTAACAACAATTTCAACTTCTTTGAAAAACCGCGGGTTCCGGGGAGCTTTGCCCCTTCCATGTCCAGGGCTATCATTCCAAGGGTATTCAGGCGCTGAAATGGCGTCAGCCTTTCAACGGCGGCCGCTACGGCCTCCCGCCACTGCTGGGGGCTGCGGATAACGTGAGGGCCGAAAAGCGACGCTTGGCCGGGAACGTCGTAGTTGAACAGAAGGCGTTTGGCCGTGACAAGCGGCAGCATCCTGCTTTGGCAGAGTGATTGCGCCTTTTCAAAATCCTCAAGGGCCAGGTGCGGCTTGTTCCCGCAGACGCGCTTTTGCGCCGATATCAGTAAACAAATCACATAGGCATCGATGATTCTGGCATCATGGGGCGCGCGGCGTTTGGCCTCCTCAAGAATGGCTTCCGCCTTCCGAAAGGCGTTCTTCTCATGCTGGAGCTGGGACAGGGCCAGACACGGATAAGGATCTTCGGGGAATTCGACCGCCATCTGCTCCAGGGCGTCTTCCACCAGGCGTTTGGCCTCCCGGGAGGGTCTCGGCAGTTGAGAAATCAGCCGGTAGGCTGATTCGTTGCGGGGATCCAGCGTCACAGCCTGTGACAGCATCTCGATCAACAGGAGCTCCTGATTGCTCGACTGGATTCCCAGCAGCCGCAGAAGAGGGGCGGACATTCGGTCCAGGGCTGGAATCTCTGTCCCCTCGCTGATGATCCTCAGGACGGTGAAGATGAGGACCTGGGATGCGGCCTGGTTCCACTCGCGTTGGACCGGGAACTCCGTGTCAAGCACTTGAAGATACCGGGCAGCATCGACAATGCCGTTTTCGAACCGGTAAAAATTTATCTTGGCCTGAAGAAGCGTCCCCTCGGCGCCGGGCAGCAGCCGATGGATCAGCCCGATAATGAGGGCGTCCCCGCGGCGATGCTCTCCGGCGACTGCGCGCAGGTACTGAATGATTTCCATCATCGCGGCCCGGGGATTCTCCGGCAGGACGGCCAGGGCCATTCTCTTTACGAGGAATGCCGCCGGCTCGATCTCCTGGCACCTGACGTGGGTCAAGAGAGCCTCCAAGTCCCTGGTCGAAAAGGGCGGGTATTCCCAGAGGCAGGTGAGGCTTTCGGGTGCAATGCGCAGGGCTTGGGCGAGGGGGAAGAGGGGGAATTCCCTTGGGATCATGGATAGTGCCCGATGCAGGCCCGCCTCGTCCTCCTTAAAGAAACGGGTCATGGCCATGGAAAATGCGCGAAGCGGAAAAAAGGCAGAGGCCCTGGGAATGCCCTTGAGTGCTTCCAGTGCGCCTTCCCAGTCTCCCCGGTTCATGCGCACAAGCGCCTTCCGCACAACCGGGGCATGCGCTAGAAGGGGGGAATCCGTCGGCAGGGGATCGAGCAAGTCCCACCTCTCACTCTGCACCAGCAGCCCCGCAAGGGCCCTCTCCAGCCGGGGGCTGACCCCGTCGTGCGTCTTTAAATACGCATGGCAAAGCGCCGCGCTCTTCTCGACCGGTCCGAAGGATAGATATTCGACCAGATCCTCCTCGGCCATGTTGGTGGAAGCAGGAAGCCATTTCTCGGCATTGGCGAGCATGAGCCCGGCTTCCTTCACCATGGCCTTCTCCCGAAGCTGGGCGGATCTCTTCAAATAGGCCCGGAATAGAAAAGGGCGAAGCCCATCGGTGTCTTGATTCTTACTCAGCGCCGCGTTCAGAAAGGGGATCGCCTCCTTGAATTCCCCCGCCTGCAAATGGGCCTTTCCCTGCCGGGCGATTTGGGAAAACGGCAGACGCGCAAGTTGCTCCCATTGGCTTTTTCGTTTTGTTTTGCGCTTTTTTCTGCCTGGTTTTGCCATAGAAGATGCTCCACGGCCGCATTTGATTAGATCTTTCAACTGGATGCCCCAATTTGCCATATCAAATGGGGCGGGATATGGCAATTGGGATTTTGCCGGGTGTCGGGATCCGACTATGACAATAATGTTATAGAAATGACAAAATAGTTGATTTGGAACTTCCGGGGAAATAACCAAAATTTAATAAATATAAGGTTGATAGGAGATTAGTTAGATGCTGGCACGTATATCGCATGTTTGCTGTTATAGGAATGTTGACGATGGCGAAAGCCTCGTCCGAAGCACCTTACCCCTCTGAAACATAGGAGCATGAGACTCATGATCGCCATAAACAAAAAAGATTTGAACATAAGGATATTACGCAAACTTCTCAACAGCGTCGCCAGGAAATACGACTGCGGTGTTAGCTTCCATGTCAACGGCTCCCAGCTGCGTTACGAAGGCGATGAGGCCAGCGCCAGGGAGATTTATATCGAAACCCTGCGGATATTTCAGCCGGCCCACGGCAGGCCGCGGGCCGGGTTGGCCCTCTGATGCGGCCATTCCTGGTGAACAGCATCCAGCGAGCTGCTCGGGGCGGGGCAGGGGATGTCCCCTGGCCGCTTTCCGGATCATTTTCCGAGAATTGCCTGCCTGGCCTTACGCAGAGGGGTACCCCCAGTTGATGTTGGCAAATTTCACATCCAGGTAATCAAAAATCCCCTGTTCCCCGCCTTCCCGGCCGTAGCCTGAGTACTTGACTCCGCCGAAGGGCATTTCTGCCATACTGCCCGTCCAGCCATTAACGGTCACGATTCCCACCTTGAGGGATGAAATGGACTGCTGCGCCAATTCCAGCGATTTGGTGAATACATAGGCAGCAAGCCCGTAATGAACGGCATTGGCGCGCCGGATCGCCTCCTCGAAGGTCTCGAAGGGCGTCACCAGGGCGATCGGCCCGAAGGGTTCCTGCTCCATGACCGTCATCTCGTCGCTGACATCGGTAAATACGGTCGGTTCAAAGAAAAAGCCCCTTTCAAGGGCCGCCGGCCGCCTTCCGCCCAGAACAAGGGTAGCTCCCTCGGCAAGGGTTCGGGCCACCATCTGTTCGATGGCCTCCAGGCGATTACGGTTGATGAGCGGACCGATGTCCACGGAGGGATCCATGCCGTTGCCGAGTTTCAGCTTTCGGGTAGCTTCGGCGAAAGCGGCGGTAAAGCGTTCACAGATGGATGAATGAACAAAAAATCGGGTGGGCGAAATACAGACTTGGCCGTTGTTTCTGAATTTGGCGGCCGCCGCGCCAGCGCCGGTCTCCTCTGGATCCGCATCATGGTGAATGATCACCGGCGAATGGCCTCCTAGCTCGAGTGTGAGTCGTTTGACCGTGTCGGCCGCCCGACGCATCAGCTCTTGACCCACGGGAATCGAGCCGGTGAAGCTGATTTTCCGGACCTCGGGGCTTTCCATGATGGTGTCGGATATCTCCTCGGGCCTGCCCGTCAGCAGATTGACGGTCCCTGGTGGAATCCCCGCATCCATCAGACATTGGATCAGCTCCGCCGCACAGGCCGATCCCTCCTCGGCTGGCCGGCACAGCACCGCGCATCCGGCGGCAAGGGCCGCTGCGATTTTCCGGGCCGGCAGGATAAGGGGGAAGTTCCAGGCTGAAAAGGCCGCCGCGATACCAACGGGTTCATAGAGCGTATGCAGTCTGCCCGAGGCGGTTCTGCCAGGGAGAAGGGATCCAAAGATCCGCCGTGCCTCGTCCGCAAACCAGTCCATGACTTCGGTTGCGGCCCGTGTCTCTGCCAGGGCCTGGGCCATGGGCTTGCCGCAGTGGCGAACAATCCGTTCGGCTATGGCTTGAGACCTGTCTTCCAGCAGGCTGGCGGCCTTTCGCAGTAGCCGCGAACGGTCCCAGGGAGCAACACGGGACCATGTATCCAGGCCTTTGCCAGCGGCGGTGATAGCGGAGGCCGTATCCTCCCGACCCGCCTGGCAGGCTGTGGCCACCACCTCTTCGGTGGCGGGGTTTACAATATCGATGGATTGTCCCGTGACCGCGCGGGTCCACCGGCCGTCGATCATTAAATTCACATGTGCTGTATCTGTCATTATCCTTTCGACCTCGAACTCTCATCTCGTTAGCGAGAAACCACTGTCGTCTTTAACAACAAGGCCTGATGAGTTCAAGCACAGATTTCGGCGCGCTTCGAGTGCTTGACGTCGGCAGTGCGTTAAGCCATAAAGAAGAGTAAGTCTTCTGACTTCAAGAGGGCTTATCGCGATTCGCAAATGGCCTTGACCCTCATTTCGGTCACTGGACCGCTTGGCGCTCAGGCCAAAGAGGAGGGAATCCCGCATGCACACCGAATCCATAGAGCAATGGATGCATGAGCATACCTTCGGCCAGGACGCTAAAAAATCCGGGGAGCGGCGCACCCTGGTGGTCATCGCCGTCACCGCACTCACCATGCTGGTCGAAATAGCGGCGGGGATGGCCTTCGGCTCCATGGCACTTCTTGCCGACGGCCTCCACATGGCCAGCCATGCTGCCGCCCTGACCGTTTCGGCCTTTGCTTATTACTACACCCGGCGTCACGCTAAAAGCCCCCGCTTCAATTTCGGAACGGGCAAGGTTAACTCCCTGGCGGCCTTTGCCAGCGCGGTCATGCTGGTGCTGTTCGCCTTTGTAATGGCCACCAAGAGCCTCCAGCGTTTCTTCGAACCGGTGGCCATCGGATTCAACCATGCGATCCTGGTGGCGGTTCTGGGACTGGTGGTGAACGGATTTTGTTTGTATATCCTGGGGGGGAATGAATCAGGCCTTGGCGGACATGATCATGGCCATTCCCATGATCATGGCCCGGGGCACACCGATCACAACCTCTGGTCCGCCTACCTGCATGTCCTGGCCGACGCTCTTACCTCCCTACTGGCCATTTTCGCCCTTCTGGGGGGGAAATTTTTCGGGCTGATCTGGCTGGATCCCGCCATGGGCATGGTAGGGGCGGTCCTGGTGATCCGATGGTCCTGGAAACTGCTGTGCGCCTCGTCCCATGTATTGCTGGACATGCAGGCTCCGGAGACGCTTCGGGAGAAAATTATGGGAGCCATAGAGTCTGAGGGAGACAATCGGATATCCGATTTGCATGTATGGGCCGTGGGCGAGGGGATCTATGCGGCGGAAATTTCCCTGGTGTCCTCGGAGCCCCTGGAAACGGAAGCCTATTACGCGTTGCTGCCCGGGAGGCTCGGGATCGTTCACATTACGGTGGAGGCCCGTCGTTGCGTGGCCGGTAATGGGGGGGCTAAGTCAGCGTCTTGACTGAATTTTAACTTTGCTAATACCAGTGCGTACCGGGTGCCGCCGTGGCCGACGAGAGGGGGGGGATGGTGGATATTTTCACCTATGGCAGCCTCATGTTTGGCGCGGTCTGGCGGCAGGTGGTCTCAGGCCGATATAGGCGGGTTCCCGCCAGGCTGAAAGGCTGGCGCCGCCTTTCGATCCGGGATCGGGATTATCCGGCGGCGATTCCGGGGCGGGGCGCCATAGAGGGCATCCTCTGGCGCAGGGTCCGCCCATCCGACGTGGAACGGCTGGACAGGTTCGAGGGGGATGAATACATCCGGGTCCCCTGCACGGTGGAAGTCCCCGGGCCCCAGGACCGTGTCGGGGCTCATGTCTATCAATTCCGGAGTGCTGGTGCGTCCCGGTTGACGGAGCGTCCATGGGATCCCGACCGCTTCGAACGGATCGCCCTACGGCGCTTTCTCAGCCGATTTTCGGGTTTTCAGAGAATGGATGCACGCTCTCCCAGAGGTCGGCACCGCAATGGCGGACGATTGATGACCGGGGCAGCCGGCCCGGGAGGCCCCCGGTGTACGCCGGCGGGGCGGCGGTTCCGGGGGCCGTTCCACAGAAGAATCAATGGGAGGAGGGGTGCGCGAAATAAAGCGTTGAGAAGTCGTGGAGGGCCTCTCTGAGTTTATAGACATTTGCAAGGTCGGTAGTTTGCTTGCATTTCATGGCGTACACCAGGATCTGGTGCAATTTTGCCAGCTTCTCGTTATAGTGGTCGGCATTGAGCGCAATGCGCTGGGCCATGAAGTATTGGCTCACCACCTCTTGAATCTTGGCGGCATGCGCCTCCTTGGTGGTGACCCAGCGGACCAGTTGGTTATAATTGACGGGGCTCTGATGGCTCAGATTCGTGATGTTCTTCATGGCCTTTTCGATGGTGGTGGCATCCTCCTCGATCATCTTCACCCGCAGTTGGTCGTTATAAATCCCGCATGGCATCTGGCAATGGGCAAAAGCGGTGGAACAGGCGCCGATGCACAGCAGGAACAGACTCGACAGCATTACAGATCGTACTTTCATCTGTGCTCCTCCTTTCGTAGTCGGTGTCGCTCGAATGATTTCTTGCAGCAGCCCCCCATTGGGAACTGGACAGGCATGGGGCGAGGTTAATAGGGATCGCCGTTTCGGCCGTCGGCGCAGGGATGATCATGATCCAACAACCGGTAGTGTTCGGCAAATTCAGGCGCTTTCAGGCACACTGCCGCATCGTTTTCCGCCGATTCCGCCGATTCGGCGGCTCCCCGGTGGGTATCATCATATAGCAGTTTTTCCACATTGATAACCTCCGCGCCTGCAAGCTGCATCTCCTCGATGGTTTCGGGGATTTTTCCCGCATCCTCCGCGCGGGTGGCGTCCGTAATCAGCACGACTTCAAAATCGGCGCGACGTGCATCCAGGACGGAAGCCCGGACACAGATATCCAGGGCCAGGCCGGTTACCAGCAGACGCTTGATTCCCATTTTCTTCAGGAAGCCACCGAGGCCGGTCTGGTCGAAAGCCGAGTACTGGTCCTGATCGAACCGGACCCCCTTGGTCACGATGATCGCATCTTCGGGAAGTTGCAGTTTCGAGTGGAATCTGGCGCCTTCGGTGTCCTGAACGCAATGGGCCGGCCAGAGGCCCCCCTGGTCCTTGAAACTGATGTGTTCACCGGGATGCCAATCCCTGGATGCCACAACCGAAATGCCACATTTCCGCGCCCTTTTAATCCACTGGTTTATGACCGGAACGACCTCATCCCCCTCGTCGAGAGGAAGGGCGCCACCGGGGCAAAAATCGTTCTGGACATCAACAATCAGTAGCGCATCCTCAGGTTGTATGGTGACCTTCTTACTCATCGTACTGTCCTCCATCATGATAGATTCATGCTCTGGATGGTCTCAAACAAATGAATTCCTCCAGCACCGCCCACCCGGGTCAGGGGGGGGATGTGATCGTGGATGCCGGAGGACGGATTAAAAAGAGCCGCCGAGCTTGAAGAATACGATAAAAAAAAATATAAACGGTTTTGGAAAAACAAGCAAGTCCGCTTTCGCGGGGAGGTCAGGCTTCAGGGTACTTTAAGGGGCGGCGCGAGATCAACCCATCGGAGGGCTCAAGCCCTGGTCTGACATGGCCGACAAGCTATATGGAGGTCGGAACATGGCGTCTCATGGCACTTTTTTTGACCAAAAGGCTTCAAACTGGGAAAAAGAATGTTATCCGCAGCCGATTCGGTACCGCTTGGAGCAGTTGGTTACCGAATTCGGTCTCAGCGCCGGCGCGGCCGTCCTGGATATCGGCACCGGGCCGGGGATTCTTTTGCCCTACCTCAAAGCGATAGTTGGCGACAGAGGCCGAATTTGTGCCTTTGATCTGTCGTTTCAGATGATTCGCCAAGCCGCAAAAAAGCCCCTCGCTCCCGGCGGCCTGGTGCTTCAGGCCGATGTGCATCACATCCCCTTCGGGACCGGTGTATTCGACGCTGTCATCTGTTTTGCGGCATTTCCCCATTTTGAACACCCGCTGACGGCCCTCGGAGAAATGGCACGCGTGCTGAGCCCCGGGGGAAGTCTCCTGATCGCCCACCTTCTCAGTCGTCATGAGCTGGCGAGACATCATGCCGCCCAAGACGCGGTGGCGAACGACGTTTTGCCGGACGAGGCCCGAATGCTGGCGCTGTTGCAGCAGTCGGGCTTCCATCGTATCTGTATTACAGACATCCCGGGCCGTTACATGGCCAAGGGGACCAAATTTCCAGGGTGATGGTCCGATCCCGGATCCTGCTGATGACCTGTGCCTATTGACCTCAAGGGAATTTCAGCGGGCTGCGGTATCGGACGATCGGACTGGCGCGGGACGATTCCCATCCCATGAGCGGTTTTGAAACCCATGTGCTGACGGCGAAAGACGGCATCCGGCTCCATCTCCGCATCAGGGGGAAGGACAGAGGCCGACCGCCGATCCTCTACCTTCACGGCGGGCCCGGGGGCGCCCTGAACCTGGCCGCCTTTGAAACCTTAGCCGGCCCCTCCCTGGAGAAGCTTTTCCCGGTGGCCTACCTGCATCAACGGGGAGTGCTGCTGTCCGAAGGCGTCGGAGAGACGCCTCCCCAGAGTCTGGCACACCACGTTCAGGATATTCGGGACGTAGCGGCATTTCTGCGTCGAAGGTTCCGAAAACGGCGGGTATATCTGTTGGGACACTCCTGGGGGGGCTTCACGGGTCTGGCCTACCTGATGCGATACGAGGCCACGGTCGCAGCGCTGGCGACCATCTGCCCGGTGGTCAGTTTTCCTGACGTTCAGCGGGATCTGTATGAAATGGTATCGCGGAAGGTCTCCAGCGATGGCCACGCGTCCTCTCGTATGGAGCTGGCGTCCATCGGGCTGCCTCCCTATCGTGATATCGATGATTTCATCCGTCTGCAGGGTCTGGGGGCGGAAACCTTCGGCGATCCCTACCAATACCTTGCCCCGGAGTCCCTGACGGCCTACACGGGCTATCCATTGGCGGCCGAGCGAAGCTTGGGGGTCCAAGCGAAAATCGCTGCGGCCCTCTGGCCCGCACTGTATCAGTCGGATCTCACGCCCGCCCTTGGACGGCTTACCACGCCCCTTCTGATGATGGCCTGCAGCCTGGACAGCGCCGTTCCCTGGACGTCGGTGAAAAGGGCCTTCACCGCCTACGCGAGAACTTCGCCGAATGTTGATAAGCAATGGGTCCTTCTGGAGGGAAGCAACCATCTCCCGTTTACCGAGCCAGGCGCTCGCAGGCTATGCCTGGAACCCATCATCGAATTCCTGGGGAAGCACGATGGGGATTGGCATCTGCCTGATAAGATGTGATATGGTGGGGGCAACTGGACAGGAGGCGATCATGATCGATGAAAACGTTTGCGGCATGGATTTTAATCAGTTCGTACTTGAGATGGAGGCGTTTCACGGGGCGCGGGCCCCGGGAATCGCCGTGGGGGCGCTGATGCTGGACACGGCTCTGGCAACGGTCGGCGAATCACCGGATCTGGCCATCGTGGTGGAAACCTACAACTGCCTGCCAGATGCCGCCCAGGTGCTGACTTCCTGCACCATCGGCAATGGGCGGCTCAAGGTGTATGACTGGGGGAAATTTGCCCTGAGTGCTTACAATCGTGCCTCCATGGAGGGGCTGCGCACCTGGGTCATCCCGGAAACCGTGGCCAAATGGCCCCTGATCAATGCATGGTTCAATCCGGCCGGACGCTCCTCCGGCCCCCCGGACTTCGCCGACCTGGCGGAGGTCTTTTTCAAGGCCCGCCCCGAGTTGATCGGCATTCGGGAGGTGCGCATCCGTCCGCCAGAAATGGCCGCCACCTCAAAAAAGACCGGCATCTGCAGAAACTGCGGCGAATCCTATTACCTGAAATGCGGCGATCTGTGCAGTGCCTGTCAGGGCATGGCCTACTACACCACCCCATAGGCCAGCGCGTCACAAACCTTCACCTAAAAGTTTAGATTTATAGTTTTAATATATAGTTATTTAATGAAAAAACGCTTCATTTATTATATTCTGGACAAAGATGTATTCCCCACCGCCTCTAACACCCGGGCGGTGGGGACGAAGCGCAATGGATTTGGAGGACAGCGGGGATGCCATCCTACAACGGCGTCAACCATTTGGCTATGGTAACCGGTGATATGGACATGACCATCCGGTTCTGGCGTGATTTGCTGGGCATGCGGCTCGTGGTGGGTCTCGGTCGGAAAGGGTACCGCCACTATTTTTTCGAAATTTCAAAAACAGACATGATCGCCTTTTTCGAATGGCCCGATGTGGAGAAAATACCGGACAAGGACCACGGCATGCCGGTCAAGGGCCCGGTGGCCTTCGATCATGTGTCCATCGGGGTCGAATCGATTGACGATCTGGTGGAGCTAAGAAACAGCTTGGACGCAGCCGGTCACTGGGTCTCGGAAATCATTGATCATGGCTTTATCTATTCCATCTACGCCTTTGATCCGAACCATATCCCCATTGAATTCAGCTATAACGTGCCCGACGTCGATGTGCGGGAAATCCCCCGGATGAAGGACCGGAATCCCTCGGCCGTGACGCAGGAGGGTGCGGACCCCCAGCCGGGCCACTGGCCCCGCGCCTCTGGCACGGCCACGGCTCAAGATTACACGATTTATCCCGGTGAGGGCCGGATCCTCACCGAGGAATGATCATGGATCACTCGTTATTGCAGGAAAAAGGATAGAAATGAAAATAGCAGTATCCGCCCGGGTCTGAGTATTGCGCCTCGGTATCCGCCATGCACCGACCGATCATCTCCCTCGAGGCCTCCTGGTAATCCGCTCGCGTCTCCTCCTTGCGCTTGCAGTCGAGGCAGATGGGTTCATGGTCAAAGACCGACAAGATACGCTGTCCGAAGGACGGTAAAGGCTGGTGGCAACGGCCGCACTGGCTTGCGCAAGCCAGATTTTTTTCCCACTGATCTGTCATAGGCTCGTCAACGTTTCTTGGCGGCGTAACCGTCGGCGTACCATCCGCCCCCCTTGAGGGCGAAGGTGCAGGCGGATATGATTCGGGTCGCTTTTTCATGGCATTCCGGGCATTCGATGGATTCGGTGCCCATCTTGACAAACTTTTCGACGATGATTCCATCTTTGGGGCATTGAAATTCATAGAGGGGCATAATGGCGTTCTCCCAGGCCCAAATTGCGTTAAACAAATGATGGCGATTGGCGACGCCAGGGTCGAATGGAATGCCAATCGCTCTTTTTCCATAGTCCTGCCATCTATAAGCGTATCTCCAACCAATTGTCAAGGGAGCCAACGATTCCCGGTGAAAAATATAGCACCTTCAGTGCGGAGGGGAACGATAGAGGGTCACTTCGTATTTTTCAAGAAGGTCAATGGGCTGATAGGACAGTTTCGCCTTTCGAAGTCCCGGGTCATCGAGATCCTGCTCCCGGTTCACCCTGGCGAAACGATCTCCCAGGCTCTCAAGGAACATCTGGTTGATGGCCTGGTAGATGCCAGTGATGCGGGTGCATCCCTTCTCGAAATGGATAACGAGGGTGCCGTCAGTGAGGGCATCGGCAACGGTATAGGCCACGAGCTGATCGTCCACCCTGATGATGCCGCCGAGAATGCCATGGAGGGCGTCCCAGCGGGTGAGCACCCTTTCGACGGCGATGTTTTCCGCCGTCAGGGTTTCCGAGGATTCGCAATCCCGCCAGAGGCACCAGTCGGCCTGCATGGCCAAGACCTGCTTCACCAGGTCCGGTTCAAAGGGTTGGTACTGGTAATCATACCGCTTCAGGAACTGGCTGAGCAGATTTTTTTTCTTGTGAAACCGGTTTCCCTTTAAGGCTACCAGTTCCGGAACCGAATAGACGTAGTCCCAGTGCCCACGTGTTTCCATGTAGCGGCATCGAAGCCCGGGGAGTCTCTTCCAAAGGCCCAGGAGATGGTCCGGAACGCGGATGAACCGGATGGGCTCGGAAGACAGACTGGCGATGGCTACCCCCCAGTCAACGCTTTGCCATGGCCCCACAGGAGCCCAGTACACCGTCTCGGGGAGCGTCTGGCGGATCCATACCAGCCCATGCTCCCATGCCCATTCAAGGCCATAGTTCAACGCCCATCCCCAGAGGTTGATGAAGCTGTAATCGGATGGGATCTGGCTGCAGGCCGCCAGGACCTCACGGTAGGGGCCCTGCCTGTCCAGACTCGATGGATCGGATATGGGGGTGAATCTCGGCTGCATCTTACCTCCTTAGCTGTCGGGGCGGTTACCACCCACCGTCATGTATGGCAAATACGGCTCGAAAGTGCAACCTGGCCGGCTCAGCAATTCTCGGTAAAAACTCCGGTGAGCTGCGCCGTGGCAGGAATCAAAGGCCGTTCACAGCGAAGTGCTGTGGTACGGCTGTATTCCTTTACCTTGTTCGGCAATTATGGTAATGCATGTGGCCTGCCTCGACGGGGCGGAACTTCGGATTGACGGGAAGTTGGCATGAATCGGGGGAAATGCATGCGTATCGGAACGGGCTATGATGTTCACCGGTTGGTGCCGGGACGAAAACTGGTTCTGGGAGGGGTTGAAATCCCCTTCGAGATGGGACTGATGGGGCATTCCGACGCGGATGTGCTGCTCCATGCCCTGTGTGACGCCCTGCTGGGTGCAGCCGGACTGGACGACATCGGTGTCCATTTTCCGGATACGGATCCGGCATACGCCGGCATCGACAGCATGGTGCTGCTGGGACGCACGAAGGATAAGCTTTCGGCCTTGGGTTATGCAATTCAGAATATTGATGCCACCATTTTGGCTCAGGCACCCAGACTCACCCCTTACCGGGCCAGGATGCGAGGGCGGATCGCCGCATGTATAGGGATAGCGGTGGATCAGGTCAACATCAAGGCGACCACCACCGAAGGGCTTGGTCCCATGGGCAGGGGCGAGGGCATTGCCGCCCTGTGCACCGTCCTTATCGCCTCTGGTAACCCTAAGGTCAAACCGTGAGGGCTGGCACCACGGAGTCCTCGCCCTTGATTGTGATACCGAAGAGCCTATATTCTACAAAGATGGTAAAGATGGTGAGGAAGCAAGCATGGGTATTCGCATTTACAATACACTGAGCAGGAAGAAGGAATCGTTTGAGCCGGTTCGGGCCGGAAAGGTATCGTTGTATGTCTGCGGCCCGACGGTGTATGACAGCTGCCATATCGGCCACGCCAGATCCGCAGTGGTGTTCGACGTCATCGCCCGGTATTTCGAGGCCAGCGGGTATGAGGTGACTTATGTTCGCAACTTCACCGACGTGGATGACAAGATCATTCAAAGA
Source organism: uncultured Desulfobacterales bacterium (assembly GCA_964407825.1). Taxonomy (GTDB): domain Bacteria; phylum Desulfobacterota; class Desulfobacteria; order Desulfobacterales; family JAFDDL01; genus CAYOXD01. The sequence continues at coordinate 47,456 of CAYOXD010000003.1, read as the reverse complement.
GCCCAGCAGTTGGGAGCCGACTGGAAAGCCGTTGCCGAGAAGTACATCGCCGAATTCCATGAGGACATGGCCTCCCTGGGGGTGCGGCCAGCCACCCTTGAACCCAAGGCCACCGAACACATCGGCGCTATCGTCAGTATGATTGAATCCCTGATGGCCAAGGACATTGCCTACGAAATAGATGGGGATGTTTTTTTTTCCGTTGAAGCCTTTGACGGTTACGGGAAGCTTTCCGGCCGCAAACTAGAGGACATGGAGGCCGGCGCACGGATCGATGTGGACGGGCGCAAACGAAACCCCTTCGACTTCGCCCTTTGGAAGGCGGCAAAACCCGGCGAACCCACCTGGGAGAGTCCCTGGGGAAGGGGGCGTCCCGGCTGGCACATCGAGTGCTCCGCCATGAGTTTCTCTTACCTCGGCCCGAGCTTTGACATTCATGGCGGCGGAAAGGATCTGATTTTTCCCCATCACGAAAACGAGATTGCCCAGTCCGAGGCGGCCACCGGCAAATCCTTTGCCGCCTATTGGATCCACAACGGGTTTGTAAATATCAATCAGGAAAAAATGTCCAAATCCTTGGGCAACTTCCTTTTAATCCGGGACGTTCTCAAATCCTTTCATCCCGAGGCGATTCGCCTCTTTCTCCTGTCCAACCACTACCGAAGCCCCGTTGACTTCAGTCACAAGGCCATGGAGGAGGCGGCAAGCGCGCTGGATAAAATCTACGCCCTGCTGGAACGGGTGCAGACGGCCTTGCCCGGTGGGGATGAAGGCGTGACCCCTGATGGGGATCCATACTGGAAGCGTTTCTGCGATGCCATGGATGACGACTTCAACTCCGCCCTCGGCATCGGCATCCTGTTCGAGGCGGTGCGCGCCATCAATCGCAGCCTTGATGAAGCAGAGGGGGACAGGGATTTGACAGCACGGGAGATTCTCATCACCGTGGCCGGGATCGGGCGCATGGGGGAAATCCTGGGCCTTCTGGGGCAATCCCCAGTGGACTATTTCCGAAATAAGCAGACGGCAGCGCTTTCCAAGGCAGGTGTCGACCCGGAGCAAATCGAAAGGCTGCTACAGGATCGTCAGGCGGCCAGGCAGGCCAAGGACTGGGCAACTGCGGACCGGATCCGGGATCGTCTATCCGCCATGAACATCACCATCAAGGATGGGCCCGACGGCACCACATGGAGTGTCGAATAGGCGTATGCCCCTTTTTAGTCTCTCCGCTCCTTTTACACCGACGGGGGATCAGCCCCAGGCCATCGATGCGCTCAGCGACGGCCTGGGCGCAGGGAGGGGGCGCCAGGTACTGCTGGGGGTGACCGGTTCGGGAAAGACCTTTACCATGGCACACACCATCGCCAGGGTGGAAAAGCCCGCCCTGGTGATCGCCCCCAACAAGACCCTGGCGGCACAGCTCTACAACGAATTCAGAGAGCTGTTTCCGGACAACGCGGTGGAATACTTCGTCAGCTACTACGACTACTACCAGCCCGAAGCCTATATCCCCGCCTCCGACACCTATATTCAGAAGGATTCCTCCATCAATGAACTGATCGACAAACTCCGGCACAGCGCCACCCGGTCCGTTCTGTCCCGGCGGGATGTCATCGTGGTGGCAAGCGTCTCGTGCATCTATGGCCTGGGTGCCCCGGAGGATTACCTGGGCATGCGCATCAGCCTTGAAACCGATAGAGAATTGTCCCGTCAGCGCCTCCTGAGGGGTCTGGTGGACATGCAGTACGAGCGGAACGATGTGGATTTTCACCGGGGGACCTTCCGGGTCCGGGGAGATCGGGTGGAGATCTACCCGGCCTACGAGACGGACCGGGCCCTCAGGATCGATTTTTTCGGGGATCAGATTGACGGCATCGCCGAGATCGATCCGCTCCGGGGGACCGTCCTCGGCCGGATGGCCCAGGCCGTTATATTTCCTGCAAGCCACTATGTCACGGCCAAGTCCACCCTGCTTCGGGCCATCGAAACCATCAAGGAGGAGTTGAAATATCGGGTGGACCACTTCAGGGATCTGGGCAAGTGGGTCGAGGCCCAGCGAATCGAGGAGCGTACCCATTTCGATCTGGAAATGATGCTGGAGCTCGGATACTGCAACGGCATTGAAAATTACTCCCGTCACCTCACGGGCCGGGCCCCGGGTGAGCCTCCTCCCACGCTGCTGGATTATTTCCCTGACGATTTCATCGTTTTCATCGACGAGAGCCACATTACAGTCCCCCAGCTGGGGGCCATGTACCGGGGGGATCGGTCCCGCAAGAGCACACTTGTGGAGTATGGTTTCAGGCTGCCCTCGGCACTGGACAACCGCCCCCTGATGTTCGAGGAATTCCAGGAGCGGGTAGCCCGGTGCATCTATGTGTCGGCCACCCCCGGCGAGTTCGAACTGCGCCAGAGCCGATCAAAACCGGTGGAGCAGATCGTTCGTCCCACGGGCCTGCTGGATCCGGTTGTCATGATCCGCAAGGCTACGAGCCAGGTGGACGACCTCTATGGCGAGATCCTCGGATGCATCCAGAGGGGAACGCGGGTGCTGGTGACGACCCTGACCAAACGCCTGGCCGAGGATCTTACGGATTACTATACGGACCTTGGGGTGCGGGTGCGCTACCTGCATGCGGATATAGGTACCCTGGAGCGCATGGAGATCATCCGGGATTTGCGCAAAGGCGTATTCGATGTGCTGGTGGGGATCAACCTGCTTCGGGAGGGGCTGGATATTCCCGAGGTATCTCTGGTGGCCATTCTGGATGCGGACAAGGAGGGGTTTCTCAGGTCAGCCAGGTCCCTGGTGCAGACCTTCGGTCGGGCCGCAAGGAACGCCGAGGGACGCGTGATCCTGTACGCGGATCGCACCACAGGCGCCATGGCACAGGCCCTATCGGAAACTGACCGCAGACGTCAGATCCAGGCCGATTACAACCTGGCCCATGGGATCACACCTGCCACCATCGCCAAATCTCTCAACACGGCCCTGGATGTCTTCTATGGGAACCAGGCGCCGAAGCACACCGGTATTTCGGAGACCCCAGCGGGATACGCGTCAAAAGACAGCATCGAGGCGGATATCGAGACCCTGGAAAAGAAGATGCATGCGGCGGCGGGGGAGCTAGATTTCGAGCTTGCCGCCGCGCTCCGGGACCGCATCAATGAGCTGAGAAAGCAGATGGTTTTCGAACTCTGAGGACTGGCAATCCATGCTCGAACCGCTGAAGGAAAAGCTTTCCCGGGTGTCGCGGGGGCCCGGTGTCTATCTGATGAAGGATGCCGCGGACCGGATTCTCTATGTGGGAAAAGCCCTGAATCTGAGAAGCCGTTTGTCCTCCTATTTCATCAAACGGCACCATGAGGATCTCAAGACTGCGGTTCTCCTCGAACACATCCGGGACTTCGAAACCATCGTTACGGCCACGGAGCAGGAGGCGCTGATTCTCGAGTCGACCCTCATTAAACAGCATCAACCCCGGTACAACGTTATCCTCCGGGATGACAAGCGTTACCCGGTGCTGCGGCTGGACACCACGAGTCCCTATCCGAATCTGACCATCGTGCGACGGATCGTCCGGGACGGTGCCCTTTACTTCGGACCCTACCCATCGGCAAAGGCCGTGCGCCAGACATTGCAGCTGATCAACAAGACCTTTCAGCTTCGAAAGTGCCGAAAAGGTAAATTTCAACATCGCTCCAGGCCATGCCTTCACTGTCAGATGGGCCAGTGCCTAGGCCCTTGCTGTGTACAGGTCTCCCCGGAGGTCTATGAGGAGATGGTCCGGGAGGTGGTTCTGTTTCTCAGCGGACGGACGACGGATCTTATCCGGAAAATCGAGGCTGATATGGTGGCGGCGGCTGCCGAACAGGAATTCGAGAGGGCTGCGGTCCTGAGGGACAAGGTTCGCTCCCTGCGGCATATTGCCGAAAAACAGGTGGTGGTATCTCCCGATCTCAAAGACCGGGACGTCCTCGGCATTGCCCGGAGCGGGGAGCGCTGCACACTGACGCTGCTCATCATCCGGGGCGGCTATCTGATGGGCCAACGGCATTTTGACTTCAAGAACTGCATTGCACCGGACGATGAGATGGCAACGGCATTTATCCGGCAGTATTACGAGAAGGAGCCGTCTCTGCCCGAGGAGCTGCTCCTGCCGACAGCCGTGGCAGATGCGCCGCTCCTGGCGCAGTGGTTGAAGGAGTCGAAGGGCGGGCGCCTCCGGATCCTGTTTCCCAGAAGGGGGGAGAAGACCCGGCTGGTCGCACTGGCAGAGCAGAATGCGGAAAATCATTTAAAGGAACTGGTGGCTGCAGGGAATGCCGAGCGGCGCCTGCTGGAGCGGCTCCAGCGGCGCCTGAAACTGGACAGCCTTCCGATGCGAATTGAATGCTTTGATAACTCCCACATTCAAGGTGCAAACCCGGTTTCCGGAATGGTGGTCTTCGAGGAGGGGAAACCCAAGAAATCTGATTACCGGACCTACAAGATGCGTCTGGACTCGGGGCCCGATGATTATGCCCTCATGGCGGAGGTCATGGGACGGCGTTTTAAACCCGGAAACCGGGAGATGCCCATACCGGACTTGGTCATGGTGGATGGGGGCAGAGGGCAGTTGCAGATCGCCCGTAAGGTGCTCGCCTCCCTTGGCCTGGAAGGGCAATTCGCGCTTGTCGCCATTGCAAAGAAGGATGAGCGCCGGGGGGAAACCCGGGACAAGATTTTTCTGCGGGATCGGGCCAATCCGGTGAATTTCGGTGACGCGGAGGACCTGTTGCTCTTTCTCCAACGCATCAGGGATGAAGCCCACCGGTTTGCCATTGGCTTTCACCGCCGACAGCGGCGCGCCGCCGCTATCGGGTCGGTGCTGGATTCGATCCCAGGCATTGGAGAGAGACGGAAGCGGGCTCTATTGAAGCGGTTCGGCGGTTTGGAAGGGATTCGAGCTGCATCCATGGCGGAGCTCTTGTCCGTCAGCGGCATGACGCGGCCGGCAGCCGAGGCACTGAAAAGGGCATTGGTTGATATTTCCTGAGAAATGGGGCAGTAGCCTTTACGGGAGCACGATTCGGTGCTATAAGCGTCGTATCTTCTTGACTTTCGGCCTGCAGGCAGAAATATAGTCGGGAGGATATTTTTAATAAGGCTGAAGCCAAGGAGCTGTAGGATAACACTACGACGTCCGATAATACGCTTCACAAGCTTCGTCTCGAAAACGGCAGTGGATAACGTTCGCAAAGCGGTCTCAGCCCAGGGCAGCTGCGGGGGATAGGCACCAATGGATATCAAACAGGGGATTGAACAACAACTTAAGGTGGCGGAACTTTATCAGTCCCAGGGGCTATATGAAGAAGCCAGATCGGCCTACGATGAGGCTTTGCGAATGGTCCTGGAACAGCCTGGCATGGAGAACCGCGAGGATCTCCTGGCCAGCATGGCGCAGAAAATCGACGAACTGGAAGTGACTGTCAACAAGGTAGAGGCTGCCCCAGCCACCACTGAGATAGCCCCTCAGGTTCAAACCTTGATCAAGAACCTGTTCAGCCATTCCGCGGAGGACGATCCGGATCTCAAGGAATTGGAAGGCGCCGTGACCCTGGCCAATTTCGGACAGATCGAGCGGGCCATTTTTGAACTCAACGGTCTTCTGGAAAAGGATGCAGTCAGGGTTTCAGCCGCCAAGAACATTCTCCAGTGTTATTTGCTTCTGGAGACGCCCGAGAAGGCTGTGGATACCTATCAGGGGTGGTTGACCAATACAAATTTTGCTCCGGGTGAACTTGATCGCGTCCGGAATTTCCTGGAGGAGCGCCTGGAGAGGGATGGGGTGCAGTTGGACCTGCCTGAGGCCGCATGCGATTCTGGCAAGCATCGCATCGTGGTGGCCGCTATCCAAAAGCAACCCGTGGATCTGGATGTCGGTTCCGTTGTGATTACCCTGGACAAGGGACCTCTCAAGGGAAAGGCCGTTGAACTGGATGTGAAGTTCCAGGCAGGCAACATGGTCAGCCTCATCATCGAAAGCGAGGAAAAAACGCTTTTGGACAATCTGAATGTGGGGTTTCGCCTGAGGAATCTACAGTTCAATTCATCAGTGGCCATCTTCCGTGGAGAGGGGGTGATTTCCGCCAAGGCGCTGATCGATTCGGGCCCCAAGGAGGGCAACTATCACCTGGACATCAAAATAGAGGATGGTTGAGACCCACGTCAAGTTTGTTCGAGTAGTCATGAACCTATTGATCGATGACTCAAGGGTTGATATCGAAGGGATGGAGGACGTCGCGTCGAGGTACGAAAAGGGGTTTACCTGTGCTTCGCCGCCTTTCGCAAGAGCAAGCAGTGAATTGAGCCGAAAGAAAATGAGGGGCGCCCGGCGTTATGGCTATATTTAATTTAAAGAACAGAGAAATCGAATGCAAGATCGTCTATTACGGACCTGGCAGATGTGGGAAAACCACGAACCTTGAGCAGATTTTCAAATCATACAGGAAACAGGTCTCCGGTGAGATGGTGTCCATCAATACCGAGGGGGACCGGACCCTGTTTTTCGATTTCCTGCCCATGGGCCTTGGCAAGATCCGTGGATGCGAGGTGCGGGTGCAACTGTACACGGTTCCGGGCCAGGTCAAATACAAATCGACCCGTAAGCTGGTGCTGAAGGGGGTGGATGGGATCATTTTCGTGGCTGACTCCCTGAATGTCAGGCGGGAGAGCAACATGAAGTCCCTAAAGGATTTACACCAGAACCTGAAGGAATACGGGCTGAGTATTTTCAGGGTGCCTCTGGTGCTTCAGTACAACAAGCGGGATCTCGGTGAGCAGGGAATCCCCCTTATGCCCCTGGACCAGATGGAGCGCGAACTGAATCATCAGCTTAAGGTGCCTTCCTTTGCGGCCAGCGCCGTCACCGGTGAGGGGGTGGGCAAAACACTGCTGGAGGGGTTGAAACTGACCTTGAAGCACCTCCAGCGTGAGCTCAAATGGGCTCAATAAATTGTTTTCATGAATGATATCGTTTTTTCGGGAAAACTGGAGTTCTTGAATCTAGCTGAGCTCATTCAGCTGATTGGAAACAATGGATCCACTGGCGTACTGCAACTCCAGAGCAGCTACGAGCCGATTCCCGCGTTTATCTATTTTCTGAATGGTAACCCCGTGGATGCAGAAAACGGGCCTGACAGCGGGCTGACCGCCCTCTACTCACTTTTCGGCTGGCAGACCGGCGATTTTTCTTACAGCGTGGGGCCTGCTCGAAAGAGCAAGGCCATTCACAAAAACCGAATGGAAATCATTCTCGACGGGTTGCGAATGGTTGATGACGGAAAAGTCAAAATGGTAGGACCGGCTCCAGCCCTAAGCAGTACCGGAGCCGCTGCCGCCAGGGCGCGTAAAATGACACAGCTCAAGGGGCCGATGGTCGACTACATCTATGTAGTGGATGAGGAATCCTTTGTGGATGGGGAGGTGGTGACCCAGGAGGGCAAGCACGGCAGCTGGATTTGGGTGGTGCTCGACGGCCTGGTGGATATCGTAAAGACCACCGAGCGGGGGCCTGAAGTGATTCTGAGGCTTGCCGAGGGATCCTTCGTGGGCAGTTTCGCCTCGTTTCTGCCAGGGGATCATGTGCGAAGCGCTGCCGCTGTGGCCCGGGGAGACAATACCCAACTGGGCGTCATCGATGCGCCCCGGCTTGCCGGTGAATTTGCCTCCCTGACGCCGGTTTTCAGACGGCTCCTGATCAGTGTCGATAAACGCCTCAAGGACCTGACCGATGGACTGCTGAGCGTAAGAGCTAAACAGTTGCAGAACCTGCAGCCATCCCAGGGACTGGAGCCCTTCATTCCGGATGCTGAGGGGAAGGAGGGGCTGTTTACCATTAAAAATGGACAGGTTGCCATTGTGCGCCACACGGATTACGGTCAAATTCGTCTTGCCGAGCTTTCCAAGGGGGATTTTTTCGGTGTTTTCCCCTTCCTCGAATTCGGCCATGAGCCCCACGGCGCAAGCGTTTTCGCATCGCCGGACATTGAAGTGGGGGAGGTGGACGAAAAGCTTTTGAGTACCGAATATGATCGCCAGTCTACCACCATGCGAAATCTTATCGAACATACATCTGCGTGCATTTCAATTACCACGCAATTGATTGAGGATGCTTTTGTGAAGGCGAAGGAAGGAAGGAGGCGCGCCTAGCGCGACGGTAGAGAGATGTCTGAAAAAAGGGAAGCCGATCGTATCGATTCGCTGAATTTGTCCTATGTCCTGCTGGACGAGAAGGGGCGGTCCATTCACCAGGGGATGGGACGCACATTGAATATTTCTGAGAAGGGGATCCTTTTGGAAACGAGTTTTCCCATTGACCCCGGTTACATCGTGGTCCTGACCATCGGGCTGGATAATGAAACCATTGACATCAAGTCCAAAGTGAGCCATCAGCGGCAGTTCGAAAATGGCCGCTACGGCACAGGGCTGACCTTTTTCGAGATGCCGGAGACGGTGCTTGATGCCTTGCGGCAGTTTTTTAAGACCCGTTTCGATACGGATATGGAAATTCCATAGGGGCACGAGGAGAAGGGGAAGGCGAATGCGCACACAGGCGGTGATGGAAACGGATATTCCGGGATTGAAACTCCTTAGAAGAGGAAAAGTCAGGGACATTTACGACATGGGGGACAGCCTCCTGATGGTGGCTTCGGATCGGATATCGGCCTTCGATGTCATCATGCCGGATCCCATCCCAGACAAGGGCAAAATATTGACCCAGATTTCGCTTTTCTGGTTCGATATCATGAAATCCCTGGTGGACAATCACGTGATAAGTGGGAACGTGGCCGATTATCCAGACTCCTGCAGCGCCCATGCCGACAGGTTGGCCTCCAGGAGCATGCTGGTGAAAAAAGCCGTCCCCCTGGCCATCGAATGTGTCGTCAGGGGCTATATCTCGGGCTCTGGGTGGAAGTCCTACCGGGAGTCGGGAACAGTCTGCGGTATCCCGCTGCCCCAGGGCCTGAAGGAATCTGAAAAATTGCCTGAACCTCTGTTCACCCCCTCCACCAAGGCGGAGCTAGGGGAGCATGACCTCAATATCGATTTCGAGGAAGCCGCCCGTATCGTCGGTAAGCCGGTGGCGGAAAAAGCCCGGGATCTGAGCCTGGCGATATACCAAAGGGGGGCGGAGCTGGCCGAAACCAAGGGGATCATCATCGCAGACACAAAATTTGAATTTGGCATGGCGGGCGATGAACTGATCCTCATTGACGAGGTCCTGACCCCCGACTCTTCACGCTTCTGGCCGAAATCCACCTACCAGCCCGGCGGTTCCCAGAAGAGCTATGACAAACAGTACCTTCGTGATTATCTCCTGTCCCTCGATTGGGACCATACCCCTCCCGGCCCAACCCTGCCCCAAGAGGTGATTGAAAACACCCGCGCCCGGTATATCGAGGCATTGAAAGCCCTCACTGGCAGGGACGATGCGCTATGAGCCCCAACGGGTCCGCCTCTCACAGATTGACCGGGAGGGACAGACCTACCGCATTACGACCCTAGAGGACATCCCCGGGCTTGCCGCCTCCCTCGACCGGGTGGGCCTGATCAATCCCCCCATCCTGTTGTCTGCGGCGGAACACGACACCTATGAAATCGTCAGCGGGTTTCGGCGGGTGGCGGCGGCCGACCATCTCAAATGGGTCGCGGTGCCTGCCCGGATTGTGTCTTCCAGTACGAGCCGCCTCGATTGCTCCCAGGTAGCTATCACGGAGAACACCTCCCAGAGGGCATTGAATCCCATAGAGAGCTCCCGCGCCCTGTGCCTTTTGGCCGCATCCGGCTGCCACGGTCCCGACCGGCTGGCGCAGGTGGCGGGAAGCCTCGGGCTCCCGGATTCCTCCCCCCGGTTGATCGGAAAGCTAATGCCCCTTTGCCGTTTGCCTCAGGCGGTCCAGGACGGTATCCTCTCCGGGATCATCCCCTTGCAGACGGCCATGATGCTGGCCGATTTGGGCGAGGACACAGCCAACTGGTTTGCCGATACCTTTCTGAGGTTGCGGATGGGACTGAACAAACAGCGAGAGGTGATTACCCTGGCCAGGGAAATCGCCCTCAGGGACGATTTGCCGCTCACAGCGGTGTTGACGGAAGCATCCGTGCGAACCCTGCTGGAAGATCCGAATCTGGACCGGGTCCGGAAGACGGCTGCCTTTCGTCGTTACTTGAAGCAAAGGCGGTTCCCCACCCTTTCGGCAGCGACCGAGGCCTTCGAATCGATCCTCAAATCTCTCCGGCTGGGTCCCAATGCTCGGCTTGCGCCCCCTCCGGATTTCGAGGGGAACACTTACTCGCTCACCCTCACCTTTTCCGACCCGGGCGGGCTTGAACGCCACAGGGACACCATCGAACGGATCCTGTCCTGTCCGGACCTGTTTCAGTCAAGATAACAATCCGGGATAATGTGATATCGATGCGATGTTGTAAACCATTTTCTTGACAAACCTGTTTCTATTTCCTATATAGAATTGCAGCAAATAAATATAATTCATTATATATATGGGCTTACAAGAAAGAAGAAAACGGGAGAAAGAACACCGCCGGCGGCAAATTCTGGTGGCTGCCAAAAAGCTCTTTGCCTCCAAGGGGTTCAACGGCGCTACCGTCGAGGATATCGCCCGGGAGGCGGAGCTGAGCCCGGGAACGCTCTATCTCTACTTCAAGAACAAGGATGAACTGTTCGCTGCCCTGTCCATAAAGATACTGAAATATCTCATTTCCCGCCTCGAAGCCCTGTGCGAGGAGACAGGCCTCAGCCCGGAGCAGCGGCTCTCCAAATTGAAGGATGTTCTGTACGATGCCTGCGCTTTCGATTCCTGGATTTTGATTCATACCTTCCGGCTTCAGGCCAGCGATACCCTCAAACACCTCACCGAGGAGCTGGTTTCCGAAATCCAGTCCCATACCTGCCGAATTGTCGATGCCATGGCCGACATCCTGCGAAAAGGGATGCACGCAGGAACCTTTATCGACTGCCCACCGGATACTTTGGCGGCGGTCCTGTGGGCCGTCTTCTCAGGGGCCGTGCTCTATGATGAAAGTCAGCGCGTCGCAACGGAGGAGGGGCCAAAGATGCTCACTCTCGACAGCGCCTTTGAGATTTTCTCCAGAGGCATCAAAAATTCTTCCCCGTCGGCTTCACCCTCTCCTCGCCCCACGCCTGACGGAGCTGCCGCTCCGTCGCTCTGATGACGGTGTATTCTCAATGACTGCAACCGATTTGCTTTGATATACCCACGCGAACATGTTAAAAAAATAATTATGCGTTCGGCTTTCCTGGCGATGGCTGATTTCGAGGGAGCGTCTTTTGGGACAGAGAAGGAGGTATACATGGCTGTTGTGACCATTTCACGCCAATTTGGTGCCGGTGGATTGACGCTGGGGGAAATGATTTCAAAAAAACTCGGATATGCGCTCTTTGATAATGAAATTTTGCAGATGGTTGCCGAAAAGGCGAATGTTTCCACGGACTGGGTGACGTCCATGGAAAAGGATGCGGGAAAACCCTTTCAGAAGATCGTGGCGAGTCTTCTATCCAAATCCCTGGTGGACCGAGTCATATCCAACGAACGCGGATATATCGACGAGGAGATCTATGTAGATGCCCTTCGTACGATCATCACCAAGATCGCGGACGAGGGCAATGCCGTTATCATTGGCAGGGGAAGTCAATATGTCTTGAAGGATCGAAAGGATGCGGTGCACATCCTTTTGATCGCCGGCAGGGATCACCGAGTGGCGTTTATCGAGAAGAAGTATCATCTGTCCAACAAGCAGGCATCGAATACGGTCGAGGCAGAGGAGAGACGCCGGGCGAATCTATACCGGAAATTTGGAATAGAAGACTATGACCGGCCCCAGCTGTACCATCTGGTACTGAACATGGGGAAAATGGATCTGGAAACGGCCCTGGACATGGTCTGCCAGCTGGTCTGATGCGTGTTGGAAGGGTGAAGCTCTCGGCGCTTTACATCGATCGATGCGTGGCGGAGGATCCCGTTGCAGTGCGCATCAAAGCCCGCTTTCCCGGGGTCTCCTGCCGGATCGTTCAAGGTGCGGATACCGTCTTCAGGGAGTTGGCGGAGGCGGGCCCGGATCCTGAGTTGGAGGGGAAAAGGCGACTATTTCTCACCCGAAACCGGGGGGCCTTCATCAAGGCGTGCCCGGGCACCCAGCACTATACCTGCTGCGGTTACAAAATCCTCCATATAGGCACTTACTGCGGCATGGACTGCAGCTACTGTATCCTCCAGTCCTATTTTCACCCGCCGCTTCTGCAATTCTTCGTGAACCACGACGATCTTTCCATGGAATTGGAGACGCTGTTTTCAACGGCCGGGATCCACCGTGTCGGCACGGGTGAGTTCACCGATAGCCTGATATGGGAGCCGGCAGCCGATCTTTCGCGGTTTCTGATTCCGAAATTCGCGGCCCAGCCCCGGGCTGTTCTGGAACTCAAGTCGAAGACGGTTTACATCGATGGGGTCAGGTCCCTCTCCCATGGGGGCAAGACCATCATGGCGTGGTCCCTCAACACCCGGGAGGTGATCCGCAAGGAGGAACGGGGCACGGCCAGTCTCGATGCACGGCTGGACGCCGCGGCTAAATGTGCGCGGTGGGGCTATCCCGTGGCGTTTCACTTCGACCCCATGGTTCTCTACGAGGGATGCGAGGCAGGCTACCGTGAGGTGGTGGAGGCGATCGTTTCCCGGGTTCCGCCGGAGCGCATCGTCTGGGTAAGCCTTGGCACCTTTCGGTTCATGGCTGCCCTAAAGCCCATCGTCCAACGGCGTTTCCCCAGCTCGAAAATCGTTTATGGCGAGTTCATAACCGGCCTGGACGGTAAAATGCGGTACTTCAAGCCGTTACGGATCGCACTCTACCGGAAGATGGTGTCCTGGTTCCGGGAATTGGCTCCGGGGCTGACGGTGTATCTTTGCATGGAGGACGACGAGGTCTGGCGGAAAGCCCTCGGCTTTATCCCAGAAGAAAGGGGGGGGCTCGCCCAGATGCTCGACGAGGCCGCGACACGTCACTGCGGGGTGCGGCCCTGACCCCCCCCGTTCAGTCCTGGCGGACCGGATCTACCCCTTTTCCCGATTTACCTCCTCGATGATCTTCTGGGCCAACTGGGCCGGCACCTCGTCATAGTGGGAGAAGTCCATTGAGAACACCCCTCGGCCGCCGGTCATGGAACGAAGATCCATGGCATAGGTCAAAAACTCGGACATGGGTACCTGCGCGTTGATAACCTGATTCTTTCCCTTGCTGTCCATGCCCAGGACGCGCCCCCGCCGGCTGTTGAGATCCCCCATGATATCGCCCATGAATTCGTCAGGTGTGGTGATGGAAACGGTCATGATGGGTTCCAGCAGCACGGGGTTGGCCTCCTGCAGGGCCTTTTTGAATGCCAGGGATCCGGCGATCTTGAAGGCCATTTCGGATGAGTCCACCGCGTGGAAGGATCCATCGTCCAGACTGACCTTGAAGTCCACCACCGGGTAGCCCGCGAGGATGCCCTTGGCCGAAGATTCGACAATGCCCTTTTCCACGGCCGGAATATAGGTTTTCGGGATGACGCCTCCCACAATGGCATCCACGAACTCGAAGCCGGTCCCCCGGGACAGGGGTTCCATCCGGATCCAGCAGTCTCCGAATTGGCCATGTCCCCCGGTCTGCTTCTTGTGCCGTCCCTGGACCCGGACCTTTTTCTTGATGGTTTCCCGATAGGGGACTTTGGGTGGCTTGAGGTCGACCTCCACATTGAATTTTCGTTTGACCTTTTCCACAGCCGTTTCAATGTGGATTTCACCGCGTCCGGAAAGCAGGATCTCCTTTGTTTCCGAGTTCCGAGTCAGCTTGAGCGCGGGATCCTCTTCCAAGAGTCTGTTAAGGGACGAGAACACCTTGTCCTCGTCTCCCTTGTTCCGTGCCGCTACCGCGTAGGAGATCAGACAGGGCAGGGGCTCGCTGCAGCTGAAGGCAACCTTGCGACTTTCCGCGCACAGGGTATCACCAGTGCCGGTGTCCTTGAGCTTGGCCACGGCAACGATGGCACCCGGCCCTGCACTATCGCAAGGCTTCTGTTCCTTGCCTGCCAGACGCAGTAGCTGGCTGTAACGCTCCTTTGCCTGCTTTCTGGTATTGTAAAGAATCCCATCCCCCCCCAGGGTCCCGGACACAACCCGGAAGATGGAAAGCCGGCCGGCATAGGGATCCGAAATCGTCTTGAACACAAAACCGGCAAACGGAGCGTCCGGATCCGGCTCACATACAATCTCCTTGTCTTCGGTATCCCCCATGGCACTGATGCCGCCGCGATCCAGGGGGGAGGGCAGACAATTGACCATGATATCGGCTACCAGGTCGATGCCCACATTCTTCGTAGCAGAGCCGCATACCACCGGTGCAAAGGCGCGGGAAAGCGTGCCGGCTTTGAGGGCTGCCTTGATTTCCTCATCGGACGGGATATCGCCTTCGAGATATCTTTCAAGGAGGGCGTCATCGGCCTCGGCGACGTTTTCGATCAGGGCCTCGCGTTCGGATTCCACCTGATCCTTCATGTCCTCGGGTATGTCCACGACAGAGGCTTTGCCCTTCTCGTCGTACCGGTAGGCTTTCATTTCCACGAGGTCCACCACTCCTTGGAAATCGGCTTCGGAACCGATGGGCAGTTGGAGCAGAATCGGCTTCGGCGTGAAACAATTCACGGCATCCTGAAATGTCCTGGTAAAATCGGATCGTTCCCGGTCCAGCTTGTTGATAAAGATGACCACGGGGAGGTTGAATTCCTCGGCAAATTCCCATCCCATTTCCGTCTGCACCTTGACCCCGTCCACTGCGTCGATCACCAGGACGATACTGTCGGCGGCCTGCATGCAGTTTCGGGTGTCGGAGAAAAAATTCTGGTCTCCTGGCGTGTCCAGAATGTTAACGCTGTGTTTTTTCCATGGGAATTGATGAATACCGGTGCTGATGCTTGATTTTCGCTTGAGTTCCTCCGGCTCGAAATCCATCACGGTATTGCCTTCCTCGACCTTGCCCAGTCTGTTGGTCACGCTGGTGTTGTACAACAGGACTTCGGCAAGAGAGGTCTTCCCCGCGCCGCCGTGGGCAACGAAGGCGATGCTTCTCAAAAGTTCAACCATTTCAGTCACTTAAGCTCCTCTCTGCAAAAATATTGAGACACCCCGTACTGGATAGATGACCAAGTGTTAAAATATGATTTTTTATATGTTTCATCTATAAAAATCAAGGACAAAAATGGGTTCCTCCGCCGCTGGACGGCCTCAGGTAAATCAGAAATTCCCGGTTGCCCTTGGGTCCTTCAATGGGTGAGGGGATGATCCCTTCCGCCTCCAGCGCGAGTCCCGAAAAAAAAGCGGTGAGTTCATGGATCACCCGGTCATGCAGCCGCCTGTCGCGAACCACACCGCCCTTTCCCAACAGGGCGCGGCCTACTTCGAACTGGGGTTTGATGAGGGCCAGGATCGTCGCGTCCGGCTTCAGGAATTTCTGAGCCGCCGGCACGACGATCTTCAAGGATATAAAGGAAACATCGATTGTGATCAGGTCCATCCGGGTCTCGATGCTTTCGGCTGGTAGATGGCGTATGTTGGTCCTCTCCATCACTACCACCCGGGCATCCTGGCGCAGCTTCCAGGCCAACTGGCCGTAGCCCACATCCACCGCGAACACCCGGCGTACGCCGTGCTGCAGAAGGCAGTCGGTGAATCCGCCAGTGGAGGCCCCTACGTCCATGCAGTCGAAATTCCGGATATCCAATGAGAGAGCTTCCAGAGCGGCTGCCAGCTTCAAGCCGCCGCGGCTGACGTAGGGCAGGTCCCGGCCCCTCATTTCCACGTGGGCGCTCGCTTCCACCTGGGTGCCCGGTTTGTCCACCGGAAAGCGGTTGACCAGCACCTCGCCGGCCATGATCCGGGCCCGGGCCCGTTCCCTGCTGCGCACCAAGCCCCTGTCGACGAGAAGCCGGTCCAGCCGGATTTTTCTATCAGCCATGCATGTTCACCCTTTGACGGGAGTCGTTCCTCCTACGGGGCCTTCGAGGAGCTGCCGAGCGGCCGCAGCAATGGCGTTTGCATCGAGGCCCTGCTGGCTGCGAAGGAGCTTCTGGGAGCCGTGCTCCACAAACGTATCTCCAATACCGATGCGTCTCAACCTGTACCCCGTGGCGCCTCGGTCGCTCAAACATTCCAGAACGGCGCTGCCGAATCCCCCCTGCCGTATATTTTCCTCGATGGTGAGAATTCTGGGTATCCGGTTTGCCAGATCATGGATCAGCGTAGCATCGAGGGGCTTTATAAATCTGCAGTTGACCACTGTCGCATGGATGCCGTCGACCGATAAGATCTTTGCCGCCAGTAGCGCATCGTTCACGGAACGTCCGATGGCCAGGAGAAGCACATGCTCGCCCTGGGTCAAGATCTCCCCTTTACCGATGGGCAGGGGAGGGATCTGCGGATCGACGGGAACACCGGTGCCGCTTCCCCGTGGATAGCGAAATGCTATGGGACCGTCATGCGCCAGGGCGGTCCGGAGCATCCGGGCAAGCTCGTTTTCATCCTTAGGCGCCATGAGTACCATGTTGGGCAGGCATCTGAGAAAAGAAAGATCGAAGAGGCCGTGGTGGGTCGATCCGTCTTCACCCACGATACCCCCGCGATCCAGTGCGAACACCACCGGCAGCGATTCGATACACACATCGTGCAGGATCTGGTCATAGGCCCGCTGCAGGAAGGTGGAGTAGATGGCTACCACCGGTCTCATGCCCTCGGCCGCCAACCCCGCGGCAAAGGTGACCCCGTGCTGTTCGGCGATGCCCACATCGAAAAAACGGTCGGGGAAGCGCTTCGAGAAGGGCACGAGGCCCGTCCCCTCGGGCATGGCCGCTGTTACGGCCACAATGCGGGGATCCTCCTCAGCGAGCTTGACCATGGTATCCCCGAAGATCTGGGTATAGCTCGGCACCGAGCATGGCGCAGCCAGGCTTGCGCCCGTTTCCACCTCGAAGCACCCCACCCCGTGAAAGTAGACGGGGTTCTTCTCCGCTGGTGCATAGCCCTTGCCCTTGTGGGTGGTGACATGAAGCAGGACAGGTTCATTGAAGCACTTTATATTGTTCAAAATGTCGATCAAATGATTGAGCCTGTGGCCGTTGATGGGGCCGAAGTACTCGAAATCGAACGCCTCAAAAAGCATGCCTGGCGTAATAAAAGTTTTGAAGGATTCTTCCGATCGCTTTGCGAAATTGTATACATCGTCGCCTATTTTCGGCAGTGATTTCAAGAAATCGCCAAATTCCTTGCGCAGCTCCTGAAGCCTTCTTTTGGAAAATGCCCGGCTCAGAAAAGAGGAAAGGGCGCCGACATTCTTCGCGATGGACATGTCGTTGTCATTCAGGATGACGATGAGGTCCTTGTGGATATCGCCGGCCTGATTGAGCCCCTCGTAGGCCATGCCCGCGGTCATGGAGCCATCCCCAATGACGGCGATCACCTTGTCGTGTTCGCCCTTGAGGCGCTTGGCCGCGGCCATGCCCAGACCTGCGGAGATGGAGGTGCTGCTGTGGCCGGTGGTGAAGGCATCGTAGGGGCTTTCGCTCATCCGGGTAAAACCGGCAAGACCTCCCTGCTGGCGCAGTGTTGCAAAGCGCTCGCGCCTTCCCGTAAGCAGCTTGTGGGCGTAGGCCTGGTGCCCCACATCCCAGATCACCTTGTCCGACGGCGTATTGAAGACATAGTGAATTGCAATGGCCAGTTCGACGGCCCCGAGGCTGGAGGCTATGTGGCCGCCGGTCTTTGACACCACCTCCACGATTTGCTCCCGGATCTCCTTGGCCAGCGCCGGGAGGGCGCTGCGCGGAAGCGATTTGAGGTCCGCCGGGGAATCGATTTGGTTTAGGTAACACAATTTGTTCAGCACACGGTCAACCTTATTTTTCATTCTCATCTCTTGCGTTCAATGACATAGCGCGCAATGGCGCGCAGCGGATCCGCACGGCTGTCGAAACGGTCCAGGGCGCCAAGGGCACTTTCTACGTGGATCCGGGCTTTTTCCCCGGCTTCCGCCAGCCCCATGAGGCCGGGATAGGTGTTCTTGCCCCGGGCCTGGTCGGTTCCAACAGCCTTTCCCATGAGGGCGGCGTCGCCCGTCACGTTCAGGATATCATCGGCCACCTGAAAGGCCATGCCGATATGACGGGCATAGGTGTCCAGCGCGTCCGCCTGCTCCCTTTCTGCCCGGCCCAACGTGGCCCCGGCAGCGACCGAGGCCCGAATGAGGGCGCCGGTTTTCAGTCCGTGAAGGGCTTCGAGCGCTTCGAGGGAGAGGCTGAGCCCTTCGGAGGCCAGATCCCGCATTTGTCCCTCCACCATCCCCCGGGCGCCTGCTCCCTGCGAAATGTGGCGGATGACCCGGAGCCAATCCGCGGCAGGCGGGCCTCCCGATGACGCAAAACCGCTGGTGAGCACCTCGAAGGCCAGCGTCAGCAGGGCATCGCCTGCCAGAATGGCCGTGGCCTCGTCAAAGGCCATATGGCAGGTCGGCTTCCCCCTGCGAAGGGCGTCATCGTCCATTGCCGGCAGATCGTCGTGGATCAGGGAATAGGTGTGGATGAATTCCAGGGAACAGGCCGAGAGGAGCAGGGCAGGCTCATTCCACGGCCCACCGGCGGCCTCGGCGGCTGCCGTGCACAGGATGGGCCGAAGGCGTTTCCCACCGGCCATGACGGCGTAGTGCATGGCATCGGCAAGCCTTCCGGGGACCGTGGCGGCGGTCAGCTGCGCCTCCAAGGCTCCGTTGATCCATTGGCGTTTCTCATTCAGATAAGATTTTAATTCAAACATAGCGTATCCGATTCAGGGCTCCTCATCCAGGGGGTGTTCCTCGAGACCGCCGTCAGGAGTCTTTAGCAAAAGGGCGATTCTCTTTTCCGATTCGTCGAGTTTCTCTGAGCAGTACCTGGAAAGGGCCACGGCCTCCTCGAATTTTTTAAGGGAGGCTTCCAGCGGCAGTTCGCCGGCATCGAGCTCCTCCACTATTTTCTCCAGCTGCTGCATTGCCTTTTCAAATGTTTTAGTCGCCATTGACCGTCCTATGGGGGGGGATCATCGGTTTGTCATCTCCCTGACACGCACCGTCAGGGCACCCCGGCTGAGGAGAATTTCCAAGGTCTGGCCGGGAACCACCTGGGTGCAATCCCTGACCACCAGCGCCTGCGGGACCGTTCGGGTGATGCTGTACCCCCTGCTCAGAATGGCCAGGGGACTCAAGGCATGCAGCTGCGCCATGAGCTCACGAAGCTGCTGCCGTCTTGACCGGTGATACATCCGGCGGGCGTTGATGAGGTCATGGGTCAACCGCTGCAGTTTCTCACGAAGGCGGGCCCATCTGCCCGCCGCGCCGAAGGCGCGCAGACGGCCGATCCGCCATCCGAGGCGCTCCCTGCGCAGGGCCATCTGCTCGGAGCCGGTGCGTGTCAATCGGCCCATCAGCTCATCCAGCCGGATACGCTGATCGTGCATCCGCTTTCTGGGGTCCACCAGATGGCGGTCCAGACGTGTGAGCTCCGACCTCAAGTTGTCGACATTTTTATTAAAACAAGATATGAGACGCTGGGACAGCGTGGCGATCCGACGAACCAGCTCGTATCTCAACGGTACCACCAGTTCAGCAGCGGCCGAAGGGGTCGGGGCGCGCAGATCAGCCACAAAGTCGGCAATGGTGAAATCCGTCTCATGTCCGACCGCCGATATCACCGGCACGCTCGCAGCGTGGATGGCGCGTGCCACGGACTCATCGTTGAAGGCCTGCAGATCCTCGATGGAGCCGCCGCCCCGGGCAAGAATCGCCACATCGATATCCGAAACCCTGCGCAACAGGTCGAGGGCCTCGACAATTTCCGCCGCAGCCCTATCCCCCTGCACGGCAACGGGGATGATGAGAAGCGACAGGCCGGGAAATCGGCGCTCCAGTATTCGGATCATGTCGTGGATTACCGCTCCGGTGGGAGAGGTGATGAGGGCGAGTTTCCGAGGCAAATAGGGCAGAGGCCTCTTGCGGGAGGGATCGAAGAGCCCCTCGTCCGCCAGCCGTTGTTTCAGCTGTTCGAATGCGATCTGCAGCGCGCCGGCGCCCTTGGGCTCAAGGAACTCAAAAATGAGCTGGTATACCCCCCGGGGCTCGTAAACATTGATCCTGGCCAGACCCGTCACCTGCATCCCGTCGGCCAGGTCGAACTTCAGCTGACGGTTCTGGCCGCGAAACATGACCGCGCCAATCTGTGCCCGGCTGTCCCGCAGGGTGAAGTAGGCATGACCGGATGAAGGGGTTCCAAGATTCGATATTTCACCAGTAATCCAGACAAATGGATACTTATCTTCAAGTAAAGATTTAATTTCTTGGGTGAGTTTTGAAACCGAATAGATCCGGCCTTCGGTATGGGCGACTGATTGGGACATGGGCGAAGTTTGCGCTCTCCTTCTAGTGTGAGTAGCTGGATTGGGGGTCAATATCCGATAGATCCTCCGCCATATACGCATCCGAATCATAATTCAAGGGCGGTTCTGAGGCCTCCGAGGGGGAAGGGCAGTCCCGGGCCTGGCGAATCACCGCCGCCTTGAGGTCTTGAAATTCACACTCGTCAATGGTGCCATCCTCGAGCATTTCCTTCAGTTCCCGGATCTGACGTACCGGGTCGGGGGCCTGACGGTCCTGCTCTGGAACCTCTGGAAGGGCCAGCGGTGTGCTGCCCTCTGGTAGCCCGGGGGGAGCCTGCTCCCGCTGACCGGAGCTCACCGTAAAGGATAAAAGCCCCTTGAACATGGCAATTTGCACCATTCCGGCGCCGTCCCGGGCCTGGCGGTTTGCCTCCTGAAAGGTGGCCAGGCCGTCATCGCGCACCCTTCGAAGGAACCTGAAAAAGGATTTGCCCACAAAATAGAGCACCAGCGCTCCACCCAACAAGCCGGCGAGGAGAATGAGGTGGCGGTAGTCGTTCACTCCCATGATCAGCACCACGACAAAAGCACCCAGCAGGGGGATGGCAAAAAGGGCGATAATGATCAGATAGAAAAGGCCAAGATTGGACATCATATAGAACTGACGCTGTGCGTACTCGCTCTTCAAGCCTTTTTTAACCCGTTTGAAAAACATGGAACACGTCTCCTCTCTGAATCGGTCCCGCCACTATAACCGCTAATACCGAAAAGGATCAATAGCTAATGCTGGCTCATCGGCTGAGTGCGCTGCTGGCCAGATAGGCGATATAGGCCCCGTAGCAGATCAGCAGGGCGCCGCCTTCATAGCGGTTGATGCGTCCCGGACCTCGAAACCCGTAGCCGATGACGAAAAGCGATACGGTCAGTATCGACATGATAAGCACGTCCCGGCGCAGCACTTCGGGGCTCACCTGGATGGGATGAATCAGTCCGGCTATCCCGACGACGGCCAATGTGTTGAAAATGTTGGAGCCCAGTACATTTCCCACCGCGATGTCATGCTGCCCCCTTCGCGTGGCCACCAGGGAGGAGGCGAGCTCAGGTAGCGAGGTGCCCACCGCCACGAGGCTGAGTCCGATCACCAGATCGCTCACACCGAAATGATGCGCGAGCCCAACGGCCCCCCAAACCAGCATACGGGAGCTCACGATCAGCAGAACCAATCCAGCGCCCATCCGGAAAAGCGCCTGGTTGATAGGCATGGCGTGCACCGCCAGCTGCCTTTCCGTTTCGCTGCCCAGGGTATCGGTCTTGGCCCGAAGCCCCTGCCTGAGGGCCCAGGTCATCAGAGCGGCGAAGACGCCCAGCAGCACCAGGGCATCGAGCCTGCCTATATGCCCGTCCCGCAGTTGATAGGCGGCAAGGGCCGTAACGGCGGTCAAAATGGGCAATTCCTTTCGCAGCACCTGGGAATGGACGGTGATGGGACAGACCAGCGCCGTCAACCCGAGGACGAGGGCGATATTGGCGATATTCGAGCCATAGGCATTGCCCAGGGCGAGGCCCGGGTTACCCTGGGCGGCCGCCATGGCGGATACCACCATTTCCGGCGCCGAAGTGCCGAAACCGACGATTACCATGCCGATCAGCAGCGGCGGCACCCCGAAATGTCCGGCCGTGGCGGCCGCCCCATCCACCAGTCGATCAGCACTCCATGCCAGGAGTGCCAGGCCAGCGGCAAGTGCGAGAAGTTCCAGTGTCAATCCTTGTTCCTTTCCGTCAGCAAACAGCGTTTCTATGTCTATACAACCATTTTGCGGTTAGGTACACCCGATTTCCGAAGGCAGATCAGCCAGTGGCCCGTCGTCATCGCCAAGAACCGGATAAGCTACAAATCGCTTGACATTGGCCCCGTTGCTGCCGCATAATTCTTTCATATATACATTCCAACAGGTTCCTTGTTTTCGCCGTTGACACGATGCCTTGGCACCACATTCTGAATGCCTACAATGCCCTCTGAAACATGCTCCCCTTAGCATTGGAACAGGCAGGAGGGCTTACAACATAATATTTTGAAACCAGAATCTTCCGGGCCGAACAAAGTCATGCCGGATGGATGGGCGTATTCCAACGAGAGGAGCCACCATGAGCAAAAAGGACGAGGCGCTCAAGCCAGAAGTGCCGCTGAAATCCAAGCCACCGAAAAATGCCTCATTCCCAACCGAAACAGGCGATGTCGGAAGCATGGAGAAGATCCGCGATATCCTTTTCGGCAATCAGGTGCGGGATTTCGAACGCCGTTTTTCCCAAATGGAGGAGCACCTGAATCGATACACCGCCGCGCTACGGGACGAATTGACCAATCGTCTGGAGGCTCTGGAACGTTTTTTCAAGGAAGAACTGGAAACCCTCAAGGGGCGTATTAAAAAGGAAGCGGATAAGTGTGCGGAGGCCGGAAAGCGCCTGAACGATGACATGAGGAGCTCCTCGGTCGAGTTAACCTCGGCCATCCAGCAGGTCGAAGACAAGCTCTCGGAACGTTCTACCGAACTGCGGCAGCAGATCCTTCAGCAATCCAAGGAATTGATCGGTACCATCCAGAGCAAGCAGGAGCAGGCGGACCGGTCCCTGGCCCAAGTGGCTGAACGGCTCGATGGAAGCAAACTGGATCGCGCATCCCTGGCCGAATATCTGGTGGATATCGCCATGAGGCTTTCAGACCACCAGGAGATTCCCGCTGTCGGTGAGGCCGATGCCTGAAGTGGAATGCTATGGGTGAATCCGCTTCAAGAGACGGTTCGGACGCGCAGGCAGATGAGTTAATTGCCTCCCAATGGCGCCAGCTGCGCGAATTGCTTTCGGGGCCCGAGCGTCGCCGGCTGGATGAAATCCTGGCCCGCCTCAACGACCCGGTACGCCGCGCCGAGGAACTCAGCCAGGCTTTGCCCGATGCCATCACCTTGAGCCACGCGAACGGGGATCGCATGGCGCAAGCCCTGGGGCCTACCATCGATACAGTGCTCAAAAGATCGGTCCGAAGGAACCCCGCGTTCATCGCCGATGTGATTTTTCCTGCCCTGGGGCCGGCCATTCGCAAATCCGTCATCGCCACTCTCCTGGGGATGATTCAATCCCTCAACCAACTGCTCAACCAGACGGTCTCCCTTCGTGGGATCAAATGGCGCCTGGAAGCCTTTCGTACGCATCGGCCCTTTGCTGAAGTGGTGTTGCTTCACAGTCTGGTCTATCAGGTGGAACAGATATTCTTGGTGCATCGGCATACCGGTGTGGTGCTCCAGCATGTGGCCTCGCTGGACATACAGGTACGCGATCCGGACCTGGTTTCGGGCATGCTCACCGCCATTCAGGATTTCATCAAGGACAGCTTCGACGCGCATCACGGTGACACCTTGGATACCTTGCGCATGGGCGGCGATCACAGTGTTTGGATTGAGCAGGGGGCGGAGGCATTTCTGGCGGTCGTGCTCCGCGGCACACCGCCGCTGACGATGCGGGAGCGATTCAAAGGCCTGCTGAAGGAAATTCATGAAACCTTCAGCTCGAAATGGGCTGATTTCGATGGTGAGGTGGCTCCCTTCGACATGATTCGGCCTCAGTTGGAAAACGAGCTGATCGTCGAGATGAGAGAGGTCAAACAGCGGGCCTCGCCGTTGCTCTGGCTTGCCGGTGCGGCCGCCGTCGCCTTGGTTCTTTTCGGGACATGGCATTTTCTCCAACAACGACGTCATTGGCAGAATTATCTCGCTAAGTTGCGGGCGCAAAGCGGTATTGTCGTCACAACGGCTCATCAGGGATGGGGGCAATATTATATCGAGGGGTTGCGCGACCCGCTCGCCGCGGACCCCCGGGAACTGATGGCCGCAGCCGGTATCGATCCCCAACAGGTACATAGCCGGTGGCGGTATTACCAGGCTCTTGAGGGACCCTTGGTGCTGCGCAGGGCGGAGCAGATTTTGAAGCCACCGCCCGGGGTTCAGTTGAACCTTCGCCAGGGGGTACTGGCCGCTTCAGGGAGCGCTTCCCATGAATGGGTTGTAAAACTGAACCGGCTTGCACCCGCCATTGCGGGGGTGTCTGCCTGCGATACGCGCCAGTTGAAGGATATCCAGATGGTTGAACTTTATGCCCTGGCCAGTCGACTGTCCAGACTAAGCATTACCTTCGCTTCGGGCAGGAGCGTTTTGGCCCCGGATCAACAGCCAACCCTGATGACTGCCAGCTCCCTGATTGCCAGGATGCAGTCCATGGCCCAACAATCGGGAATTCAAATTCATATCAAGGTGATCGGCCGGAGCGATCCCACTGGCCCCCCCCTGTTGAATCTGCATCTGAGCCAGGATAGATCCTCGCGCGTGTTGCGGTTTCTTTTCGCGAAGGGGCTCGACCCCACCCTGTTGTCCCCCGTGGGCAGAGGTTCCGATATGCCTTTCCAGACGGGCGATGCTCAGGAACATTTCGACACCGAACGCAGCGTCACCTTCCAAACGCTCATCAACGGCAAAGAGGCATGCCCATGATCAAGAAGAAGATCTGTATGCTCGGCGCATTCGCCGCAGGTAAGACGAGTTTGGTTAAACGGCACGTTTACTCGATTTTTTCGGATAAGTATCACACCACGGTGGGGGTGAAAATCGACAAGAAGGAGATGACCGTGTCCGGAAAAGAGATCGATCTGATCATATGGGATTTGCACGGCGAGGATGATTTCCAGTCCGTGCCCGTGTCCTACCTGCGGGGTTCGGCCGGGTTCATCTATGTTGTGGACGGCACCCGGCGCAACACCCTCGACGTCGCCTTGGGTCTCCAGGCGCGGGCGCAGGACGCCGTTGGAGCGCAGCCGTGCATCATGACTTTGAACAAGTGCGATCTGAGAGAACATTGGGAGATAACCGATGAAGATCTGGCACGGCTTGCCAGGAATCGCATCCAGGCGATTGAGACCAGCGCCAAAACCGGCCACTGCGTCGAGACGGCCTTCCAAACCTTGGCCGCCCTGATTTTGGAGGCATAATGGTCCAATTACCGAAGCCCGTATGGGCATTTCTTCAGGAATGGCTTCCACACCGGTTTGTCTTCGCATACATTCTGGTCGACCCGCAGGGAGCGGTACGCTCCTGGGGGGGAGATCTTGAAGGCCTGGGACTGCCCGCCCTTGAAAAGGATCGGCCCATCACCGACCAACTGCTCTTCACCGAGGGGCTCTTTCCCACCCAAGTGCCGTCGCTCTACCTGCCCATGGTGAAAATGGCCCCGGACAGGTCCCTGGATGTCCACCTGTTTCAAACCGAGTCCGGCCATGGACTGTTTTTAGTGGATGTGACCGAGAAGGATCGGACCATCACCCAATGGCAGCAAAAAGCCAATGCCCTGGCTATGACGCTCTCCCGTGAGGCAAAGGCGAGTGCCCGGATCGCCAATCGGGCAAATGAACTGTATCATGCCATGGACATTGCCGCCATGCGACTCGAATCCGACGGCTCATTCGAGCTGCTGGGTCAGGAGCCGGAATGGCTTGTGCGCTATTGCCCGAATCGGAATGACGGACACATCTCCTGCGGGACCATCGGCAGCTCCTTTTCTTTTCTGGAGAATTTTCTGGATGACGCCCTTGCCTTCTGGAACCGCGATCAAGTGGGCTGCACGAAATCGGGATTGTGGATCGATACCGAAAGCAGTGGAAAGGAGCACTATTTCGAGGCCATTGCGGTGACCACGAGCCATGATAAAATCCTTCTGATTATCCGGGATCTGAGCCACTTTGAAGAGAAGCAGCGAATTATTCAGGCAGGCCGCGAAATCGCCATCCAAAAGGATGGGTTGCAGGAGCTGCAAAGGGCACTGATTGCATCCCACAGCGCCTTGGAGGAGCGGGTGCGCCAGCGAACCAGGCAGTTGCAGCAGGCCAATGCACGGCTCACCGACGAGCTGGCCCTTCGCACTCAACTCGAAAAGGAACGGGTGGAAATCCTGCGCCAACTGCAGCAATCTCAGAAGATGGAGGCCATGGGCACCCTGGCAGGCGGCATCGCCCACGATTTCAACAATATTCTATCGGCCATTCTGGGGTATACCGAGTTGAGCCTGAATGAGGTTTCGGGAAACAGCGCCTTACAACACAATCTGACCCAGGTCCTGCATGCCACCCAGCGAGCCACGGATCTCATTCGGCAGATTTTGGCCTTCAGCCGCCAATCCAAACTCGAGCAAAAGCCTGTCAAACCCAAGATAATCGTCAAGGAAGCCTTAAAATTGCTGCGTGCCTGCCTGCCGGCGGCCATTGAAATCGAGAGCGAAATTAAAAGCGAGGCATTTGTCCTGGCCGATCCCACCCAACTGCATCAGGTCATTATGAATCTGTGTACCAATGCGGCCCAGGCCATGCAGGCAGGTGGGGGCGTACTGGCCGTGCGGTTGCGCGATCTGAATCTTCAACCTGCCGACATGAAATCATATCCGGAATTACAGACCGGTACGCATGTCGAGCTGACGGTGAGAGACACCGGCCAGGGCATGAGCGATGAGGTTCTGAAAAGGGTCTTCGACCCCTTCTTCACCACGAAGGAGGAGGGAAAGGGTACCGGCATGGGGCTTTCCGTCGTGCACGGGATCGTGAAAAACTGCCATGGTTCCATTTTTGCCAGCAGCCAGGTCGGCGCGGGCAGTATCTTTCGGGTACTGCTGCCCGGCGCCCGCCCATCGCACGTCCGCAGTCCCGACGCCCCCTCCAGCTTGCCCGGGGGAAACGAGCGTATCTTGTTCATCGATGACGAATCCATACAGGTGGAACTCGCAACGCAAATGCTGGGCAGGCTGGGGTATCAGGTGGTGGCCCTGAGCGATTGCCTCCAGGCCATCGAACGATTTGCAGAGTCCCCGAGCCAATTTGACCTGGTTATATCGGACATGAATATGCCCAAGCTAAATGGCTGGGCCTTGACCCAAAAACTCCGCCATATTCAACCCGACATTCCGATCATCCTCTGCTCCGGCGGCATGGACTGTCCGTCCCCGGGCAATTCGCTGGAGTTACAGGTGCAGGGATTTCTGACAAAACCCGTCCCCATGATCGAGATGGCCCGGATGATTCGCCAGGTCCTGGATGGGTGAGTTGGATCCGGGAAATTCAAATATCTTGGGTTCGGGTCTGCTTGGGAAGCGAGAAATGAAAGGTTGAGCCTTTCTCAGGCGGCGATTCGACCCAAAGGCTCCCGCCGTGCCGTTCGACGATCCTCTTGCAAAGCGCAAGCCCCAGCCCAATCCCCGAATATTCACGGTCCGTGTGAAGCCTTTGGAAAACCGTGAAAATCCTCTGGTGAAATTGGGAACGAATGCCGATGCCATTGTCCTTCACGTAAAATCCAAAGGCATCGGCCTGCTCCTGGCAGCCGATCTCGACCCTGGGGACCCGGCTATTATTATAGGTCAGGGCATTGGTGATCAGATGCTGAAAAAGGCTGTGGATCTGGCCGCCATCAACGGACAGATTCGGCAGGACGGCGCAGATCATGTCCGGATTTCTCTCCAGGAGGATGGGCGGAAGGGCTTTGAGAACATTTTGTAGGATCCGGTTGAGATCCGTCAGGGCAAACCTTGAGGCATGGGTATTCACCCTGGACAGGGTCAACAGGCCTTCAATCATCGCCTGCATTCGATATCCAGCGCTGACGCATCGTTGGATAAAATGCCGTCCCTCCTCGTCGAGTCGGTCGTCACACCGGGTCTGGAGCAGCTGGAGAAATCCGATAACCGAGCGCAGCGGTGCCTGGAGATCATGGGAAGCAGCATAAGTGAATTGCTCCAGTGCCTCATCGGCTTGCCGCAGTTTCTCCTCTGAACGGTGCTTAAACAGGGCGAAGGCTATCTGCATCTGCACATCCCGCTCGTCAAAGGGGTTGCAGATATACCCGAACGGCCCGGTGATGTTCAGCCGATCGAGAGTGGCGACAGGGGGGTGGTCTGACAGATACACCACCGGCACATTGTCCAGGCCCTGCATCGCTTTTCCCGGAGGTGCGCCCCCCGGGGGATCGTTCAGATCGATGTCCATCAGCACAAGATCCGGCGCCAGGCCATCGGTAAGCGACAGCGCCTCCTTGCCATCGGCTGCAATCCCGATGACCTCGTAACCCAGCCCTTTCACTCGGGCCGCCAGCTCCGAGGCCACGGCGGCCTGGCTTTTAACGATAAGAATGTGCGGCTGTTTCATATCTCAGATTCCGGAGTGCAAATGGGGGATGCCTGCCAACGCGGCAGCGCGGGCTCAGTCTGCGTCTGGATCGTTTTTTCCCGAGCAACGAGCATTGAGACAGATCCGGCAGCGGTTCTCGCCGCATTGCTGGCAGGAAAAGCAGGATTTGCAGGGGTGCTTCTTCGGCAAGCCCTCTTCCTCCTCATCGGGTATGAACACCCGACCCGGCAATCCTTCAATGCATTTCCAGGCCATGGCCGGAATTCCTTTCGCCTTCGTTCGAATAATCCGCTTGTAAAGCCTCTACCATGGGCCCTATGACAGCAATTTGGGGGCGCCGCGGT
This sequence comes from uncultured Desulfobacterales bacterium, assembly GCA_964407825.1. GTDB lineage: Bacteria > Desulfobacterota > Desulfobacteria > Desulfobacterales > JAFDDL01 > CAYOXD01. Next base: position 18,398 of record CAYOXD010000003.1, on the reverse strand, counting down.
CGTTCATCGCATCGATTTGATCCAAGAGTCCGGTGATGCGCTCCCATGCTCGCAGTTGTGAGAGCCAATGGCCGGGGATGCCCTCCATGCCCGTGTGAGCGCCGAGGATCATGCCAGTCATCATCCCCCTAGCAGCGGAATCCCCACCGGCCATCACATTTTCGACCAGTGCCGTTTTCAAATCATTCTCATATTTCAGCACCAGATGAATCACGCCGGGAAAGGCGGCGGCGGTGGCACACTGCTGTCCGAAGCCGGCGATAGCCTGCCGGGTATCCGCATCAAGGCTTTCCCTGCCGCGGTTGACCCATGAGATGATGTTCTCCTGTCCCTGACAGCCCTGGACCACCTCCAGCACCGCGGCGGACGGTGATTGTCCGGCCAGCACCCGGCGGGTGACATCGGAAAAGAAGATGGCACTCTTTACTACATCCTCATGGTTGTGGGTCATGGCGGTTTGGGCGCGAACGGCTGGCAGCCATCCTCCCTGGCTGCCTCGGTAAAAATACAGGATCGGGCAAATTCGGGCCGCACCGCCCAGGTCCGTGGAGTGTGAGCCGCTCTCACGGGGCGTTGCGCCGTGTTTGAAATTTTCCAGTGTGTCCTTGGTGGCATGATCGAAGTATCCATCATAGGACGAGAAAAAGGACCGCCAAGAGCCTGCGAAGTGATCCAGGGCAAATCCGCGGGTCACCGCAAGGTCCTCCAGCAGCAGAAGCATCTGGTCTCCGTAGTGGGTGAAGTCGCCCCTTTGCTTGGTTGGATGGTAGGAGCGTCCCAGGGGCGGTTCATATCGGTCTAGGATACCGTATTTTTTCTCAATAACCGCGGCGTTGTAAACCCAGTGGCCTCCCAGCGCGAGGGCGTCGGCGGCAAAGGACGCCAGTATCATGGCTCTCTCATTCATGTGGAGTTCCTCCTGGTGCATTTCTGATCAGGTGGTCCAATTCAATAAAAATAAATCCTTTTGCAGTTCAACGCAACGTGGAATCGTATCTCGAAGCAGGGGTGCGACGGATCATCCTGCCGAGCTGCAAACGCCTTTCGCAAAGTAGGCGGCCGAAAAATCGTTCCTGGCCACGAAGCCCATCTCCATACTGACATACCAGGCGGCGGTATAGGCGCTTCTGTCGTTGCTCCATAACCAACGTTGTGCGGGATCAAAGATCGGCGCAAGACAGAGGTCCGCCCCCTGAGGAGGACGGGTCATGATGGACAAGAGCTCCGGAATCGTCGGCAGACGCCAGTCGGTCCGGTCCTGGAACCGCTGGTGGTTGAGCTTTTCGATGTAATCATGGGCCTCCCCCCAAGTCAGGGGGTAGGGCGAGCCCCCCTGCTGCCACAGCAACCCCGTCTGGGGGTCGCGGACTAGGCACGGGCTCCTTCGCTCCATCTGGTGCCCGTGAGAACGCAGGGGACGCATCAAGGCATCGAGGCCAAAGGCGTCCCTGGCGCGGCCGGGTGGAACCTTCAGCCTCCGGCTCCTGGGGGGCGCAGGGGGGGCATTGCCAACCCTGCGGTTCGGGTCGCTCGAAACAGGGGCCGTCAAGAGGGCGCATATGCCGGCCTTTTTTTTCTTCCAGAGCCCGGCCAGGTTTTCAAGCGCCAGGGACATTGCCTCGCAGCTTTCGAACCGCAGGTTCAGGTCCGGGGCAAGGGATTTTTCGAGAAAGGCATCCCAGGCCCCATCGAGGTTCGGGTTCAACCGGCTGGCCGGTCCCTGGGGATCGGTGCCGTCTCCATAGGGGAGTCTTCCCGTGAGCATACGGTGAATGACAACGCCCACTGAGAAAATGTCCGCCTGGATGCCCACCCGTTCGGGAGCCGCCTCCTGCTCGGGGGCCGCGTAAAAGGGAGAGCCCACTTTGAGGTTGCCGGGAGCCTGGGTCTCTTCCTGTCTGAGCTTGGACAGACCGAAATCACAAATTTTAAGCCGGTCCTGATCGGTGATCAGTAAATTGAAGGGCTTGATGTCCCGGTGGACGATTCCGTCATGGTGGAGCCGTCCCAGGCCCTGGAGGATCTGACGGGCGTAATGGAGCGTCTTTTCGATGGGCAGCACCCTGGAAGGCGCTTCGGTCCTATAGGTTTCACCGATCAACTCGCCGAGATTGTTGCTGAAATACTCCATAACATAGAATATGCGGCCGTCCACCTCATCGAAATCATGCACGGCCACCACGTTCGGATGTCTGAGGCCGGCCATGGTGACCGCCTCGGCTTTGAAAAGGCTCCGGATCTTATCCATTCCCAACAGGTCCACCAGGGATGGGTGTGGCGCTAACAGCTTCAGCGCCTTCGAACCGCCGATCACCGGCAGCCTGACCCGATAGACCCGGCTCATGCCCCCGCGTCCCAGAAGCCCTCGAATGATGTATCGACCGATTCTTTTCACAGTAACTTCAAGTGGTTGCTTGCTCCCTTAAAAGCTAACAGCTAATTACCGCAGCCGAAGCGCATGGGCCTCTGGGAGCCCGGCACTTCTTATTTTGCGCACCACCGCCTCCACATCGTATGGCACGCACCGCAGCTCCAGTTCCAGGCTGACGGTGTCATGGATGACATATTTGGCGTCCGGATCCCCATCTCTGGGCTGCCCGACGCTGCCCACATTCACCAGGTACCGACGCCCGGCTTCAAGCCTCGTAACCCCCCGTACGAGCGGCCGGCGGTGAACCGTCTTGCCGTCATCGTCGATCAGTTCCAACAAATGGGTATGGCCCACGAAACAGAGGCGCTCCGCCATGGCATTGAAGGCGCTGCGGATCTCCGCATCGCTGACGGAGAACAGATAGGTATTGGGAGAGTCCGGGGGAAAGCCGTGCACGAACCTGCAGCCGTAGTCCACCAGAAACGGTTCGAGTCCTGAGATGAACGATCTTGACGGAGTTGAGAGGGTGAAGATTGCCCTTTGCAGGGATTGCCGCGCCTGAGGGTTGAACCAGCCCAGATGGGAGGGCTCCCTCAGCCCCAACTCGTGATTGCCCATCACCGTGCGCCACGCCATCTGGCGCACCCGGCGGACACATTTTTCGGATTCCGGGCCGTAACTGATCATGTCCCCCAGGCAGATGGCAGAGTCGATCCCGACGCGGTGCATGTCCATCACAACCGCCTGGAGTGCCTCAAAATTACCATGGATGTCGGAGACAATTGCAATTCGCATAATATGGAGATGCCATTGGCATGGGGGAGCGCAGACGGCAGGCTGACGCCCTGCGCCTTTCCAGTGTGGCGGCATGAGGGTATCGGCCATCGCCCTGATCGCTTCCCCCCTTGGGGGTTGATTAATCAAAATGGTTTGATATTCCTTAGCGGCGATGGGACGCCGTCGACCCTTGGCTAGTAACACCGATGGGAGGCTGCGGTAAAGCTATTTCAAGGAGATGGGCAGGAGGATGGCGGATGATGAAGGGCTTTGTGATCCTGATCGGTGCCGCGTTGATCACGGCCTTCACAATAAATCATTTTTCACCGGTGGGGATTGCCCTGATAGGGGACTGGAACACCAGGGACGGTGTGATTTCCGCAAGGTCCAAGCTGAATGTGGTGGTGCACAGCCGGGAAATCAGCCTGGCCCAGGCTCGGGCATTGTATGGCCAGAAGGGGGTCCTCTTCGTCGATGCCCGTCCGGCTGAAATGTATATGGCCGGGCATATCAAGGGGGCGGTCTCGCTTCCGGTGGGTGAACTGGACCGGCTCATCGAAGCCTTTGCCAGGGCCCATGACCCGGATACGCACATCGTCACTTATTGCTCCGGGCGTCAATGCCAGGACAGTCACATGCTGGCCGACCGGCTGAGTGATTACGGATTCTCCCATGTGAAGGTTTTTGCGGACGGGTTCCCGGCCTGGAAAGCGGAGGGCTACCCTGTTGAATGAGCGAATCGAGAGCTTTTTGAACCATCCCTGGGCAGAGTTGTCTGTTCGTTGGCTGTTGGGGGGGGCGTTTGTGGTAGCCAGTGTGCACAAAATTGCCGATCCGGCCGGATTCGCAAAAATAGTTTATGGATATCAGCTGGTTCCCCATGCTATCATTAACCTGATCGCCATCGTCCTTCCATTCCTGGAGCTGATATCCGGTGCGGCCCTGATGGCGGGTATCTATCCCAGGTCCGCGGCGCTGATAATCGAGGTGTTGCTTTCCGTCTTTATCGTGGGCATTTCCATCAACCTGGTGCGGGGCCATCAGTTCGACTGTGGCTGCTTTGCCATGGGCGCGGCCGACCGACCGTCCGCAGCCGGGCTGCTGCTGGTTCGGGATCTGGTGTTTCTGGCAGGGGGCAGCTATGTGCTGGGGTATGGTGGAAGTCCCAAATGGTGCCTGTGGCACCCTACAACAGGTTGAGATACCAATGGATCAGATAGGGGCCCCAAAAAATATAGATCAGGGCGCCCAGGGACAGGAAAGGACCGAAGGGGACCCTCAGCTTCATCCCTGCACTTTTCCCTGACGTGACAGCCATCAGCAGGAACCCCATCAGACATCCCATGCTCGATCCGGCGAAAATGGTGAAGAGCACCCCCTGCCAGCCCACTACCGCACCGATCATGGCCAATAGCTTGATGTCGCCCCCTCCCATTCCCTCCTTGCCGGTCAGGGCCTGATAGGTCCAAGCCACCAAGAAAAGACTGCCACCGCCGGCTACAATTCCCAATACGGAGTGAAAAAGCGCAACGGCTGCATTCTGGTGCGGCAGGATGAGTCTTATCGCAAGAAAAAAGAGGATACCGGGGAGGGTGATGCTGTCGGGTATGATCTGGTGATCGATGTCGATGAAAGTCACGGCGATCAGCGCAGCGCAGAAGATGAAAATGACCCCCGCCGCCATGGTGGGACCGAACCGTGCCAGTGCGGCCAGGGCCAGCAGACCGGTGATCAGCTCCACCAGGGGGTATCGGATGGGAATGGGGGTCTTGCACTTTCTGCATCTGCCGCCGAGGAGCAGGTAACTGAGCAGGGGAATGTTGTCATAGGCGCGGATGGGCGTTTTACAAACGGGACACATGGAGCCCGGGCGCACAATGGAGGTTTCGGCGGGCAGCCGGTAAATGCACACATTCAGAAAACTGCCCACGCAAAGACCCAGCAGAAAAACCGTCACGATCGGCAGGTATAGATCCATGCAGTTCAGATCCTTTAGCGGTAAAATAGCGGTAAAAAGCAAATCCCTGGAATTCAAAATCCACGCAGCTAAGTTTCATAAAAAATCAAGTTTGATGTTGTCAAAGAAAAAAGTTGCCTTATAATAAAATATTTATGCAATCCAGAACGAAACGACGGGAGATCAAATGGCTGAAACCGACAGGGATGACCTGATTAGTATTATCGATGAAGAGGAGGGAGACGCAGAGGTTCCCAATCCGTTGCCGCTGCTGCCGGTTCGGGATGTGGTGATTTTCACCGACATGCTGCTGCCGCTCTTCATCGGGCGTGAAAAATCCGTTCGAGCCGCGGAGGAGGCGGTAACCCAGGATCGATTCCTGTTTTTAGCCACCCAGAAGGATCCGAACGTGGAAAATCCCAAGCCCGATGACATTTACCGGGTGGGGACGGTGGGCCGTATCCTGCGCATGCTCAAGCTGCCGGATGGACGGGTCAAGGCCCTGGTTCAGGGGGTGGCCAAGGGGCGGGTCCTGAAGTACGTCCGGAAAAGGCCCCACTACAAGGTCAAGGTTGAATTCGTGGAGGAGGCTCCCCTCAAGGAAATGACCCTGGAGGTTGAGGCCCTCATGAGAAATGTCCGCGATTATTCCGAGAAAATACTCGCCCTGCGCGGCGAGATGACCGGAGATGTGGGCGTGATCCTGGAGAGCATGGAAGATCCAGGCAAGTTGGCGGACCTTGTGGCCTCCAACCTTCGACTCAAAATCGAGGAATCCCAGCAGTTGCTCGAGGTGTTCGACCCGGTGGAGCGCCTCCGGAAGGTGAACGATCTGCTGTCCAAAGAGGTCGATCTTTCCGCCATGCAGGCCAAGATCCAGTCGGACGTACGGGACGAAATTTCCAAGAGCCAGCGGGACTATTTCCTCAGGGAACAGGTCCGGGCCATTCATCGGGAACTGGGCGAGAGTGACGATAAAGCCCAGGAGGTGGAGGACTATCGAAAGCGCGTCAAAAAGGCCAAAATGCCCAAAGAAGCCGGGGAAGAGGCTAACAAGCAGATTCGGCGACTGGAGCAGATGCATCCGGATTCCGCGGAATCGGCCGTGGTCAGAAACTACCTGGACTGGTTGACCGAGATGCCCTGGAGCAAGGACACCAAGGATTTTCTCGACATAAAGAACGCCAAGGGGGTTTTGGACAGCCAGCATTACGGGTTGGAAAAGGTGAAGGACCGGATTCTGGAATACCTGAGCGTCCGAAAGCTCAACCCCGTGATGAAGGGGCCGATCCTGTGTTTCGTGGGGCCTCCGGGAGTTGGTAAGACCTCCATGGGCCAGGCCATCGCCAAGGCCATGAAGCGCAAATTTCACCGCATGTCCCTGGGCGGCATTCACGATGAGGCTGAAATCAGGGGGCACCGACGCACCTACATTGGCGCACTGCCCGGTCGGATTCTCCAGGGACTCAAACAGTGTGGCACCAACAATCCGGTCTTCATGATGGACGAGATCGATAAGCTGGGATCCGATTTTCGCGGGGACCCCTCCTCGGCGCTGCTGGAGGCTCTGGATCCGGAACAGAACCGGGAGTTCAGCGACCATTATCTCAATATTCCCTTCGATCTGTCCAGAGTGATGTTCATCCTGACGGCCAATCAGACCGATACGATTCCTTCGGCCCTGCTCGATCGAATGGAGGTGATCAACCTGCCGGGGTATACCAAAGAGGAAAAAGTCCGGATTGCGAGGGATTTCCTGATTCCCAGACAGATAAAGGAGAACGGCCTCAAGGGTAAAAACGTGAACATCAGCACCAACGTCCTAACCCAGATCATCGAGGAGTATACCTCTGAGGCGGGCCTGCGGAACCTTGAAAGGGAGATCGGCAGCATCTGCCGGAAAATCGCCCGCGAATACGCGGAAGGACATAAAGGCATCGTAAGGGTGACCCGGGGCGGTCTCCAGCGCTACCTGGGGGTCCCCAAATTCATCCAGGAGATGGATCCGGAGGAGAGCCAGGTCGGACTATCCACAGGCCTGGCGTGGACCCAGGTGGGCGGTGAGGTGCTGTACGTGGAGGCCACCCTCATGGGCGGCAAGGGGGAACTCATCATCACCGGCCAACTCGGCGAGATCATGCAGGAGTCTGCCCGGGCCGCCATGAGCTACACCCGGGCCAACCTGGCGGCTTTCGGCGTGAAAAGTACCTTTTTCGACAACCAGGATATCCATATCCATGTACCGGCGGGCGCCATTCCCAAGGATGGCCCCTCTGCCGGCATCGCCATGGCCACGGCCCTGATGTCCGTGGCAACCAGCCAGCCCATCAACAAGGAAGTGGCCATGACCGGCGAGATTACCCTCCGAGGGCGGGTGTTGCCCATCGGCGGACTGCGAGAAAAGGCCATGGGTGCCCTCAGGGCCGGCATCCGGACCATCATCGTTCCCGAGAAAAACCTCAAGGACCTTTCGGAGATTCCGGCCAATATCAAACGTAAGATCAAGTTTATTACCGTTCGGGACATGGACGAGGTGCTACCCATTGCCATGCCGGGAATGCCGAAACGAAAGGCCATGGCCGCCCGGAAAACTGCATCCAGAAGAAGGGTGGGGAAAAAGAAGGACGGCTGATCCATGCGGATTCTCGCTCTGGACACAGCTTCGGCCTGTGGCAGCGTTGCCGTGGGGGACGGGGAGCGGCTTCTGGCCGAAATCCTGATGGGCCGTCAGGAGACCCATTCCCGGCACTTGATGCAATTGGTAGATCGGGCCCTTCATATGGCGGGCCTGGCGCTGCACGAGATCGACGGGTTCGGCATTACGGTGGGACCGGGAAGCTTTACGGGTCTGCGCATCGGACTGAGCACCCTGAAGGGGCTGGCGGCAGTGACAGCCAAGCCCCTTGCGGCCATATCCAGCCTGGAGGCCCTCGCCCTCCAGTGCTCGTCCGCCGAAGGTGACATCTGTTCCATGCTGGACGCGCGGAATCAGGAAGTGTACGTCGGCCGGTATCGTCTGGCAGACGGTCTTCCCAGAGCCGTGGCTCCGGAGACTGCCGCCGCGCCAGAAACGATTCTCGCGGGTCTCCAGGAGACGGTCTGCCTCTTTGTTGGTGACGGGGCCTTGCGGTACCGAGCGATGATTGAGGCGGCCATGGGGCCCAGGGCCGCCTTTGCGCTTCCTTTTCAGAATGTTATTCGGGCATCAAGCGTATGGTACCTGAGTCGGATGAAATTTGCGAGTGGCCAGGCCGTCGATGCCTCTGATCTTGTACCGAAATACTTGCGACGCTCCTATGCAAAACCCCAAAAAACGCATGAGAGTGTTTGACAGTTCCTTTGAGTTGCGATACATATCCAAAATTACAGAATGAACCGGAACGCCGCGACTGAATTTCCAACAACCGACAGGATCCATCTATGACTCAATTTGAATGGCCCGAGCCGCCGAAACAAAGCGCTTTCCCGGTGGCAAAGGCTGGAATTCCTTTTATTTTTGCCGCTTCATTTTTAACAGCGGTGTTTGCGCTTCTGGGGATAGACGTGCTGGCCATTCCGGCGGCATTTATCACGCTCTTTATCTGCTTTTTTTTCAGGGACCCGGATCGTGCGGTGCCGAACCTGGAAGGAGCCCTGGTTTCTCCGGCCGACGGAAAGGTGGTCGCCGTTGAATCCTTGCCCTCCAGTCGATTCATGGCCGGTCCCTGCACAAAGGTCAGCATCTTCATGAGCGTATTCAATGTCCACGTAAATCGGGTCCCCTGCGCGGGAACCGTCAGGGAGGTCACCTACTTTCCAGGCAAATTCTTTGTGGCGAGTCTGGATAAGGCCTCGGCGGACAACGAGCGCAACGCGGTGACGCTGGAAACCGAAGGCGGAAAGTTGGTCTGTATGGTCCAGATCGCGGGACTCATCGCCCGCCGCATCGTTTGCGCCGTCCAACAGGGGCACGAGTTGGCAAGGGGTCAGCGGATGGGCTTGATCTGTTTCGGGTCCCGGGTGGACCTCTATTTACCGGAAGATGCCGCCATCGGGGTCGCAGTGGGGGACCGGGTGAAGGCGGGCACCTCCGTGATAGGAGAATTGAGGTGAGAAATAAAAATCAACGACGCCACCGTCTTGTGGAAAGTCAAAAACTAAGGCGAGGGGTCTATATTCTGCCCAATCTGTTCACGACCCTAAACGCCCTGTTCGGGTTTTTCGCCATTGTCTCCGCCATTCATGGAAAATATGTAACGGCGTCCGTGACCATCATCCTTGCTGCGCTGTTTGACGGGCTGGATGGCAAGATCGCCAGGGCCACAAACACGGCCAGCCGGTTCGGGGTCGAATACGACTCCCTGGCCGACCTTATCTCGTTCGGCGTTGCCCCAGGCCTTCTAATTTATCTGATGGCACTGCAGCCCCTGGGCAGGGTGGGGTGGCTCGCGGCCTTTTTGTTCACCATCTGCGGCGCGCTCCGGCTGGCACGGTTCAACACCCAGACCGGCACGGTGAGCAGCGAGTATTTTGTGGGGCTTCCCATTCCAGCCGCGGCCAGTATGGCCGCCTCGACCGTGCTGTTCACTATCCATGCGGGCATCCATACCGCTCTTTCTCCGTTTGTATTCATGGTGATGCTCTATGTGCTGTCCTTTTTGATGGTGAGTAATATCCGTTACAATAGCTTCAAGAAGTCCGAACTCTTCAAGCGGATGAACTTCAATGTTCTCGTCGGGCTTATCCTCATTCTCGTTTTTATTGCCGCCCAACCGCAAATCGCCCTGTTCACGATTGGTGTCCTGTATGTCTCGTCCGGACCCCTTGCGGCGCTGTTGCGCAGACGGAAAGATACGAGCGTGCCGGTGGATGAGGAGCATCCCCGACCCGTCCCCTGATACCAGCGGTTGGTTTCCAGGTGTCTCACCGAGGCCCCGCACCCGGAAGGCCGAAAGGCTAAGTTTCGGCTGCGGGGTTCGCTCATGAGGGCGAGGGCGGTTTCGCCCC
>CAYOXD010000003.1:0-8207 GCA_964407825.1 uncultured Desulfobacterales bacterium | reverse complement strand
CCCCGGGAATGGTCATGATGCCGGCAGAGAAACACTTTCCCGTCGGCTTGTATCGGAAAAGAGCCGACTGAATAACAAGGAGTTTGAATTGGAAAGGGTACCAATTACTAGGAAGGGCTATGAATCCCTGAAAAAGGAGCTGGAACAGCTGAAGACCGTTGAACGTCCCCAAAACATCAGGGCTATCGAGGAGGCAAGGGCGCATGGAGATCTTTCGGAGAATGCGGAATTCGAGGCGGCCAAGGAACGCCAAGCCTTTCTTGAGGCCAGGATCTCGGAACTGAGCTTCAAGCTCAACAACGCTGACATCATCGATCCTGACCGGCTGCCCAAGGACAAGGCTGTTTTCGCTTCCACGGTTCTCCTGGAAAATATCGATACCGAAGAGAATGTGGAGTACCAGTTGGTCGGGCCGGACGAATCCGACATCAACAGGGGGCGGATCAGCGTGTCCTCACCCCTCGGCCGGGCGATTCTGGGCAAACGGCCGGGCGATGAAATCGTTCTGGCCGCCCCTGGAGGCAAACGCTGTTACGAATTGATCGAAATACTGTAAACAGCCATGAATGGCAACGAATTCAAGGAGGTTCTGAGGTGGCACGTATCACGGTTGAGGATTGTCTGAAGCGGGTGGCAAACCGTTTCATTCTGGTCAATATGGCGTCCAAGCGGGTTCGACAGATACGCGAGGGTTCCGAATACCTTGTGAATTCTCCCAAAAACGAGGATATCGTCGTGGCGCTTCGGGAGATCGCTGCGGGAAAGATAACCCTTAAGGAAGTGGCGGAAAAGCCCGAGGAATAGGGGACGGGCGATTTGCCCGCCGGGTACCGGTTTGGCGTCAAGGGACAGCTTCACATTTCGAAAGTTGAACAGGGCCGTAGGGAAGGCGATTCATCGTTATGGCATGATCGAGGATGGCGACCGCATTGCAGTGGGGGTTTCAGGCGGTGCGGACAGCCTGTTTCTCCTATGGATTCTCACCCAGCGGCTGCCCCGGATTCCGATTCACTACGACCTGGTCGCCCTGCATGTGGATCCCGGTTTCGAGGGCGGATTCGGAGAGGCGTTGCAGGCTCACGCTCTGGACCAGGGGCACCGGCTTCAGCTGGTGGGCTCGGACTGCGGGGTCAAGGCCCACAGCCCTGAAAACCGGGAAAACCCCTGCTTCTTGTGCTCCCGGCTGAAGCGCAAGCGGCTCTTTGAAGTGGCGGTGGAAAACGGGTGCAATAAGTTGGCCCTGGGACACAACCGGGACGATATCATCGAGACCCTCTTTATCAATATCTGCTATGCCGGAGAAATCAGCACCATGAAACCGGTACAGCCCTTTTTCAATGGCGAAATTACCCTGATCAGACCTCTGGCCTTCTCAGACGAGCCGGATATCCGGCGCTTTGCCAGAGAGGCACACTTCCCCGATTTCTCCAATCCGTGCCCTTCGGCCGGCCGCACCAAACGCCAGGAGATAAAAACGCTGCTGAACCAGCTCTACCGGCGCAACAGAAAAGTGAAGGGGAACATTTTCAGGTCCATGAGCCATGTGCGAACCGATTATCTCCTGACCCCTGAAGCCACCCCCGCCCTGGACGGACAGCGCCCCAAATGAAAGATATACAGAGCCTTCCCGACGACCGGAATATCCCCATCGACAAAGTGGGCATCAAGAATTTGCGCTATCCGGTCACGGTCAAGGATCGCGCCAATGTCATCCAGCACACGGTCGCCACCATCAGCATGTATGTGGATCTGCCCCATACCACCAAGGGTACCCATATGAGCCGGTTCGTGGAGATCCTTCAGATGATCCGGCTCGAATTTTCCATAGAGAACATCGCGGCGGTTCTCTCCCAGATGAAATCCCACCTGAAGGCCGCTTCCGCTCACATCGAAATCACCTTTCCCTATTTCATTGAGAAGCGCTCACCCGTGAGCGGCGCATCAGGACTGATGGATTATACCTGTTCCATCATCGGATCCAGCGATCCCAGAGACCGGGTGGACCTCATGTCCGTTGTGGTGGTGCCCATCTCTTCCGTGTGTCCCTGCTCGAAGGAGATCAGCGATATGGGTGCTCATAATCAGCGTGGCGAGGTGAATCTGGCTACCCGATTCAAGAAATTCATCTGGCTCGAGGACATGATCGAACTGGTGGAATCGAGCGCTTCCTGTGAGGTTTACTCCGTTTTAAAGCGTGTGGATGAAAAGTCGGTGACCGAAAAGGGTTTCAGCAATCCGAAGTTCGTGGAGGACATCGTTCGGGACATCGCCCAATGCCTCTACGCGGATGACAACATCACCTGGTTCTCGGTCAGCGCCGAGAATTTCGAATCCATTCACAACCACAGCGCCTTTGCCCACATCACCGGAAAGAAAAGCCCGGCAGGCGCTGCTCAGGGACGCGGCCCCGGCTGCGCCATCACCACTCCATAGAGGATATCCAGAATCCGGTCCATGGATTCCGGCGAGCCGTTCAGAAGCACCACGAAGGGATACAGCCGCTGGTCCGGTCCCTTGAAAAAACCTACCCGGTTGGAAATTCCCTCCAAGGTGCCGGTTTTGTAAAAGGAGTGCTCGGTTTGCCGCATCAGACCGTGATGGGGGAAAAAGACCTTCAGCAGCCGGTACTGGATGCGGGCTGTCACCCGGTTTTCCCTTGAGATACCGGAGCCTTCCACAATCTTTATCCCCCTTATGGCAAGCGGACCCGTTGCGTAGGTCATGGCCGCGCGCACCCCCTTTTCCAGGGTGCCGGGGGGGCCGTAGGCCTTTGCACCAGCGGTGATCAGGAGCTGGTTAGCGATGAAATTGTTGGAATAGGCCAGGAGCTTTGCGACCGTCTGGTCCAGGGAATAGGGGGAGACAAAGGACAGGAGACGTCTATCGGTTGCGGGATTGACGGTTCCCAGCCGCACCTTGCCGGTCACCGGAATGCCGCTCTTTCCCATGAAATAGGCCAGAAGACGACCCATATAGAGGGCCGCCTCGCTTTTTCTCTCGGTCAGGAGGATGCGTCCATGGCTCTGGTCCGCCTCCCGGATGCGCGGCAGGACAGACGGCAGAAGCGGGGTCTGGGGCTCCGCGCTGACATAGGTCCCGTCGCTAAGCCGTCTGAATGCCACCGTATTGAAGTTGGCGCAAAGGGCGCCGTTGGGGGCGTCGTAAGGCTGGAAGGAATCGGTTACGCCCGGGATGCTGAGGCTGGGGACAAAATAGGAGGTGTCTAGAACCAGATTCCGGATAGCCGGGGGGGTGGGGCCGAGCCGCTGCCTGATAGCGCCGGCGATTTGGGTCAAGACCTCCGAAATGAGAAGGGGATCACCGTATCCCTTGACCTTGAGATCTCCGGCCGCGTCCATGAAAAAGTCCGTCCTGAAGCGATAGCCCTCGCCAAGGTAGTGATAGGCGGTCAGGGCGGTCAGGATCTTCAGGGTGGAGGCGGGCACGAGCGGCCTATCCGGGTGAATCGATACCAGGAGCCGGCCGTCGGGCGCTGCCAGCAGGCAGGCATCACGGGCACCCATCAGGCGGTGAAGGGAGGCAGGGGCTGGCGCTACCCCCAGGGCCGTTACGGCTGACAGCACCACCCATCCGCAGAAGACCACGAGACAGCCTCGCCCGAAGGACGTGCCGCTCTTTTCCCACCTCTGCCTTGCGTTTTTAAACCACTGTGTCATTTGCTCTCCACGATAAGGGTGACGGGGCCGTCGTTGACCAAGGATACGGCCATCATCGCCCCGAATTCTCCGGTTTCTACCCTGAGGGCTTTGAGGCGTGCCCGGTCCACGAAATATTCATAGAGACGGCGCGCCTTTTCTGGCGCGGCAGCCTGGATAAAGGAGGGCCGTCTTCCCCTGCGGCAGTCTCCCAGCAGGGTGAACTGGGATACCACCAGCAGCTGGCCGCCTGTGTCAAGGAGGGAGCGGTTCATCTTGCCGGCCTCGTCCTCGAAAATTCTCAGGTTGAGGATCTTCTCGCATAAAAAATCCGCATCTTCCGGCTCATCCTCACGGCCGACCCCCAAGAGGACCAGCAGGCCCTGGCCAATGGCGCCCACCCGCCGCGAATCCACCGACACATGGGCGTCGGTGACCCGTTGAACCACGGCTCTCATAGTTTCAGCAGTTTCCCGAAGGGGTTGTTGAAGGGTTCGGGTCTGCCGCTGCGACGCTTTTGGGCCGATCGCTTGGGACGGGGCGCCGGAGCCGCTGCCGGCCGCTCGCCAGGGACACGTTTCATTGAAAGCGAGATGCGTTTTCGGTCCTGGTCCACATCCAGCACCGTGACCCTCACCTTCTGGTGCACTTTGACCACCTCGGCCGGATTCTTAACGAAACGGTCGGCAAGCTCGCTGATGTGCACCAGACCGTCCTGATGAACCCCGATATCCACGAAGGCACCGAAGGCCGTGACATTGGTGACGATGCCGGGCAGCTTCATACCGGGTGAAAGATCGGTCATCTTTTCGATGCCCGCTGCGAATTCGAATATTTCAAAGGAGGCTCTCGGATCCCGTCCGGGCTTTGCCAACTCTTTGAGAATATCCGTGAGGGTGGGCAGTCCCACATCACCTGTGACGTAACGGCTGAGATCGATGCGGCTTCTGAGTTCCGCGTTGGCCATGAGCTCGGTGAGGGTGCAGCTCAGGTCCCGCGCCATGGTGTCCACAAGAGCGTAACGTTCCGGATGCACGGCGCTGGCATCCAGGGGATTTTCCGCATCGAGAATTCTGAGAAAGCCGGCGCACTGTTCGAAGGCCTTGGGACCCAGCCGTGGTACCGCCAGAAGGACCTTCCTTGAGAGGAAGGGGCCGTTTTGATCCCGGTGTGCCACGATGTTTCGGGCCAGTTGGGGGCCGAGGCCGGATACGTAGGTGAGAAGCTCGGCGCTGGCGCGATTTACATCCACGCCCACGCTGTTGACGCAGCTGATCACCACGTCATCCAGAGCCTGTTTCAGGGCAGTCTGATCCACATCGTGCTGGTATTGGCCAACACCGATGGACTTCGGGTCGATCTTCACCAGCTCGGACAGGGGGTCCATAAGTCGCCGGCCGATGGACACCGCCCCCCGGACCGTAACATCGTGATCCGGGAATTCCTTTCGCGCCACCTCGGAAGCCGAGTAGATGGAGGCGCCACTCTCGTTCACCATCAGGACCGGAAGGGAGCAAGGCAGGGAAAGGCCGCGCAGAAAGGTTTCCGTCTCCCTGCCGGCCGTACCGTTTCCAACGGCGATGGCCTCGATGTGGAATCGCTCGCAGAGGGAAAGGACCGTTTCCCGGGCCGTCTCAACCTGACGGGTGGAGGTGTGAGGGAAAATCGTATCATAATGAAGGAGCTTTCCCTGCCGGTCGAGGCAGACCAGCTTGCAGCCGGTCCGGTATCCCGGATCGATGCCCATAACGGCCTTTGCCCCCAACGGCGGGGCCAGAAGGAGCTGGCGCAGATTATCGGCAAAGACTCGGATGGCCTCTGCGTCCGCCCGTTCCTTGGTAGAAAGGCGCAACTCCGTTTCCATGGCCCTGGAAAGCAGCCGCCGGTAGCTGTCGTGCAGGGCTTTGCGCACCTCTGCGGTGTCTTTGCCCTGGCCCTTCAAAAACAGGGATTCGAGAATCTCGATGGCCGCTTCTTCCGGAGGACCCATGGAAAGGTTGAGCATGTCCTCGTTTTCTCCCCGGCGCATGGCAAGGATGCGATGGCTGGGGGCTGTGGCGGCCGGCTCCTCCCAGTCGAAATAGTCCTTGAATTTTGCGCCCTGGATTTCCATCCCCGTGGCTACCCGGCTGCGGATGGTTCCCCTCTCCAGATAGAGCCGGCGCAATCTGGCCCGGGATTCGCCGTCCTCGCTGATCACCTCCGCCATGATGTCCCGGGCACCGGCAAGGGCATCGGTGACGCTTTCCACTCCCTTCTCGGCATCCACATAGTCCTTGGCCAGGGATTCGGGATCACTGCCGGTCTGCGCGAAGATTTGTTCGGCCAGGGGTTCCAGGCCCCTTTCCCGGGCAATGGCCGCCCGGGTCCGTCGCTTGGGCTTGAAGGGAAGGTAGATATCTTCGAGAACGGCCAGCGTTTCCGCAGCCTCCAGGGCGCTTTGCAGCGCGTCCGTCAGAACCCCCTGCTGGCTCATGGAGTTGAGGATGCTTGATCGGCGGGCATCGAGTTCCTCCAGCTGCCGGAGCCGGTCCCGGACGGTGGCGAGGGCCACCTCGTCCAGTCCGCCGGTTGCTTCCTTGCGGTATCTGGCGATAAAGGGAACCGTGGCCCCCTGTTCCAGGAGCCCGGCAGCCGCGCCCACCTGGGCCGTCGTTACCGAGAGTTCGCGTGAAATCTTTGAAATGTGGGTATCTTCCAAGCCTTGGCACCTCGTTTTCCGGAAGGGAAGTGAAAAAGGTGTGGGTTGTATAGGCACAGGTCGTTTTAAAGTCAAGCCCGGCGGAGCGTGGACAGGGATTCAAACTGAACAAGCTTCGTTAAACCCGGCCGTGTTCGGCCAGGCCGGCGCCACGCGCAACGGCAAATTATTGCAGGCGGCTGCCCGTGCGCCATTGGTTTATTGAAAAAGTAGCGATCCTCTGTTATTTTTATTTATTTAAGGCAGATTCACTTGCATACATGGGCGCAGGCATCCGCGCCCTGCCTCCGGGCGGGGTCAACTTTCCACGAGAGGAGTCCACATGACCGACAGCATCGAAGCCATAGACGCCGTCATTCCCCTGTGTTACCAGGCAGTCAAACATGTCATTGAAATCAACACAAAGAAGGAGATAGCCTTTTCCAGGACGGTGCAAAAGGTGCCGAAGGTCAGTCTTCGACCCCAAATCGGTTGTTTTGTTCAGTTCAACGGGGATTACAAAGGACTGGTGGTGGTCAATTTCTCATCTGGAGCCGCCATGAGTCTATACAGGAGCTACATGGTAAATATGGGGCTTCCGGAGGAAGAGCTGGCCAATGACTACACGTCCGTGGAGGTTCCCGACAGCCTGGGGGAGATGGTGAATCAAATCATGGGGAAACTGACCAAGCTGATTGAGGACAGATACGAACTGAGTACCCTCTGCGGGCAGCCCAAGGCCCTTGCCCTCAACAGTGAAATCATTCTGACCATTGATGCGGACTACAAGGAGAACCGCCGCATCACCTTCGCCGTGGACAAGCATAAGTTCTATTTCGAGCTGGCTATGGAATCCACCCAGTTCATGCGACTGTCGTGAGGGAGAGTGCCGTCCCCTCCCTGGCCCGAAGGGGGGGACGGCGTCAAATGCACTCAGTTCGTTACACGGATCCCCCCGTAAAAGGTACGCCCCGGCTGAGGATAACCGTAGCTTGTGTAATAATCCACATCGAACAGGTTGTCCACGCCCACATAACAAGTCATCTTTCCATTCCAGAAGGCCTTTTCGAGCCTGGCTCTGCAAAGGGTATAGTCGTTGATCGACTTTTTGAGCACCGGCGTGCTGTTGGAGTAGGTGTACTGCCCACCCACATAGAGCATGCCCATGTAAGCTGAAATCCCATATCCGAAGTGGTACTGGCCCTCCAGGGTCAACCGGTTCTCCGGTCGGTACTGCAGCTGGTCCTTCTGGGTATTGGGAGACTTGTCCTTGCTCTGCATGAAGGTATATCCCAATTTCAGGAACAGATTCTTGATGATGCGGGTCTCCGCCGCCAGTTCCACCCCATCGAAGCGATACTCGTCATGATTCTCGTATATATTCGTCGCATCATCCTTTTCGATAAAATTTTTCACATCCTCATAAAACCCGGTGAGGGATACGGTGGTCTTCTCCCCGATGCGCTGGGAGATGCCGGCCTCGTAGTTGTTTGACTTTTCCGGCACCAGATTGGTATTCCCCGACGTCTCGTCGTAGAGCTGGCGGATGGAGGGGAAGCGGATCTTGCGGGCAAAGGACGCCCTGACGCGCGTCGAGTGGGTTATATCGTAGTACGCGCCCACCAGGTAACCGGATTTGTCGGTGTTGCTTCCCACCTCCTCCTCGAACCAGTGATGGCTGACGCCCAGAACGATTCCGAGAGGTTTTATGGGATTGACCGAATACTCCAAGGCGACAGAATGGGTTTTGGTCCGATAGTTGTCGTTGAAGGGGACCCAGCTTCCGCTAACGCTTCCGCCACTGCCACTTCCGCCACTGCCACTTCCGCTGCCACTTCCGCTGCCACTTCCGCTGCCACTTCCGCTGCCAC
>CAYOXD010000002.1:104380-108845 GCA_964407825.1 uncultured Desulfobacterales bacterium | reverse complement strand
CCATGGTGGAAGGCTCCGCCAACATCTGCAAGTGGATCATCGCCCTGGACCAGCTGGGGATTCGCAAGGCAAACCGATAATAATAAATATGCCTATATATAAGATAAGTTAGCCATAATGCCTAAACATATACTTTATGAAAAACTCACCGGTTGATTGACCGGATCAGGTGAGGAGGCACGTATGAGACAGGTTGTTATCCTAGGCTCCGGCAGGAGCGCCGGTGGCAAATTCGGAGGGTCGTTGAAAACCATGACCGCCCCCCAGTTCGGCGGGCAGGTGATCCAGGCCGTGATCGAGCGTAGCGGCATTCCGGCAGACCTGATCGATCAGACCATCTTCGGGAATGCCTGGCAGGCGGGAGTGGGGCCCAATCCGGCGCGTCTTGCCGCCGTGGCCGGCGGTGTGCCTTTTGACGCTCCGGCCGTATCGGTCAACGCCCGTTGCGGTTCCAGCATGCTGGCCCTGATCATGGGAACACAGGCCATCAAGGCGGGCGATGTGGACACGGTCCTGGCCGGCGGGACCGAGAGCACCTCCAACGTGCCCTACCAGCTGGCCCAGGCTCGCTGGGGCTATCGCATGGCAAACGGTGTTCTGGAGGATCTGCTTCACAAGGACGGTTTTTTCTGCCCAACGGCCGAGGGGCTCATGGGGGAGCTGACCGATGCCTATGCGAAACAGTTGGGCATCACGCGCCGTGAGCAGGATAGCTATGCGGCCCTGTCCCAGAACCGGGCAGAGGCTGCCGTAGCCGGTGGGAAATTTACGGCGGAGATCGTCCCCATCGAGGTACCCGGGCGGAAGGAAACGAGCCTCTTCAAGGAGGAGGAGATCTACCGCAAGGGGGTAACACCGGAGGCACTGGCCAGACTACCGGCCGTGTTTTCCAGGGAAGGCACCATAACGGCCGGAAACGCCTGTGCCCTATGCGATGCCGCCGCCGCCCAAATCCTCATGGAGCGGGAAAAGGCCCGGGGGCTAGGGCTTTCCCCCTTCGCGCTCATCAGGGGATATGCCTTCGTGGGCTTTGACCCGAAGACCTTCGGCCTGAGCCCGGTCAAGGCCATGCCAGCGGCCTTGAAGATGGCGGGGCTGGGGCTCGGCGACATGGATCTCATCGAGCTGAACGAGGCCTTCGCGGCCCAGTACATCGCCTGCGAGCGGCAGCTCGGTATCGATCGTGGCAAGGCAAACATAAACGGCGGTGCCATCGCCCTGGGGCATCCGGTGGGGGCCACCGGGTCCAAGATTCTGACCACCCTGCTTTACGCCCTGAAAGACCGGGACCTGCAGTTCGGAATCATCGGCGCCTGCATCGGCGGCGGCAACGGTGTGGCCTTTGTGGTGGAGCGGCTTTCCTGAGATGGCTGCGGGGGATTTCCACGCATCTTCAGACGGACAAACCAACAGGAGGATGAGACAATGACGGAAAAGGTTCTCGTCGTGGGGGCAGGGACCATGGGGGCGGGGATCGCTCAGCTTTGTGCCCAGAGAGGGTTTGAGACGCTGATAGCAGACATCACCATGGATCTGGGACTGGCGGCCCTGGCCCGGATCGGGAAGAACCTTCAGGGCCGGGTTGAAAAGGGCCGGATCTCGGAGGCCGAGCGGGAGGAGATCCTGTCCAGGCTCGGCGCCGCGCAGGGCTGTGGTGGTGCAGCTGAGGCCCATGTGGTCATCGAAGCCGTGGTGGAGGAAATCGATGTAAAAAAGGCGGTCTTCCGGGAGCTGGATCGGCGGGCGGGCCCCGGGACCCTGCTGGCCACCAACACCACCTCTCTTTCCATCTCGGAGATCGCCTCGGCAACGCAACGGCCGGAACGGGTCGTTCAGATACACTTTTTCAACCCGCCGCCGGTCATGAAGCTGGTGGAAATAATGCCCGGGGAAAAGACGTCGGTCGAGACTCTGGAAGCGGCCCGGACCTTCGCCAAGCGGCTGGGCAAGGAGCCCGTCCTGTGCAGGGCCGAGGCCCCGGCCGGAATCGTCAGCCGGATTCTCGGGCAGATGCTGAACGAAGCCACCTGGCTGGTGGAGCATGGGGTCGCCGAACCCGCCGACATCGACAGGGCCATGATGCTGGGAGCCAATCATCCCATGGGGCCGCTGGCGCTTGTGGACATGATCGGTATCGATGTCCATCGCGCCAAGATGCGGACCCTTCACCGGGTCCTCAAGGACCCGCGATACCGGCATCCGTCCATCGTCGATCGGCTTGTGGAGGAAGGAAACCTGGGGAAAAAGACCGGAAAAGGATTTTATACCTACTGATCAGTTCACCAGGCTCTGGATGGGGGCGGGAATCCGTCCGCCCCGGCGGATGAATCGGTTTTCCGACGGACCGTTGTTGACCGGCATGATGGTCGCCTGGCCCAGAAGCCCGCCGAAATGGGCCGACTCGCCGGCCTTTTTCCCGGGGACCGGGATCAGCCGCGCGGCCGTGGTCTTCTTGTTGATGACACCGATGGCCATCTCATCGGCAATGATGGCCGAGAGGGTTTCGGCCGAGGTGTCGCCAGGCAGCACCACCATGTCCAGGCCCACCGAGCAGACGCTGGTCATGGCTTCCAGCTTCTCCAGGTTGAGATGACCCGCCCGGGCTGCCTCCGCGATGTTCAGATCCTCGCTCACCGGTATGAAGGCGCCGCTCAACCCCCCCACGTGGGAACTGGCAAAGGCGCCCCCCTTTTTCACCGCATCGTTTATCATGGCAAGGGCCGCGGTGCTGCCCGGCAGGCCGATGGACATCAGCCCCAGGCTCTGAAAGATTTCCCCCACGCTGTCGCCCCGGTTGGGCGTCGGCGCCAGGGAGAGATCCACCACCCCGAAGCCGATACCGAGGCTTCGGGCCACCTCCTGTCCCACCAGTTCGCCTACGCGGGTCACCTTATAGGCGGTGCGTTTGATGATTTCGGAGAGCTGGCCGAGATCGGCCTCCGGGGATTGGGCCAGGGCCCGCTCCACGGCCATTTTCACCACGCCGGGGCCGCTCACACCGACGTTGATGACCGCGTCCGGCTCACCGATGCCGAGGTATGCGCCTGCCATGAAGGGAATATCCTGGGGGATGTTGGCAAAGATGCACAGCTTGGCGCATCCGATACCGTCCCGATCGGCCGTAAGGGCCGCGGTCTCCCGCAGGATGCGGCCCATCTTGATAACGGCGTTCATGTTGATGCCCGCCCGGGTGGAGGCCACGTTGACAGAGGCGCATACCCGCCGGGTTTCGGCCATGGCACGAGGAATGGCGGCAATGAGGGATTCGTCGCCTGCGGCCATGCCCTTTTCCACAAGAGCGCTGAATCCGCCAATGAAATCGATGCCCACCTCCTCGGCCGCCGAATCCAGGGCCTTGGCCAGGAGCACCAGCTCATCGGCGGAAAACGGAGCGCCGATAACAGCCGCGGGACTGATGGAAATCCGTTTGTTGACGATGGGGATGCCGTAGCGGTCGCCGATCCGGTTGCATGTGTCCACCAGGGGGCCAGCGAGGGTAGTGATGCGCCGCCGCACCCGATCGATGAAGGAATCGATCCTGTCGGCGGCGCAATCGGTCAAATTGATTCCCAGGGTAACGGTCCTCACATCCAGGTTTTCGTACCTGAGCATTTCAAGGGTGGTGGTGATTTCGCGTTCGCTTAGCATGGGCGACCTTCAAATTCTGTTGATGGCTTCGAATATCTGCCGGTGTTGAATGTTCGTTTCCAGTCCCAGGGCGGCCGCCTTTTTCTCGAGCTGCTCGACCAGCTCGGGAAGCTGAACCGTGTCCGGGACGTCGACCTCGTAGATCATCATGTTGTTCAGGGGATCGTCCCCGCCCTTGAACAGCGCCTGAAGGTTCGTGACATTGCATCCCCGATCGGCCAGGACCCGGGTGATGCCGGCCACCAGCCCCTTGCTGTCCGGGCCGATGGTGGTGATCACGAAGGGTTGCGTGTCCCTTGCCGCCGCAGCGGCGGGGGCAAGATCGAACCGCTTGACCGAAACCGCCAGGGACAGGGGAGCGAGCGCCGCTCCCAGCGCCTCTTCCAGGGCCTCATCCGGCAGCGCGGCGGGCTTGGACACCAGAATGATGGCGCCGAATATGGACTGAAGGAGGGTCTGGCTGACATTTTCAATATTGCAGTCCTGGGCCAAAAGCGCCTCGGACACGGTGGCCAGGATTCCGGGACGATCGAGACCCAGAACGGAAATAACGACCTTCTGCATAGGATCTAATCCTTGATTCATAAGCTCTTTGTATGTTTATTAGGGGTTCATGAAAATCATCACAACCCATAAAAACGCGGATTTTGACGCGCTGGCATCCACCATTGCCGGCACCATCCTCTATCCGGATGCCGTGCCCGTGCTTCCCAAAACCCTCAACCCCAACGTCAAGGCATTTCTATCGCTACACAAAGACCTGCTCGGTGTCAAATTCTTTGATGAAATCGAACCACAGGCCGTTTCGAGCCTCGTG
>CAYOXD010000002.1:73169-104280 GCA_964407825.1 uncultured Desulfobacterales bacterium | reverse complement strand
GTTTTTTATCTCCAGCCCTTGACGAAACGCCGATCGACCCCCATTTTTATGTGCCGTTCGGCACCCTTGGGTGTCGCAGGCGGTATTTATTTCCCGTAACACAGCTTATGTCAGAAAGGAGTCACCATGGCGGGCAAGAAAGAAACGCGTCAGTTCCAGACCGAAGTCAAGCAGATGCTGAATCTGATCATCAATTCCCTTTATTCCCATCGGGAGATTTTTTTGCGGGAGCTCATTTCCAATGCCTCCGACGCCATTGACAAGCTCCGGTTCGCCTCTGAAACCGACGCTTCCCTCCTGGGGGACGACGCGGATTACCACATCAGGCTCGAAGTGGACACGATCAAGAAGACCCTGACCGTTTCAGACAACGGGATCGGTATGAGCTATGAGGAGGTTCTCGAGAACATCGGGACCATTGCCAAGAGCGGAACGGCGAACTTTCTCAAGGCACTGGAGCAGTCCAAAAAGGGCGGCGTCCTCTCGCCAGAGCTGATCGGTCAGTTTGGCGTAGGCTTTTACAGCGCCTTCATGGTGGCGGATCGGATCGAGCTGCTGACGCGGCCGGCCGGCTCTCCGGACGCCACCCGCTGGGAGTCCACGGGGGATGGCGCCTATACCATCGAAGAGGCGGAAAAGGAGACCCGGGGCACCCAGGTAATCCTCCATCTCAAGACGGTGGAAAAGGAGGAACAGGATTTTACGGACGAGTGGACCCTGCGTCAGATCATCAAACGCCATTCGGACTTTGTGGCGTACCCCATCCGCATGGAGGTCGATGCGCAGGAGCCGATTCCGGAGGCCGAACAACTCAAGGACAAGGATGGAAAACCCATCGGCGAGACCACCCGGAAGGTGCGCCGGCTCGACACCTTGAACTCCATGAAGGCCATCTGGGCCAGGGACAAAAAGGAGGTCTCCGACGAGGAATACAATGAATTCTATACCCACATCAGCCACGATTGGACACCGCCCCTGACCCGGCTGCATGTCAAGCTGGAGGGGGCCACCGAGTACACGGCGCTTCTCTACATTCCGGCCCAGGCACCCTTCGACCTCTTTACCCCGGAGAGAAAACACGGCGTTCACCTGTACTGCAAGCGGGTCTTCATCATGGAAAACTGCCAGGAGCTGATGCCGGAATATTTGAGCTTCGTCAAAGGGGTGGTGGATGCCGCGGACCTGAACCTGAATGTCAGCCGGGAAATCCTCCAGCAGGACCGGCTGGTTCGAAACATTCGCAGAAACCTCGTCAAAAAGCTCTTCGAGCTTCTGGGCCAGTTGGAACCTGGTGACTATGAGAAATTTTATAAAAATTTCGGTCATATTCTGAAAGTCGGGTTTCCGACGGACCCCGAAAATCGTGAAAAGCTCACCGAACTTCTCAGGTACCAGACCACAAAATCCGAGGGCAAGCTGGTTTCCATGAAGGAGTATGTCGAACGGATGAAGGCCGATCAGAAGGAAATATTCTACATCACGGGCGAAAATGCCGCCACCCTTCTCAACAGCCCTCACCTGGAGCGCCTGAAGGCGGAGGATATCGAGGTGCTTCTCATGACCGACCCGGTGGACGAGTGGGTCGTCCAGTCCCTGACCGAGTATGACGGCAAAGCGCTAAAGAGTGCGGAAAAGGGCGACATCGATACGACGGAGGAGGGAAATAAGGGCGCCTATTCGTCCCTGTTCGGCTTCATCAAATCGAACCTCGAAAACAAGGTCAAGGACGTGAAACCCTCCACCCATCTGAAGGATTCCGTTGCCTGCCTTTCAGGGGACTCGGCCGACATGAGCGCTTACATGGAAAAGATTCTCAGGGCCAATGGCCAACAGGCGCCCGAGGCTAAGCGGGTCCTGGAGTTGAATGTGGATCATCCCGCTCTGGACAAGTTGAAAACCCTGTATGAGAACGAACGGGAAAACCCCCTGCTTCAGAAAATCAGCCACCTTCTCTATGATGTGGCCCTAATTGGCGAGGGCGGAAAGCTGGAAGATCCCTCCTCGTTTTCCCAGACCGTGGGGGATCTCATGTCCCGGGCACTAGGGGAGTAATGGGCCCGCCATGCCCCTTGATCTTTTCCGCGAAAGGGGATATTTGTAAAAAATTTACATGAAAGGGGCCCCATCCCCCCGACGCTGCTGAAAGGAATGGCCATGAAGGAGCGATCCGCGCGCGTTGAGCGGAAGACCCGTGAGACGGATATCTGCATCGAACTGAAGCTGGATGGAGGGGAAACGGCGGATGCCATCTCGACGGGTATCCCCTTTTTCGATCACATGCTGACACTGTTCGCCCACCATGGATTCTTTGGCCTGTCCATTGCCGCGGCGGGGGATCTTCAGGTTGATTCCCACCACACGGTGGAGGATGTGGGCCTGGCTCTGGGCGATGCCTTCAGTGAAGCACTCAAGGACCGCAAGGGCATTGCCCGATACGGTCTGGCGGTAACCCCCATGGATGAGGCCCTTGCCACGGTTACGCTGGATCTGTCGAACCGGCCTTACCTCGTTTACGAAGTCCCCGCGCCGTTTTTAGAAAACGGTATCAGCTTCACCTGTCTTACCAAGGAATTTCTAAGAGCCTTTGCCGTAAGGGCGGGGATTACCCTGCATGTCACGGCCTTCGGCGAAAACGAACACCATGTTCTTGAAGCGGTCTTCAAGTCCCTGGGAAGGGCCATGGACCAGGCATCCACCGTTGACCCCCGGGTGAGAGGGGTTCGTTCGTCCAAGGGAAGCCTCTAATCCAGAGACCTGAGCCGGCTTCACCGGCGGTGTCAAGCGTCAAGTGCTAAAGCTTGCTACATAAAGGTTCCATTCAGTTTCCGGTTTTCCGGCCGGTGGAGGGGAAAGACATGCGTCACATCAAGGCTTGTATCATTTTCGTGTGCCTCGGCATTATGGTTTCGGCGGCCCTCATGATGCTTTCAGGATGCCTTAAGAGCGAAAGCCGGCCGCTTTCCGAGGAGAGCCACTTTTCCATTGGAAAGCTGTTGCTGCTTCCAATCCAGAACGGAACCCAGCGCAACGGCGAAGACCAAGTTGTCCGGTGCCCGGTATGCGGCACCAGCTACATGACCGGGCCGGTTCAGGGGGACCACCCCGAGGTGTTTCTCACCGAGCAGCTGAAGGAAATGCTGAAACAGAGGAAGGTAAGGCTTCTCAGCCTGTCCACGGAGGAATACGAGGAGGTGCGAACGCGTGTAGTGCTGGGCATGAAGGGCGGAGGGGAAAGGCAAATACTGGCAGCTGTCGGGCGGGAAATGGGCGCGGACACGGTAATGATCGGCACCCTCTACCTTTTCAAAAAGCGGATCGGCTCCGCCTATGCCGCTGATTCGCCGGCATCGGTCGGATTTCACCTGGATCTTATTGACGTAAAAAATTCCAGTGTCGTATGGAGTCGCGTGTTTGAGGAGACCCAGCGGGCGCTGTCCGAGAACCTGCTGACCATCGGTCAGTTTTTCAAACGAAAGGGAAAATGGTTGACCGCAAAGGCGCTGGCCGTTTCCGGGCTCGAGAAGATACTGAAAACGTTTCCGGCGCCACCGGGTGAATAAACCCGATCGGAAATTCCCGGAGAGGGGGCGCTATCTCGAGCCGAAAAATGTTTCGTTCGGATCTTGACAGCAAGCCCCATGATTATTATATTTCCGATTTGACAAAAAATTTAATCCGTCCCGACGAATCGGCCCTGCCGTACTGAGAACAGCCACCCTTTTCCCAATGGCGTTGGGGGTCCCTGATTGACCTTTTCTATCCCGAGAGATAAAGTCACTGAAATTAAAAATTCCGTCGATATTCTTGAAATCATTTCAGAGACGGTTATTTTAAGAAAAGCGGGGAGAAATTACCAGGGGCTATGTCCCTTTCACGCCGAGAAAACGCCTTCCTTCACTGTAAACCCCGGAAAGCAGATTTTTCATTGTTTTGGCTGCGGTGAGGGGGGGGATGTCATCGGATACGTGATGAAGCGGGAAGGCATGAGCTTTCCAGAAGCCCTTCGTTCCGTGGCAAAACGGGGGGGGATCGAGGTGCCGTCGGTGGAGTTGAGCGCGGCCGAGCAACAACGGCTGGGAGAAAGGGAGCGATTATTCTCAGTAAACCGGCTGGCCCTGCAGTACTTTGAAAGCAACCTGAGGGGGAGCGCCGGGAAGGGCGCCCGGGACTATCTGAACAAGAGGGGGCTTGCCCGGGAAACCATCGATCAATTCAACATCGGCTTCGCGGCGGAGGGATGGGATCTTTTGGCCCGTTTTTTGCGATTAAAAAAAGTGCCCTCCCAGTTGGGAGAAAGGGCTGGTTTGTTGCGCCCCCGAAAGCAGCAGACCGGATATTATGACCTGTTCAGAAATCGTATTATTTTCCCGATATTCGACTCAGGCAGCCGGGTGATCGGATTCGGGGGACGGGTGATGGACGCCTCTCTGCCCAAGTATCTGAATTCTCCGGAAACGCCGGTATATAATAAAAAATCTTCCCTCTACGGACTCCATGCGGCAAGGGCCGAGAGCCGAGCGGCCGAGGTCATTCATGTGGTGGAAGGGTATCTCGACCTTCTGGCCCTTCATCAGAACGGCATCCGCAATGCCGTTGCCACCTTGGGAACGTCTCTGAGCATGGAGCACGTGCGGATTATAAAGGGCCTCATCGGGACCGCCGGACAGGTCATCCTCGTTTTCGATTCGGATAATGCCGGCATCAAGGCCGCGGAAAGAAGTGTCGAAGTTTTCTCTAAGGGATTTGTGGATGCACGAATTCTTGTTTTGCCCAAGGGCCATGACCCTGACAGCTTCCTGCTGGCATTCGGTGCCGATGCCTTCCGGGAGGCGGCTTCCGGTGCCCTCTCCATCATAGCGTTTCTCATGACCACGGCCATCAGGCGCCATGGTCTATCTACGGAGGGGAAGGTGCGAATCGTCAGGGAACTGGAAGGGACGCTGGCAGCCGTCGAGGATGGCATCGCGCGGGCACTTCACATCCGCGAGCTTTCGGAGCGGATCGGGGTGGAGGAGGCCGCCATCATGGAACGGGTCAAGGCCGCCGGTGCCGGGCGAGCCGCTGGCGGGCAGCGCCCCCCGGGGGAGCGCATGCAAGGCACTATCGCGGACCAGAAACGTTTTCCCCCGATGGGAGCGCACCGCCGGATGGAGCGTCGGATCATCGCCATGATGTTACAGTTTCCAACAATCTTGCCGAAGGTAAGAGAGGCGGGGCTGTTGGATTCGTTCGAGGATGAAGGATTAAAACGCATCGGAGAGCGGATTCTGATGGCGCTCGGCGGGGATACGGGTGTCGGCGGCGCATCTGTCGCGGAAATCCTTACCGGCCTTGGGGAAACCGATCTGGAGAGGACAGCGGTCTCCCTGGCCATCGGGGACGATCCCTGGGACCGGGAGGGATGCGAGAAGCTCATCCGGCAATTTGTTGAAAACAGGAAAGTGAATGACAGGAAGCTGCTGCAGAGGATCCGCTCCGCCGAAGAGGCGGGAGATCATGATCTGGTGATGCGGTTGCAGATGCAGCTGTTGAAGGAAAAGAAGGCCCTGGCCCACTCTAAATGAAGAAGCCTGAAGCCATCGGCCTTGATAGCAAGAACCATCAGCAGGAGACGAGAGCTTATGCCAACGAATAACGCTCCAGAACAGCAAACGGCAAAAAAGGTCGACCCGAAGGTGTTGACCGAGCTCATCACCCGGGGAAAAAAACAGGGACATTTGACCTACGATGAGATCAATGCCGTTTTGCCCGATGAGATGATGTCCTCCGAACAGATTGATGAGACCCTCATGATGTTCGATGAGTTGGATATAGAAATCCTTGACGATGAGAAGAGCGTACCCTCGGAGAAGAGCGCCAGAAAAAATTTCACGGCCGAGGACGGGGAAGATACCGATTTCGGATCTGTGACGGACCCGGTCAAGATGTATTTGCGCGAGATGGGGATGGTGACCCTCCTGAGCCGGGAGGGGGAGGTGGAAATCGCTAAAAAGATAGAAGCCGGTGAACAGGAAATCCTCAAGTCCCTGCTGGAGACCACCCTTGGGGTCGAGGCGCTGATAGACCTTGGGGAGGATATCGAAAAGGAGATCATCCGCCCCAAGCATGTGCTGCGGGACCTGGACGAAGGCGATGCCTATATTGACGAGGCACTGCAGATCGAGAATTTTCTCAGCACCATCCATGAGATCAAACAGATAAATGCCGAGAGTCAGGAGTTCAGGAACAAGCTCTTCACGCTGGATATGCCATCGGACGAGCGACGCCGGGTACGACGATGCGTAGGGCGCCGGAACCGAAAGATCTTTGAATTACTCAAGGGGTGGCGCCTGGAAAGCAGCGTCATCGAGAGGATCGAACAGGAGATTAAGGACAGCATCGCCTGGTTCGAGGAACGGGAAGCGCTACTTTCGAAATGCGCCGGTGCCCTGGGGGTCAACCTCATGGAGTTCCGTGATCAGCTGGCCGCGGAGGGATCTTTTCAAAAGTGGGCCGCCCGGCAGTGCGAGAAGGATGCCTCGGAAATCGAAACCCTTTATACCCAGGCCAGGACGGTTCAAACTGAAATCGAAGACAGGGAGCAGTCCATCAAGGCCAAGAACCGGGGCTTGAAGCGGATCATGGGCAATGTCGAGGATGGCCGGATCCGGGCCAAAATGGCCAAGAGCGAACTCATCAGAGCCAACCTCCGCCTGGTGGTCAGCATCGCCAAGAAGTACACCAACCGGGGCCTTCAATTTCTCGACTTGATACAGGAGGGCAATATCGGCCTGATGAAGGCCGTGGATAAATTCGAGTATCGTCGCGGCTACAAGTTTTCTACCTACGCCACCTGGTGGATCCGCCAGGCCATCACCCGCGCCATCGCCGACCAGGCCAGAACGATCCGAATACCGGTGCACATGATCGAAACCATCAACAAGCTGATCCGGACGTCGCGTTACCTGGTGCAGGAACTGGGCCGTGAGCCTTCTCCAGAGGAAATCGCCGAGAAAATGGAAATCCCCTTGGACAAGGTCCGGAAGGTGCTTAAAATCGCCCGGGAGCCGATCTCCCTGGAAACCCCCATCGGTGAGGAGGAAGACAGCCACCTGGGAGATTTCATTGAGGACAAGAAGTTCATGCTGCCATCGGACGCAGCGGTCAGCATGAATCTGGCCGAGCAGACCCGTAAGGTGCTGGCCACGCTAACCCCTCGGGAGGAGAAGGTACTCAGGATGCGCTTCGGGATTGGTGAGAAGGCGGATCACACCCTGGAGGAGGTCGGCCAGGATTTTGCGGTAACCCGGGAGCGTATCCGCCAGATCGAGGCAAAGGCATTGAGAAAGCTTCGGCATCCGACCCGAAGCCGAAAGCTGAAGAGCTTTATCGAGAGCTGAGGCAATTTGACAAATTTTTGATTTAAATATATGGAAACATCCTTAAATTGGCACGCTGTGGGCCCATAGCTCAGCTGGCAGAGCCACCGGCTCATAACCGGTCGGTCCCTGGTTCGATCCCAGGTGGGCCCATTCCCAGCGAGACTGCTGAAATGACCGGCGCTGAAACCGGTTATGGTCGATGCCACTCCATGACGCGTCGCGCGCAAGCGCTCAACTCCCGGTCCCAGCTCCGGGCCAAGCCGGATTCGATATAGAAACATGGATAAAGCGTGACGGTAACGGTCCAAGATATAATAGGCCTGGTGGAGGGGGTGGCGCCGCTCCGACTGGCTGATTCCTGGGATAATCCGGGCCTCCAGATCGGGAAACGCGATTGGCCCGTCTCCAGGGTGATGACTGCACTGGACCCTTCACCCCAGGTTATCGATGACGCCCTCGAGCGAAACATCGATCTTCTGATCACCCACCATCCGCTTCTTTTCACTCCCCTGAAATCCCTTGACCTCGATACCCCCATCGGTGCCCTGGTGGCCAGAATCGTGCAGGGCCGGCTGGCGGTTTATGCAGCCCATACAAATCTGGACCGCGTCGGTGGCGGGCTGAACGATGAGTTGGCGGATCGGATCGGCTTGACGGATAGGACCGCTCTTGTGCCGGATGCCGCGGGTCAGCCCCCGGTGGATAGCGGGACCGTGGGGTCCGGGGCCGGCCGGCTCCAAGGCATGGGCCGTGTGGGAACGCTTCCCCAACCCCTGTCACTGAGGCAGCTGGCTCTCCAGCTCAAGGCGCAACTGTCCGCCGATCACATCCGGATGGCGGGAGATCCTGAGATGATGCTCCACCGGGTGGCGCTGTGCACGGGCAGCGGCGCCTCGCTGCTGGCCGCCGTCTACGCCTCCGGTGCCCAGGCCTACGTCAGCGGGGATCTTCGCTATCACGATGCCCGCACAGCAGAGGCGACAGGGGTGGGCCTCCTGGATGTCGGCCATTTCGCATCGGAGCATCCCATGGTGACGAGCCTCTGTGCCATGCTGAAAGAGACATGCGCCAAGTGCGGCCTTCAGGTTTCCATTCGTCCCTGCGATGTGGAGAAAAACCCCTTTGTGGTATTATAAATGGACAGGATGACATGAAAAACAATCTCGATGCGTTGATCGATTTTCAGGCACTCGAATCGGAGGTGGCCCGGCTGAGCCGGTCTCTTGCAAAAATCCCCGAGACCATCGAGGCGCTGGATGCGCTATTTCTGGACCTGAGGCTGAAGTTGAGCGGACAGAGCGAACTGGTGGATCAGCTGCAAAAAACTTACCGCTCCCAGGAGCGTGAGGCCGATGCCATCCTGGCGGGGGTCAAAAAGAGCCGGGAGAAGATGGATGCCGTTAAAACGAACAAGGAATATCAGTCCCTTCTCCTGGAAATCGAGGAACAGGAAGCCAAACAGTCCGAACTCGAGGATCAGATGCTCGCAGGTCTGGACGCCATCGACAGCGAGCAGAGAGTCCTCCAGGAGCTGAAGGATGAGATGACGCAACTCGAAAAAACGGTGGCGCAGCGCAAGGCGGCTGTCCAAAGGGAAGCTGACGAGATCGCCCAGCGCCTCGAATCCCTGAAGGGGGAGCGGGATGAACAGCAGGAATGCGTCGATGCCAAGATGCTCGACATTTATAGCCGCGTCAAGTCACAGGTTGGACCCATTGCCTTGGCACCGGTAACCAATGCCGTTTGCAAGGTCTGTCATCTGACGATCCCCCCCCAGATGTTCAATGAGCTTCAACGGGGGGACACCTTGAAGTTTTGCCCCCATTGTCATAGAATTATCTATTGGTTGGCAGAAGAGACCTAGTGCCCGAGTGGAAACAGGGGAGCGGGTCCAGCTATATAAGAGCAGGTGTATTAGCCGGCCGGAGCCGACAAAACGATCGCCGGTCGCGTGCCACGTGGGCAGGTGGCCGGAGGAAAGTCCGAACACCGAAGGGCAGGGTGCTCCATAACGTGGAGTCACGGCGACGTGAAGGAAAGTGCAACAGAAAGCAAACCGCCCTGCAGCCTGCCGTTCAGGACGCCCTTTCCCCATGGGGGTAAAAGCGGCACTTGGACGACAATGACGCAGGGTAAGGGTGAAACGGTGCGGTAAGAGCGCACCAGTTCTCCGGGCGACCGGAGAAGCTCGGTAAACCCCACCCGGTGCAAGACCAAATAGGGAAGCGTTCGAGGGCGGCCCGCCCGAGCTTCCGGGTAGGTCGCAAGAGGCTCCTGGCAACAGGCGTCCCAGATGAATGATCGTTGTTCGCCCGACGGGTAACCGGCGGGATGAAAACAGAATTCGGCTTATTGGCGACTCCGGCCGGCTTACCTTTCTGAGGGCAGAGAATTAGAAGGTAGAATAATCCATGACCGATTCAACCGAGTGCATTTCCGGCGCTCCGATGGGGCGGGAGACCTGTGCCATCTCTTTTTCCGAGAAAGTTCGCATTTTTTCCCATGATTACCTCAAGTGCTGCCGTTACATTGAAAAATTCGATCTTCCCCAGCATTATTTCACCAAGAAACTATATGCCGAGCTTATTTCCACCTCGCAGTTGCTGGAGGATTTTCTCGATTTTCATGGGGCAAAAAACAGCAAGGACTGGTTCTTTTATAGAGAGCTGTGCGCCGCGGTGCGCCATATCGGCTCAGCCAGCTATTCTCAGAAGCATATCCTCAACCGGCTGACCTTTTACCACCTGTCCGACACCGAGGAGTTCGAAAGGGAAGGCGAAGAGATCCTGGATTTTCTGACCAACGCGCTGAGAAAAATGGCGCCGATGATTCTCCACGAGGCTGAACGCCTGAATATCGGGCTGCCCAAGGACCGTTTCACGGCGGACGATTTCCCGGCCGTAACCACCAGCGAGATGCTTCCCTATGATATCGACGACCTGGACAAGGGGCGCCAGAAGGAAAACATCGTCTGTATCGCCAACGAATTTCTCAACATTGCCCGCAGCTTCGATCAGCTGGGGTTTTACGAGCCCTATGATATCGGGGAGATCAAGACCATCATTCCTGACAAGGTCAACGAAGTGAAGATGAGAAGCTTCGAGATGATGGTCCACAACCTTCAGTCCCAGTTCGACACCTATGTCATCCACGGCGGGTATCTGTTTGGAAACCGCAAGATGAAGCAGCTGCGGGGGCATTTCTCCGTGGTCTTTCACCTGTTGCAGGTCATCGGCAGACTACTGCATTTCTATGAGCGTCACCTCCATGATGCGGGTTACAAAAACATCTACAAGCAGGTGCAGGATCGGCTCTCGGAACTCATCGATCCGGTGCGGCTCCTGGACCGCACCATCAACTTCGGGCTCTACTACGTCTGCCATTTCCTGACCACCGGCAAGGAGCTGGCCCGGGAAATCCTCAACGAAAACATCGAGAAGGGCAGCGTTACCGTGGGGATTCCCCAGAAGCTTGGGTTCCACAGCCGTCCGAGCCTCCTGGTGGCCAAAATCGTTCAGCACTTCGGGGGGCAGGTGGAGCTGTGCATCGACAACGACCGCTTCGACGCCAGCAGCGTCCTGGACATCCAGTGGGCCGGAGGCAAGATCCAGAAGGAAAACCGCACCCACGTCACCTTCCAAGGGGATATCCGGGCCCTGCGGGATATTGAGACCCTCTCCAAGGTCAACTATGGAGAGGACTCCATCGGCAAAGGCATCGATCTACCCAATGAATTGAGTTATCTGAAATAGGTCCGCCCTCTATAGCCATGAATACAGCCCTTGTCGTGGCCGCCGGAAGCGGCCTTCGAATGGGCAGTGCGGTGCGAAAGCAGTACCTGGAGATAAGAGGGCTGCCCATCGTCGCCCACACCCTTCGAATATTCGATCGCTGCCCCCTCGTCAGCCGGATTTTTCTGGCGGCGCCCCAAACCGACTTCGATTTCTGCAGGGGACGGCTCCTTTCGTCCATTGATCTTCATACCCCCGTGGATCTGGTACCGGGGGGGGAGGTGCGTCAGGCCTCGGTTTGGAACGGTCTGGCCGCCATGGACGCCGACACCGATGTCGTGGTGATCCATGACGGTGTGAGGCCCTTCGTTACCCCTGAACAGGTAAGCGCCTGTATCCGGGAGGCCGCGACCCATGGGGCGTGCATCCTGGGGATCCGCGCCACAGACACGCTGAAGTATGTCTCGGATGCGGGGCTCATCACCCGGACCCTGGACCGGAAAGGAATCTGGCAGGCACAAACCCCCCAAGCCTTCCGATATGCGCTCATTGTGGAGGCCCACGCCCGAGCACGGCGGGAGGGAATATGCGCTACGGACGACGCCAGCCTCCTGGAACGGATGGGCACGGGAATCCGGATCATTCCCGGCAGCAGGAACAATATCAAGATCACTACCCCGGAGGATCTCCAGTTGGCAGCGGCGCTTCTTTCCATGGGCCAGCCCCACAGCCCACATTGACATGTCATCGGAACTTGTTTAATTTATACCTAAAATGAGATTGATTTTTCCACCTTAACGGGCCGCCAGGTCTATTTCCACGACGCCATGAAAGGGCAATCGATATGGACTCACATGGACAGGAATCGGCAAATGCCAACATCATGCGACAGCTTCAGGCAACCTTTGCCAGGCTGCCCAATGACATTCCCGTGTATCATTTCATCGCCCGAGGCGATGATACGATATTCGTTCAAACGAACCGTCAGATCATGAAGGCATTCCGGGATCTCACGGACAAGATCCAGTTCCGGGAATATTTTCTCGATCACGAACTGGCCCGGAAATGGAATGTGAGCCGCTCTCCAACGCTGCTGATCGCACCGGAACGCTATGGAATCCGATGGCTTGGTGCGCCCCTTGGGGAGGAGGGACGAACCATGCTCGAAGCCCTGATTCTGGTGGGACTGGGGGAGAGCCAGCTGAAGGACGAGGCCAAAGCGGTTCTGAAGAGCATCGATTCCCCCAGGAACGTCAAGGTATTTGTGAGCGCCACTTGCCCCTACTGCCCCCAGGAAGCCGTCAACGGCGTCCGGGCTGCCATCGAGGCCCCGGAGATGGTGTCCCTTGAGATCGTGGACATCCAGTGCAACACGGACCTGGCAGAGCAATATTCCGCCCTGAGTGTCCCCCAGTGCTATGCCAATGATGTCCTGGTGGGCCAGGGCGCCAGGACAGAGGAAATCTTCATGGCCTCTCTGAAGAAGCTGGAGCCCGTGACGGTTTTCATCCCTGAGAACACCGCCGAGCTGGTGGAAACCGATGTGCTCATCGTTGGTGGGGGGCCCGCCGGTCTTGCCGCCGGGATCTACGCGGAACGCTCGGGCCTCAAAGCCGCCGTCGTGGAGCGCGATGCCCTGGGCGGGCAGGTGGCCACCACCCCCATTGTGGAGAATTACCCCGGATTTACCCAGGTGGGCGGCCGGACGCTGGTGGACATCATGGTGAGCCACGCCCTCGAGTATGTTCCCATTTTTCAAGGCGAGAATGTTCTGGATATCACCCCCGGAGATCCGGTGGTGGTGTCCACCACGCGTCGAACCTTTCACACCCGGGCGGTGCTGCTGGCTACCGGCGCCACCCACCGGCTGCTGGGGGTCAAGGGGGAAAAGGAGTTCAGCGGAAAGGGGGTCAGTTACTGCAGCACCTGTGATGGACCGCTTTTCAAGGGAAGGCAGGTGGTGATGGTGGGCGGGGGCAACAGCGCGGTGACCGAGGCGCTGCACTTGCATCACATGGGGGTCGGGGTCACGCTGATTCATCGCAGGGATAAACTGCGCGCACAGGAGGTCCTGACAAAGAACCTCTTCGACAACCACATCCCCGTGCTATGGGATACGGAAATTCAGGAGATCCGCGGGGATAAGCAGGTGAACGCCCTTCTGCTGCGTAACAATAAAACCGGCGAAACATCGACATTCGAGACCAACGGGGTTTTTATTGCCATCGGATACGAACCCACCGTCGGTCTGGCAAGCAAAATCGGCGTCGAGCTGACACCGGACGGCTTTATCCGCCATGACGGCAATCACCGGACCAATATCCCGGGCATCTATTCGGCCGGGGACGTGGAGGGGGGCTACAAGCAGATCGTGACCGCCACCGGTCAGGGATCTGCTGCGGCCCTGGCCATATTCGAGGACCTCATCAATCCCTATTGGATGAAAAATAAGAGCTGAGGGGCAGGTACGCTCAGGGTCTCCCGGCGCAAGATATGCTTCTGGACAGAACGGTGTGGAGCTTGTCCAGGACCCGGCAGCCGTCTGCGCAACGGGGCAGCTCGGGCTGATTGGTGCACATCCTGCATGGACTTTTTCGCAGATAACCGATGTCGAAATCGAACCGGAACCTGTAGCCAGCGGTCGGCGCCAGGCGGGGTCTATCGACTTGCCCGGCCTCGGGTGACGGCAGATGGGATGCCAATATATCGGGTGCAAAAAGGGGGGGGGCCGAAGGCTCCTTCTTCGATGTTGGTTTCATAATAGGGAGGCCTATACCATGGGGGCAATCCGCAGGTAAAGAGGCAATATAGCCCCTTGACAGGTAAACCGGCAGTCATTAGTGTCCTTGCCGATAGCGAAATTGCCGGCCCGGCGCCGTTCCCTTTTCTTCAAGGAGATGAACTCAGTGGATATTCTCAACCGTTTTTCCCGACGCGCGCTTTTCAGAATTCTATTTTATTTTATTTTCCTGGGTGCAGTGATATTCTTGGCGCTTTTCTACGCAGTGGACCTCGTCAGAGAGAATCTTTCGACACTGTTGGGGGGGACACTCGACTCGGGTGCCCTTGCCCAATTCACCCGACTGGCGACGATGGCTCAGAAATACCTCCTTGAATGGGTCCTGCCGGCCATTTGTCTCCTCAGCATCCTTCTGGCGCTTGCTGCCTGGCTCGGCATTCGCGGCAGCCTGAAAGCGCTTTTGCCCGGCTCTGCCCGGCAGGCGAAGGCAAAGAAGGAGCCAAAGCTGACCGGCGCAGCAGGTGAGGACAAGATCCAGCGGCTTCGTCAGAGTAAGCAGATGTATCTCTATCTGATATCAATCCTGCAGCGGGAGGGACGGCTCCTGGATTTTTTCGCCGAGGATTTGAGCCTCTATGAGGACGCTCAGATCGGCGCTGCCGTTCGTGGAATCCACGAGAGCTGCAAGCAGGTCATCGACAAACGCCTCTCGCTGCAGCCGATTATCGACCAGGAGGAGGGCGAATCCGTCACCGTGGCCGCGGGCTTCGATCCCGCCGCCATCAAACTGGTGGGCAATGTCAGTGGGGAGCCGCCCTTTCAGGGGACTCTGCGTCACCGGGGATGGCAGTCCAAGCGGGAGGATTTGCCGACCCTTTCCGGAACCCGGGATGCGGGGATTCTGGCCCCGGCGGAGGTGGAAATCTGACCATGAGTGACGCCCAGTATATCATCGGCATCGATCTGGGAACCACTAACAGCGTGGTCTCCTATACCAGGGCCCAACTGGATCCCGGTCGGACGCCCGACATCGAGATCCTGGAAATCCCCCAGACCGTGGAGGCCGGGGTGGTCGAGAACCGCGACATCCTGCCCTCCTTCATTTTATCCCCAGGACCGCACGACGTGCCGGAAGGGGCCCTGGCGCTTCCCTGGTCAGGGGAGGAGACCCTCACGGTGGGGGAATTTGCCAGGAAACGGGGAGCGGAGCTTCCCCAACGGCTCATCTCCTCTGCCAAGTCCTGGCTCTGCCATCCCCTTGTGGACCGCAACAAGCCCATCCTTCCCTGGAAAGGCCCGGCGGACTGCCCGAAGCTCAGTCCGGTGGCCGCTTCGGCCGAAATCCTGAAGCATATCCGCCAGGCCTGGGATCACCAGATGGCCCGGACCGCAGATGGCTACGAGCCGAGCCTCCTGATGGAGAACCAGGATATTCTGCTGACCGTGCCGGCCTCCTTTGATGCGGTGGCTCGGGAGCTTACAATCCAGGCGGCGCGTCTGGCGGGGCTTGCGAACGTGACCCTGCTGGAGGAGCCCCAGGCGGCCTTTTATTCCTGGATCTCCACCTCCAATGACAAATGGCGGGATGCGGTTTCCGTCGGCGATCTGGTCCTGGTGTTCGACATCGGCGGCGGAACGAGTGATTTCAGCCTCATCCAGATATCCGAGCGGGACGGGGAGCTGGATCTGGAGCGTATCGCCGTCGGGGAGCACCTTCTGGTGGGGGGGGACAATATGGATCTTTCCCTGGCCTACCATCTGGCAAAGCGGCTCTCCGGTGAGGGAAAGAACCTGGATACGCGCCAGATGCAAGGCCTGTGGCACGGGTGCCGCAGCGCCAAGGAGGCGATTCTCTCGGAGAACGGACCGGACGAGCGGCCCATCGCCATCCTGGGCGCGGGCAGCAAACTCATCGGCGGCACCCTCCGGGCGGAAATGACCCGGGAGGATGCCGAATCGGTCATCCTAAATGGATTTTTTCCGCTCTGCGAGCGCAGCGATGCGCCAGCGGCAGGTCAACAGGCGGGCATCAAGGAGTTCGGTCTCTCCTACGAGGCGGACCCCTGCGTCTCCCGGCACCTGGCCCGGTTCATCAGTCGCCAGGATGCGCATCTGGACAGGAAGACCCAGCCGACAGCCGTTCTTTTCAACGGTGGTGTCATGAAAGCCGACCAGCTCCGAAAGCGGATCCTGACCCTTCTCAATTCCTGGCAGGAGGGCCAGGAGGGGGCGGCTCCGGTCCGGGAAATCGCGGCCACGGACGCCGACCTTGCCGTAGCCCGGGGAGCGGCCTATTACGGGCTGGCCAGGCGGGGGCATGGCATCCGCATCCGGGGAGGCCTCGGAAAATCCTATTACCTCGGCATCGCTGCGGCCATGCCGGCTGTTCCCGGTATGCCGGCGCCCACCCGGGCGCTCTGCCTGGCGCCCTTCGGCATGGAGGAGGGTGCCAGGGCTGAGATTTCCTCCCAGGAATTCGTCCTGGTGGTGGGGGAGCCCGTAACCTTCGACTTCCTGGGCTCCACCACCCGGTTCGATGATACCCCCGGTGTTATTATCGACGACTGGGAGGGGCAAATCGAAGCCATCACGACGCTGGAGACCACTTTGGACGGTGAAATGGGCACCGCGATTCCCGTGACCCTGGAAATCGCGGTGACCGAGATCGGCACCCTCGAGCTATGGTGCGTTTCACAGGAGGACGGGCAGCGGTGGAAGCTGGAATTCAACGTTCGGGAAAGGCATCCACTTGACGAATGATCACCGTTTCATCGTGGGGATCGATCTAGGGACCACCAACTCGGCGGTCTCCTATGTGGATCTGGCGTCCCTCCCCGAAGAGATTCCGGAAGGGGGAAAGCAGAAGCTTATCCGTCACTTCCGCATACCTCAACTGACGGGACTCGGAGAAATCACTCAGCTGCCCGTCCTGCCCTCCTTTCTCTACATTCCCGGTGAGTACGACATCGCCCGGGAGGCCATCGCCCTGCCGTGGTCCCCGGAACCGTCGCATGTGGTGGGGGCCCTGGCCCGGGATCACGGGGCGACGGTGCCGGCAAGGCTTGTC
Source organism: uncultured Desulfobacterales bacterium (assembly GCA_964407825.1). Taxonomy (GTDB): domain Bacteria; phylum Desulfobacterota; class Desulfobacteria; order Desulfobacterales; family JAFDDL01; genus CAYOXD01. Next base: position 87,381 of record CAYOXD010000002.1, on the reverse strand, counting down.
TCCTCCGCAAAGAGCTGGCTCTGCCACGGGAGCGTGGATCGCCAGGCCAAGATCCTGCCCTGGGGGGTCGGAAAGGATATCGCCAAGGTCTCCCCCGTCCAGGCGACGGCGGCCTACCTCTCCCATATCCGGCAGGCCTGGAACCGGGGTAAGGGGGACGACGACGAAGCCTATCTCGAAAATCAGATGGTCATCATCACCGTGCCGGCCTCCTTCGACGAGGTGGCCCGCGATCTGACCCTGTCTGCGGCCACCCTTGCCGGCCTGCGACATGTCACCCTCCTGGAGGAGCCCCTGGCGGCCTTTTACGCTTGGCTCATCCGCCACGAGCATCACTGGCGGGACCTGGTTCAGCCCGGCGAGCTCATCCTCGTGTGCGACGTGGGGGGGGGCACTTCGGATTTCACCCTCATCATCTTGCGGGAAACCGAAGGCAGCCCTCGGTTCGAGCGGATCGCGGTGGGCGATCACCTGATTTTAGGCGGAGACAATGTCGATCTGGCCCTGGCCCGTCACGTGGAGCGCCGCTTTTCCGGCAAATCCGCCGCTCTCGGCCCGGACCGGTGGAAGGCCCTGTGCCACCAATGCCGCCAGGCGAAGGAGAGCCTCCTGGAGGGACGCTCCGATTCGGTCACCATCACCCTCATGGGAAAGGGCGGGCGACTCATCGCCGGCACGCTTTCGGCAACGCTGACACGGTCGGACGTGGAATCGGTCCTCACCGAGGGGTTTTTCCCGCTGGTTTCACCGGGATCCGGCAGAGCGCAACGGGATCGAAAGGGCATCACCGAGCTGGGACTGCCCTATGAGCAGGAACCTGCCGTGACACGACATCTTTGCTGGTTCATGGATCAGCACGGGGAGGAGATGGCCCATCTGTTGAACCGCCCTCAGGGGGCACCCGAGCACATCCTTTTCAATGGCGGCTCCCTCAAGCCGCCCCTCATCCAGGAGCGGATCCGGGAGACCCTGCGGCATTGGTTTGGCCAAAGCGACGAGCACTGCCCGGGGGTGCTGGACAATCCCCATCCGGATCTCGCGGTGGCCCTCGGCGCGGCCTATTACGGACTGGTGAAAACCGGTCTGGGGGTCCGGGTGGGAAGCGGCAGCCCCCGAGCCTATTATCTCGGCGTCGGCACCCGGAAGACCGACCCGGGAGGCGCCGAAAAGGCCATCTGCCTGGTGGAGCGTGGTTTGGACGAGGGATCGGCCATCCAATTGAAGGACCGGGATTTCACGGTCATGACGAACCAGCCGGTACAGTTCGACGTTTTCAGTTCCAGTTTCAGGTCCGGTGACCGCTCCGGCGACCTGGTGCGCATCGATGAAACCCTTACCGCCATGCCGCCTGTGCAAACGGTGATCGAATTCGGAAAGGGGGGGCAGCACAGCGAGATTCCCGTTCAGCTGGAAGCGGCCTACACGGAAATGGGAAGCCTCTCCCTCTGGTGCACCAGCCGCGCCACGGACCATCGCTGGCAGCTCCAGTTCCAGCTCCGTGGCACCACGCCGGCCGCGGCGGAGGTGAGCGATGACGTGGTCATTGAGGCCGGTCGGGCTGCCAAAGCCCAAAAGGCGATTCGGGATCTCTTTTCAGGGGAAGGCCAGGGTAAAGGCGATGCCTCCATCGTGAAGGACATTGCACGGATCGTGGCGCTCAAGAAGGAGCGCTGGCCCCTGACCTTCCTTCGCACCCTGGCCGACGATCTCATCGCCCTTGCCGCCACACGGCAACGGGTGGCGGTGCTGGAGAGCCGGTGGATGAATCTTCTGGGCTATTGCATGCGTCCTGGATGCGGGGACGCCTTTGACGTCCACCGGATGAAGCCGCTCTGGAAATTGTATCATCAGGGACCGGTCCATGGTAACAACGCCCAGGTGAATGCGGAATGGTGGATCATGTGGCGAAGGCTCTGCGCCGGTCTCAGCCCCGGCCAGCAGCGCCAGTTCAGTCAGGACCTCACCTCCCTTCTCATGCCCAAAAAGGGCGCTGCGCCGAAGCTGCCCCCTCAGGAGATGCTGGAAATCTGGATGCTGGTGGCCAATCTGGAGCACCTCCAGACCAACGACAAGGCCCGGTGGGCGGAACGGCTCCTGAAGGACCTGTCACCGAAAAAAACAAAGCCCCAACTGCTCTGGGCCCTGTCTCGTCTGGCCGCAAGGGAGCTTCTCTACGGACCCATCAACCGGGTGGTGCCGCCCTCACAGGTCTTTGCCTGGTGTGAGGCGCTGATGGAACAGCCCTGGCGGAACCCGAAACCGGTCGGAGTGACCCTGGCCCAGATGGCTCGCAAGACCGGGGATAGCGCAAGGGATTTGAGCGAGGACCAGCTGCGCCGCGTTCAAGACTGGCTGAGGCAATTTCCCGAACTGGCGGATTGTCTGCCCTTTGTCAGCGAAGTGGTCCCCATTGCCTCCAGGGAGGAGAGTACCATCTATGGGGAGGCGCTGCCGGCAGGTCTGAGGATTCATGAGGAATAGGGAGGATACGTGGGAGAGACAAGCGAGTATGACGTCGCCATCATCGGTGCCGGCCCAGGCGGCTATGTGGGCGCGATCCGGGCGGCCCAACTGGGACTGAAGGCCTGCGTCATTGAAAAGAATCAGGTGGGTGGGGTGTGCCTTAACTGGGGCTGCATCCCCTCCAAGAACCTGATCCATCAGGCAGGCCTCTTGGATTCCATCAAGGAGATGAAATCCATTGGTGTGAGCGTGGATATCTCGGGACTGGATTACGCCAGCGTGAATAAAAATTCCCGCCAGGCCGCCAAACTTCTGGTAAAGGGTGTCGAATACCTGCTGAAGAAATACGCGGTAACGGTGATCCGCGATACTGCCACCATCGCCGCGACAGGGGAAGTGAGCCTTGGGGACGGGACGCGGGTCCGCTGCCGGAACATCCTCATCGCCACCGGGTCGATGCCCTTTACGCTGCCCGGTTTTGAATTCGACGAAAGGCAGGTGTTGTCCTCCAACGGCATCCTGGCCATGACCGATCTGCCAGGCAGCCTGGTCATTCTGGGCGCCGGCGCCATCGGCTGCGAATTCGCCTATATCATGAGCGGCTTCGGGGTCAAGGTGACCCTGGTGGAGATGGCTCCCCATCTGCTCCCCCTGGAGGATGAAGAGATCGTTGCCGTACTGGCCAAGTCCTTCAAAAAGCGGGGCATCGACATCCGGGTCGCTACCCGTGCCCTGTCCATGGAAAGGCATGAAAAGGGAGTTTCGGTTCTATTGGAGGCATCGGACGGCCGACGGGAGAGCGTCGAGGCGGAAAGGGCCCTGTGCGTCTTCGGACGGGTTCCCAGCACGGAAGGCCTGGGGCTGGAGGGGGTGGGGATCGAAACGGAAAGGGGCTATATCCCCGTTGGGGCCTACGGCGAGACCCGGGTGCCGGGAATCTATGCCATCGGCGATGTCGTAAAGACCCCTCAGTTGGCTCATGTGGCATCCAAGGAGGCAGAAATCGCAGTGGCGCGCATGGCTGGACAGGAGGACATGGAGGAGGGGATCCGGCTCGATGAGGTGCCCTCGGCCATCTACTGCGAACCCCAGGTGGCGAGCTTCGGTTTGAAAGAATCCCAGGCCCTGGAGGCGCATATCACCTTCCGGAAAACCGTCTTTCCCTACCGGGGGATCGGCAAGGCAAAGGCCATCGGAAAGCCGGACGGTCTCATCAAGATTCTCCATGAGCCGGACGGTGGTGCGATCCTGGGGGCGCATATCGTGGGACACGATGCCACGGAAATTATCCACGAGGTCCTGCTGGCCAAGTCCTCAGGCATTTTACCGGAAAGCGTTTCAAAGATGATCCATGCCCATCCGACAATTTCAGAGCTGGTCATGGAAGGCCTCGGCGCTGTCGCCGGAAGGGCCATTCACGGGGCGCCCCCATGAGGACGCCCCCAGGGGGGAGCAACCATTGTGGGGAACCTGCTGATCTTTAAGTTCTGGCTGATACTAATGGTCACCAATGGGACGCCGATGCTGGCGGCCGCCCTATGGCCCGGGCTGAGGCGGCGCCCCGTGGATAACGGCCGAAGGCTGGCGGATGGGCAACCCCTCCTGGGACACCACAAGACCTGGGGCGGGCTCCTCAGTGGCATCCTGGCAGGGGGGCTATGCGGTGGCCTCATGGGCCTGTCCCTTCCCATGAGTTCGCTCATCGCCGGGACCAGTATGCTGGGGGATCTTTTCACCAGCTTTCTGAAGCGCCGCATGGGGTTCAAGGAGGGCGAGACCCTCCCCCTCTTCGATCAAGTCTTTGAAGGGGCATTTCCCCTGCTTCTTTGCAAATGGGCGTATCGACTTTCCTGGTCGGTTTTCCTGGCCACCCTGCTGGTGTTTTCAGCGAGCATCCTGCTGGGATCCCTGATGAAAAAAAGGCTATCGTTCCTTTTTACCCCCAATTGCGATACCGGGCGAATCATTCGATCCCGCTTCGGCTTTCGCGAATGGCGGGCATGCCACACGGCCCTGTCTCCCTTTGCGCGCCTTTTGAATTTTGAAAACGTGATCTACTACCGCTGGATCATGAAGGGGATGTTCAAGGCGCTGGGGCTTTACGAGCGGGGGGAAAAAAACGCCCTGGACGTGCAGATAACGAACATCCCGCTCGCCTTCGATCGGCTGGCGGCCCCCTTCGACGGCTACCGGATTCTCTTTATCAGCGACCTCCACCTCGACGGGGTAAACGGGCTATGCGATCGTCTCATGGACCTTGTCAAGGATCTGGAGGTGGACATCTGTCTGCTGGGTGGGGATTATCGCATGGAAATGTATGGAGATTTCAGCGATGCCAACCAATCCCTGGCACGGTTTGTCCGGCAGATTCAGGTGCCGGACGGTGTTTTCGGTATCCTGGGAAACCACGACTGTCTGGGGATTGCACCTGAACTGGAGGATTCGGGGATCTGTCTCCTCGTCAATGACTGTTTCTCGATCAAAAGAGGCGGCTCCTCCCTGTCCATCGTGGGCGTGGATGATCCGCACTATTACCAGTGCCAGGATCTTGAAAAGGCCTTCAGCAATGTACCGGCTGACGCATTTTCCATCCTCCTGTCCCATTCGCCGGAGATTGTACGCGATCTTGACGGCAGAAACGTGGATCTGTGCCTCTGCGGCCACACCCATGCCGGCCAAATCCGTCTGCCCTATATAGGCCCGCTTTTCACCCACAGCCGGGTATCCCGGCGATACGCCTCCGGTCTTTGGCAACATGGTGCCACGACGGGATATACGTCCTCGGGAGCCGGCTCCTCAGGCATTCCCGTAAGGTTCAACTGCCCCCCCGAGGTGGTGGTGTTCACCCTGATCCAGCGGCCCTGAAGCCCCCTTAGGCTGCATGCGGGAGACGCAGATGTTCACCCTCAAAGCCATGCGCATTGCTGCCCACACGGGGGGACGGCAGCTCACGGGTCAGCCATCCGGTTCGATGGGGGGTGACGATGGCATAGGGGATGATCCAGAAGAGGCTTGCAAACCAGAAGAAGCTGTACGCATAGGCCCAGATAAAGCCCAGGGAGCGGTATCGCCAGGCATACAGGGCCGCGCTGAGACTGGAGGTCATCACCATACCGCAGGCGATATTGAGGTAAATGACGCCGGGATAGAGCAGGATCGACACCCATGTCAGCATCAGCATGAACTGAGATGCCGTTAAGTTGAGACCGCCCAAGAGCAGATTGATTCGCGCCCCGAGCATCGGCTCGTCACGGAATGGGCGGAAGGCGAACCGGCTCATGACGATGGTTTCCCGGACATTGCTGCGTCCCCAGCGAAGCAGCATTTTGCACAGCTTCGTGTAGTGGGTAGGGACATCCGTGAAGACCTTTGCGTTCTCCTGAAACAGAACGCGATAGCCCTCCCGCAGGATCAGGTTGGTCATGGCACGGTCCTCCCCGATATTGGCCGGCCGGCCGCAGAACTTTTGATTCAGCCATACCGGAAGGACCCGCATGACGATATCCCGGCGATAGGCGGAGAGCGCCCCCGGGGTGCACATGACCGTATTGACCATGCTTTGGGTGGCACGGATAAAATCAAAGCTGTAGACAAAAACCACGTTCAGCATGCGGGGGATGAAGCCCCGATGATGGTTGAGTACCCGGACGTTACCGGCAACGGCACCGACCCGCGCGGATGCGACAAAGGGGCTGACCAGGTTCCGAAGCGTTTGCGGCGCGACAATGGAATCGCTGTCCACCGTCACATATACATCGCCCGTGCCCTTCAAGAATCCGGCGTGAAGCGCATGGCGTTTCCCTCTGTTCTGTGGGAGTTGGATGCACAGGAGTCGATCGCCGAACCGCTTGCCAGCGGTTTTGATCCACTGCCAGGTGTCGTCCACACTGCCGTCATCAACGGCTATCATTTGCACTTTTTCCGGTGGATAATCACTGCTTGCCAGGCTTTCGAGGGTCTTCAATACCATCATCCCCTCATTATAGGCCGGTACCACCACCGTGCACCTCGGCAATTCATCGTCGCTGCAACTTGGAACGGGGCGATACATCTTGAACAATACGATGCGCCAAATCAGAACCCCCGCATGCAGCGCCATAAAGCCAACGGCTATCCACAGGAGCGGCAATCCTAGAAAATACCTTCCCAGGCCGGCCCGTATCGCTGCCAGATGGCGCCAACTGCCCATCGAGAACCACAGCGCGCAACCCGCCGCGATCAGTATCACCACCAGGCTGATGACAAGCCTGCGCCGGCCGGTTCGTGTTTCATTTCCATCTTCTGTCCTGGCCGGCGGCTCCAAGGGATCAGGGCAGACCGGTCTGATAAATTCCTTCGATTGAATATTCATTGTTGCTATGCTCATGGCAGTATTCCTCGACGTATTCGGCTATCCAGGGTTCGGTTCAATCTCCTCAGCGCTTGCAGCCCTTGGCAGATGCCCGGAACGCCCCAGTGGGTTTCGGGGCCTTCTGGGGGAATGTGCAGCAATAGCTATGCCATGGGGGATGGTATCGAAGATAACTTCTTGTATTTTTATGTAAACGACTTATCGAGCCGAGTCTGGGGAAGGCTATAATGAAGGGAATACCCTTCAATAAGGGGCCAGCGACCTGTGCATATCCTGTAACATAGCGATCCTTATAATAATTATTGTGTATGTGGAATCCTACGGAGTATCCGTCTATCCCCGGAGCGGTTCAGCCTGATCGAATCGCGGATGTCGTTCACCCAAAAAGGGGGGTGGGGAACCAATTGGAAGGAAGCTATCGCCACAGGCCCGCCAGTGGCAGCGGGTCTATACCAAGGTATGAAGACGCTGGAGCCGGCCCTCGAGATCGGCGTCTGTAAAGCAGTATGACAGGTGATCAAATTTTTTTCGAAAATCAGCGACCGCCCCCTGGACGTCCCGGTCGTGCACGACCACGTCATGGATCAATCCGGCGAGGTGTTGAAAGTCGCCAGAGCCCATGCCGAAGCGGGTCATTTCGGAAACCCCCATGCGAAGGGCGCCGGCAGCCGTGAATCCTTCCTCCTGGGGCGCTGCCTGATAGTTGACGATGATGTTGTTTCGCTCCAAGCGTCGGGCCATGCGGGGGGCTTCGGCATATCCCACGTGAATGATCACCTGATGGGTTTCCGTGAAGCCGATGTCGGAATTTCCCGCCACCTGCAGCCCGCAATCACGCAGGGCCCGGGCAAAGGCTTTTGCGTTTTGAATAACGTCTTTCTGGTAGGCGGCGCCGAAGGCGTTCATTTCGTAGGCGGCCATGAGTAGCCCCAGCAGGGTTCCCAGATGGTGGTTGCTGGTGCTTCCGGGAAAACTCCTTCTCTGGATAGCCTCCCACAGGTCCCAGCCGAGTTGGCCCTTCTGATAGTTGCAAGCGATGAGACCCCGCTGGGTCCCGAAGAAGGTCTTGTGGGTCGATCCGGTGACAAGGGTCGCCCCTTCCGCAAAGGGCATCTGGAAGTGTGGTCCCACGAGTCCCAGCACATGGGCCATGTCGTACATGATGTGGCAGTTCAGGTTCAGATTCCTGGCGATGGCGCTCAGCTGGGCAACCGGCTCGCGGTAGAGCACCATGCTCTTTCCGAATATCAACAGCTCCGGCCGGTGATCGGCCATCAGCTCGGCGGTGGCCGGAATATCGATCTGATAGGGGTCGTCGGCCAAAACCGGAAAATTGATCACCGCCGGTTTCTCGATGAACGGGTCCCGTACCACAAAGTCCCGCATCGCCCCCATGGGCTGGGCGCTGAGATGGCCGCCCCTGATGATGTGATGGTTGAAGACCTTCCGGATGCGTTGTTGCTCGTTTTTCCGGTCGGCCCGGTTTCGGAAATCCACCAGAGCGCTGAAAACGGCCGAATTGGCCATCTGACCGGAAATGGGCCGCATCTCCACTTCGGCGCATCCCAGGTACCGGCGCATCTCCCGCACCAGGAGGGCCTCGACCTCGGCGATAAAATCCGTTCCCTGGTAATAGAACACCTCCTGTTCGCAGAAGGCCTTCAGGGGCTTGTGCTCGGCATAGCGGCCCGCCGGGTCCATGATGGACAGCCACCGGACGGCAGGGGAGGGGGTCATCTCGGAAGGAATGAGATTGATACAGGCCTGCCTTCGCCAGAGGGTGTTGTCCATGGCCCTTTCAACCAACGAACGGGCCCTGGTCCTCAAGCCGACGTTCCTGGAAGCATCCACCGGCTCGATGGGGGAAAAATCATGGCAGGTGATGGGCCTGGCAAAAGGCGGCGCCTCGTTCCTAAGGTGATAGGGGACGATTCGGGCTGAAACGCGTTTTCCCCTGACTTCAACTTCTACCTCCTCCCCATCCACAAGCGCGCTGTCCACCAGTCCCAGGGCGATGGCCCGCTTGGCGGTTTGATCCGTCCGCTGTCCATAGACCCCCGTTCCCTCGAAATGCCAGAAAGGAACAACCGTGCCGCTGGTGATATGACCGGCCAGGCGCTGTCCGGCATAGACCGGGTCGCCAGCCCGGGCTACGCCCCTTCCGGTGATCTCCACCGGCTTGATGAGCCGGGGCAGGGCAGATATATCCGAGTAGTCCCGATCGATGATCTTTTTCAGCGTCCAGAATTGACGGGTCAGTGCGGTCCGGCCGATAAAGTCCCCCTTCAGGGGGGAGAGGCTGACGGCAAACCTGGCCAGGGGAAGGGCGAAAATCGGGATCTCCTGATCGTCCGGCCCCGTCCCTAGTTCGTGACCATGCAGGGGAAGGCCTGCCTCCAGGCGCAGGGTATCCCTGGCCCCAAGGCCACAGGCCGTGGCGCCTCGGGCGATAAATAGGAGCCAGAGGCGCTCGGCCACGGCAGCCGGGAAAAAGAGCTCGAAACCCACCGGTTCACCGGTGTATCCCGTCCGGCCCATCATGACCTCGGTCCGGGCAATGCGCACCGTTGAGAGCTGGTTTCGCATGGGGTCGGGCAACGCGCCTTGCTCCAACACCCCCTCCAGGACGGCTTTGGATTCAGGTCCCTGAAGGCTGAGCATCGCCATGTCGAAGGTCCTGTCCTCGACCTTCAGCCTGGGAAATCGGCGCGCCACGGCCTCGAAGTGAGCCCTATCCCTTTCCCGGTTGGCGGCATTGACCACCAGTAAATACGCGTCCTCGACAAACCGGTAAAGGTACGCATCGTCGATGGCCCCTCCCGCCTCATTGGGAATCATGGTATACTGGGCTTCGAGGAGTTCGATGGCACCGGCATTGTTGGAAAGGATATGCTGCAGAAAATCGAGCGCGTCCGGACCGGAGATGAGGAAGCGACCCATATGGGATACATCGAAGAGGCCGGCATGGGCCCGCGTCGCCAAATGTTCGTGAAGAATGCCGTTTTTATACTGAAGCGGCATCTGCCATCCCCCAAAGGCGGTCATGGTGGCGCCGGACGCACGGTGGGTGTCATATAACGGCGTATGTAAAGTCGGCATCGTTTCCCGCTGTGTCGGTAATTTTCATCTTGAAAAGATTATGGATATGAATTAGGCCTTATGTTCCGGCGGAATAGATGCCGGCTGCCTTTCCCTGGGCTTCGGCGATTAGGGACATTATATAGGAGACACCACTTGAAATAAAGCTAAAAGCAAAGGGGCGGGGGGCAGGGATCGGTGCGTTGGGCACCTGATTTCTTCAAGTGTTAATCGAATGGGCTGGGATGGGGCAAGGGTATGAAGATCGACGAAAACAGTCTCGCCATTATCAGACATCTTCGCAATGGACGGAAATCGTACAAAAAAATAGCTGGAGAGTTGTCAGTTACCGAAAATACGGTCCGTTCCCGCGTTCGAAAGATGGAAGAAGACGGACAGCTGGAAATCATCGGGCTGGTTGATCCGGAAATGGTTCCCAGACACCAGGTGGTCATCATCGGCGTCAAGCTTAACACCATGGATCTGGTGAACAAGGGTGCGGAAATCAGTAAACTCAAGGGCGTTGTCTCCGTCGGGGTGGTCACGGGCCGCTTCGATCTGCTGCTCACCGTCCTTTTCAAGGAGGGATTCGGGCTTCTCGAATTCTACACCCAGGAAATGTCGAAGATACAGGACGTCCAGTCCGTCGAGACCTTTGTGGTCTACAAGGGATATAACTTGAAGGTACCCTATATCCATTGAATTCTTACCGATTCAATCTGAGATGGGTCGCTCACAAGTGAATATCGGCATCGCTATCGAAATCGGTATCGGGATCGAATGCCGGAAACGATTTCGATAGCGATACCGATCCGGAAATCTCATGCACGCTCTGTTTAGGCTTTGGACGATGGGCCCTGAACCGAGAGCGCGAATTCAAGGAAGGATGCGATGAGGTATCTGCCGCATACGAGCGCGAACATTGCCACGATGCTCGAAACCGTGGGCGTGCGGCATCTCGATGAACTCCACGCCATGATTCCCGAAGACTGCCGTCGAAAAACGCCTATGGACCTGCCGGCACCCATCAGCGAATGGGAGCTCAACGCCCACATGGATGAGCTGGCAGGTACCAACGCGGTCCCATCCGGCTGCAAGGTTTTTATAGGCGCAGGCGCCTATGATCATTTTATTCCGGCAAGCCTCTCCGCGCTGATTGCACGGGGGGAGTTCTCCACCGCCTACACACCCTACCAGCCTGAAATCAGCCAGGGGACCCTGCAGGCCATTTACGAGTATCAGACCTACGTGACCCGTCTCCTGGGACTGGAGGTGGCCAATGCCTCCATGTACGACGGGGCTTCGGCTCTGGCCGAGGCCCTGCTGATGGCCGTACGGATCACCAAGCGAAAAAGCGTCGTCCTATCCGCAGCCATCCATCCCCACTATCGCCAGGTGGTGAACACCTATTTCGCGCCAACGGGCTACGACGTCCATCTTCTGCCCTACGGGTCGGATGGACGCACGGATTTCGACTCCTTGGCGGACCTGGCGCCCACGGCGGCCGTTGCCGTCCAGTCTCCAAACTTTTTCGGGTGCATCGAGGATCTGGGAGGGGGGGGCGCCGCGGTTCACAGGGACCCTGGTACCCTCTTTATAACCGCCTTCACCGAGCCCCTGGCCTATGGGCTTCTCAAGAGCCCCGGTACTCTGGGGGCGGACATCGCCTGCGGGGAAGGACAGAGCTTCGGTATTCCGAGGAGTTTCGGCGGACCGGGACTGGGCATGTTCGCCACCCGTCAGGCCTATGTGCGAAACCTGCCCGGAAGACTCGTCGGCAAGACCCAGGACCGGGAAGGACGACGGGGGTTCGTGTTGACCCTTGCCACCCGTGAACAACATATCCGGCGTGCACGGGCCACCTCCAATATCTGCTCCAACCAGAGCCTGTGCGCCACGGCTTCGGTCATGTACCTGGCCAGTCTTGGCGGATCCGGCATCCGCAGTCTTGCCGCGCTGAACCACGACAAGGCCGAATACTTAAAGCAATGCTTTAAGAAGGGGGGCGTCTCCATTCCCTTCGAGAGCCCCACCTTCAACGAATTTGTGGCCCGTTTGCCCCAGGGGTTCGAGAAGACCCACCGCCGCCTGCTGGGAGAGAACATCGTTGCCGGTCTTCACCTGGAGCGGTTTTACCCGGAGTTGAGGGATCATTATCTGTTCTGTGCTACGGAAACCAGCGCTAAGGCGGATATGGACAGGCTGGTGGAGGAGGTGTGTCCATGACGGAGGCAGTCGGAACCCCGGGACTCAAGTTCAATGAACCGCTTCTGTGGGAAAAGGGCAGTCCGGGCAGATGCGCCTTTTCTCTGCCGCCCCGGGACGTACCGGCCCATTCACTGGACGCGTCGCTTCTCGGGGAGGGACCCGATTTCCCAGATTTGAGCGAATTGGAGGTGGTGCGTCACTATACCCGACTGTCCCAATGGAATTTCTGTGTGGACAGCGGCATGTATCCGTTGGGTTCCTGCACCATGAAGTACAATCCCAAGAGCCACGAACGCCAGGCCGGGCTTCCCGGGTTCGCGGGGGTGCACCCCCTGCTTCCGCCCGGGCTGTGCCAGGGTGCGCTTCATGTCATGTACCATCTGGAACGCTACCTGTCCGCCATCACCGGACTGCCGGCGGTGAGTCTCCAGCCGGCCGCAGGCGCTCAGGGAGAGCTGACGGGAATGTTGATCTTTCATGCCTATCATCGGCAACAGGGCCGCCTCCGGCATAAGCTCATCATTCCCGATACGGCCCATGGAACGAATCCCGCCAGCGCGGCCCTCTGCGGTTTCAAACCTGTCACCGCCGAATCCGACTCCTGCGGCATCCTTTCTGCGGATGCCGTGGCAGCGCTAATGGATGAGGATACGGCCGGCATCATGATCACCAATCCCAACACCATGGGGTTTTTCGAAACCCGGATCAGACAGATCACCCGGATCGTTCACGAAGCCGGAGGGCTGGTCTACGGGGACGGTGCCAACATGAATGCGGTCATGGGAATCGTCGATGCGGCGCGTATCGGAATCGACATCCTGCATCTCAATCTCCACAAAACCTTTTCAACCCCCCACGGCGGCGGGGGACCTGGAAGCGGTCCCGTCTGTGTCACCCAGGAGCTGGAGCCCTTCCTGCCGGTCCCCCGGATCCTGCGAGGTCCAGACGGCAATTTCCAGGTCGATGATCAGTTTCCCCAATCGGTTGGCAGGGTCCACGCCTTCTATGGCAATTTCGGGATCCAGCTGCGGGCCTACTGTTACATTCGAAGTATGGGGGCTGAAAATCTAAAAAAAGCCAGCCAGTTGGCTGTCTTGAACGCCAATTACCTAAAGGAACGCTTGAAGAAAGACTACCATCTGCCATGCGATCGGCCATGCATGCATGAGTGCGTCTTCTCGGACAAGTATCAGGCCCCTCACCGGATTTCGACCCTGGATATCGCCAAGCGCTTAATGGAATTCGGGTTTCATCCGCCGACCATCTATTTCCCGCTGGTGGTGCCAGGGGCTATCATGGTGGAGCCCACCGAAACGGAGAGCCTGGAGGCTCTGGACCGGTTCGTGGAGGCCATGCAAACCATCGCCGCCGAGTCCCGTGATGCCCCGGAGCGGCTGTATCATGCGCCCACCACAACGAAGGTGGGCCGGCTGGATGAAACCGCCGCTGCCCGGAAACCGTGTTTATCCGGCTGAATGGAACTTAAATGGATCATCCAAGGAGGACAAGGATGGAAATCCCGCGGGAGGACAGTCTCAAAGGGTACCTGCTGGTAGCGATGCCCGGGTTGGCGGATCCTAATTTTTCCAGATCAGTGACACTGATTTGTGAGCACACCGGCGGCGGTGCCATGGGCGTCACCATCGATCGGATCAGCCCCAACCTCACGGCGGACCAGATATTCAAGGAACTTGGCATTGACTATGGATCCGGAGCGGAAACGACACCTGTCTATCACGGCGGACCGGTTCATATGGATGAAATCTTTGTTGTTCACGGCCCCCCCTTCGGCTGGGAAGGCTGCCTGAAGGTGACCGCCGCCATCGCTTTGAGCAACACGCTGGATCTGCTGAATGCCATCGCCCGGGGCGAGGGGCCGGAATCTTTTATGATTTTGCTCGGATGCGCCGGATGGGGGCAGGGGCAGCTGGAGAACGAGCTGCGGCAGAACGCATGGGTGGCCTGCGAGGCTGATAGCACGGTGGTATTTGACGTGCCGGTGGGCCAGCGCTGGGATACGGCCATGCACCGGATGGGGATCAATCCCGAGCTGCTTTCCAATTTCGTCGGAAATGCCTGATCTTCGAGCGTGCCCCCAATGGGTCAACTTTA
>CAYOXD010000002.1:0-73069 GCA_964407825.1 uncultured Desulfobacterales bacterium | reverse complement strand
CCAATTTCGTCGGAAATGCCTGATCTTCGAGCGTGCCCCCAATGGGTCAACTTTATATCCATTGAATTCTTACCGAAGGGGTATCTTATTTATTCTTTTGACATTCCGGATGTTACATGCAATACAGTTTCTCTTGAACCGGATGGAAGCGTTTGCTATCCGAACGGCTTGGCAGGCCCGATACAACCCATCAACCCAATAAATTCGATAGTTGAATAAATTCTAATGAGTGCAATGAGCCAAATAGAGGAGGCGATGCTGGCGGCCCTGGACCAGCTGAGACCCCTTTTCGATTTTCCCCAGCAGCTGACAGGGCAACCCGACAACGCGTTTGCCGAATGGGCATCGGCCTGTGACACCATCCAGAATCAGCTTTCTGAAAACCTGATTCGCGTGGCTGTGGTGGGCGCCATCAAGTCCGGAAAAAGCACCCTCATCAACTCCCTTTTAGCCGGCGACTACCTGAAACGGGGCGCTGGCGTGATCACCTCCATCGTCACAAGAATCCGATATGGCCAAACACCGAAGGCGAGGCTTTTTTTCAAATCCTGGGACCAGGTCAACGACGATATCGCTAATGCACTGGTTCTGTTGCCGGGCTTCACGCTTCCGGAGGGCAGCGGACGGTTCGACATCCGCCGCGAGACGGATCGCAATGCGCTGGCAGAGGCACTGGCCCTTTTGAATCCCGAGCAAAAGATCACCCGGGGGTCCAGAAACGCCAACTCGGTTCTGCTCGATTCGTATATGAAGGGATTCGATCAGGTCAAGGACCTGGTATCCACGGAACCCGCAGAAAGGGTTTTCGAGGGACCGGACATCGAGGCCCACCGGGGATTCGCCGGGCAGGACGCCCATGCCGTATACCTCTCGGATATAGAGCTGGAAATCGAATCGCCGATTTTAAGGGGTCAGATAGAGCTGGCCGATTGTCAGGGGAGCGATTCCTCCAATCCCCTTCACCTGGCCATGATTCAGGACTATTTGAATCTGACCCATCTCATCGTCTATGTGATCAGCAGCAGGACCGGCATCCGCCGGGCGGACATCCGCTTTTTGTCCATGATCAAGAAGATGGGCATCCTGGATCATATTCTTTTCGTTATCAACTGTGATTTTTCCGAGCATGACTCCTTGGAGGACCTCAACGGCCTGATCGATCGCACCCGGGAAGAACTCTCCCTGCTCAGACCGGATCCCGAGGTGTTCGCCCTATCCGCTCTGTACAACCTTTTTGGACAAGTCGAGGGGAAATTGCCGGAAAAGGACCGGCGGCGGCTTGCCAACTGGCGGAATGAAACAGAAATCCAGGACTTTTCCAACAACAATAGCAGCCGATTTTACACCGCTTTTGAAACCAAGACCACCCGGGAACGACAGGCCGTGCTCCTGGGCAGCCACCTTGACCGCCTCGAACGAATCATCGTTGGGATGAAGAACTGGGCGGCCATCAATCGCCAGCTGATCGTCCGGGGCGTCGAAAATGCCTCCCAGATCAGCTCAAAGATCCAGGCCTATCAGAAGCAGGTGGATCGGATCCGTTCCCTGATGAATACGACCCTGGACGGTACGCTGAGCCGGATCAAGAACGAGATGAAGCGCGACGTGGATCATGTCTTTGGTGGCAGATCCGACGGTCTCACGGGCTCGGTCTTAACCTTCATTAAAGCCAGTCACCCCCCCCTGGACGATTATGCCCAGGCGCTCGCCCAGCAGGGCTTCAGCACCACCATGTATCAGCTGTTTCAGGATTTCAAACAATCCGTCGATACCTACATGGCCGAGACCATCAGTCCCCAGATCCTCGGCTATATCCGTGAAGCGGAAAAAAAATTCGCCATGGACCTGGCCGCCATGGCGCAGCCCTACGATGGGATGATTCAGGAAGCCATGGCGGAGTTCAGCCAAAGCCTGGTGGAACTGGAGATACCCCCCATTAAGACGGTCGCCGGACATTTCGATTTTCCGGACGTATCAGCGGTGAAGCAGCGTGCCCGCATCGCTTTTCCCCCCGCGGCGCTGGCGCTTCAGTATTCAGCGGGCATCAAGACCAAGGCCATGGTCCAATTCGGTTATTTCTCGACCGTGGCATTTTTCAGGCGGATGCTCAGGAGACCCCCATCGACCGATCATAAGCGGCAAATGAAGGCCCTCACGAGGGGGTTACGCCGCATGCGGCAGGAAATGGAAAAGGCGATTCTCTCTCATTTTCTGGATTACAAGGAAAACCTCAAGTTTCAATATATCATCAAGCTTGCCGATGCCCTTACGAGCGCGGTCAAGGAGACACTGCTCAATCGGTTTCAGTCCCATGTCAACAGCCTGGTGAAGATGGTATCGCTTATCGACAGCCGGCAGCTCGATGAGACACAGGCCTCCACCTTGCTGACCAAAATGATACAGCAAGCCGATGGGATCGAGGAGGGATTGGATCGCATTCGTAAGCAAATGGGGATGTATGAAGGGAAACTGGCCAGAGGAGGATAACATGAGTCGAGGGAGCCGTATTATCGCCGTGGCGAACGAAAAGGGCGGAGTTGGGAAGACCGTGACGGTCATCAACCTGGGGGCGGCCCTGAGCCAGCTTGAAAAAAAGGTGTTAATTGTGGACATGGATCCACAATTCAATGCCACCCGGGGCCTCGGAGCCGAGGTGGCGCAGGGTATGCCCACCACCTATGATCTCCTTCAGGGGAACGGCCAATCGGCGCGGGAGGCCGTCGTGAAGACCCGTTGGGAGGGGCTGGATCTCATTCCCGGCCACGTGGATCTGGCCGGAGCGGAGCTGGAGCTGGTGGAACAGGCGGGACGGGAAAACCGCCTGAGCGAGGGGCTCGCCGATCTCAACGGCGCTTATGACTTTATTCTGCTTGATACGCCGCCGACCCTTTCCCTCCTGACGGTCAACGTTTTTGCCTACGCCAGGGAGGTCATCGTTCCCTGCCAGACCCAGCCCCATGCCTACGAGGCGCTGACCGACCTTTTCGATACAATTTCCGCAATCCAGGAGGAGATCAATCCCAGTCTGAAGATCACCGGCGTGTTGGCCACCTTCTATGACAGGCGCACCCGGATCTGCCGAAAAATTGCGGATAAACTCCGGCAGACCCCGACCTACCAGGATCTGGTCTTCCAGACCATGATCCGAAATAATATCACCATCGCAGAAAGTGCGGATGCGGGGAAACCCGTGGTGTTCTACAGAGCCTCGAGCATCGGATCCAGGGACTACCAGGAACTGGCCCTTGAGCTTCTGAAGGGTGCCTGAAGGTTCTATAACCCAGCTCCTTCAGGCCGCCGGGTAATGGATCCCCTTGAGCAGATCCCGGATGGCCTCCAGGGTGGCCGGCGCCTCCCACTGCACGGTAATTTCCTTTGCCGCCGGATCGCCCTCGACACTGATGATGCCCGTCATTTTGGACAGATCTGTCTTGATGGCGTTGACGCAGTGACCACATGAAATGTTGGGGACTTTCAGTTTGCTCGTTGTCATGATGCACTCCTTTTAGCTAATATCATCGGGGAGCAGATCCCTTTGCCTTTAGCCGCTCGAGGTTGTCCCTGGCAAACTCGATCCCCGGGTCAAGCTCCAGCGCCAGTTCGTAATAATGAATGGCCTTTGGGGTGTTTCCCATGTCCCGATAGTTGGATGCGATGTTGGCATAATCGATGGCCGATGAGGGATTCAGCTCAATGACCCGCTTGAAGCTCTCGATGGCGGCCTCATGCTCTTTCAGCTTGAAATGGCAAAATCCCATCAGGTTCAATAGATCCGTTCGTTCCCGATCGACACGGACCCCCCTTTGAAGCACCTCCAGGGCCTCCCGGTAGCGTCCCAAGTCCTTCAGACACACCCCCATATAGGAATAGATGCTGGGGATGTCCTGGCGGTGGGGATCGAGCTCCAGCGCCTTATGGAAATAGGGCAGGGCGGCCTGGGGATCTTCCAAATTGAGGAGGCAGCTTCCCATGTAAAACTGAAGATAATATTTCCCGGGCAGCTGTTGGTTCATCTCGCCGAGACGGTCCATGGCCAGGGCCGGCGGGAAGGTTTCCGAAACGATTTTAGCGCAGAACATGCCGACGCTCGTTCCCAGGGCCCGCTCCCTGAAATGAGCGCCGGGAATGATGGTGTAAAAGGCAGGGATCTGGAGCTGTGGATGGGTGGTGTCGATGACGAAGACCTCCATATCCCGCCGTCCCAGGGCAGCCAGGCAGTGTTCGATTTCCAAGCGGATATTGGGATGTGAGAGGTCGGCAAGCGCCGTCATGTCCACCTCACGTCCGGAATTGATCACGTAATCTGCCTCTTCAAGGCTTGCGAACTTAGGCAGTCCCGATGCCACGTAGTTGGCAGATGTATTGAAATCGCCAGCAAGCTGGGCCACCTCGGTCAGCGCACGGCTCAGGGCCTTTTCCGGGTCCGGCGTGGTGCCAGCGGTCCACACGATCTCGCTGGTTTCCGGAAAGGTGGAGGGATCGTAGGCCAACACCCCCACCGTGGGGATGCCCGTATCCAGCGAAAAATCCGAAATAACGAGGGTGATGCCCGCAGCGCGGTATTTTTGAAACATCTCGAGGACCATCGGGTCTTTTACGGATTCCGGCCGGATCAGGGGAACCCGCATCCGGTTCTGGCTGACAAGGGAGGAAACATGTCGTTCGACGACTTCGCAGATGCCCTGCATCAGGGCCTCCTCCTGACAGTTACCGGCCGAGGGGCCGTTGAACTCGTTGATGGCATAAAACCAGGTGAAGGGGATGAGCACGGGCTCCTGCCGGCTCAGGTTGTAGGACCAGGTCCACTGCAGGGGCAGGTTTTCAAAAAAGCTCCGGCTGATCTCCAGCTCATCGGAGCTGTCATGGACGCTCCTGGCCACGAGATCGAAGGGGATAGCCTTATCCTTGAGGTGCGCATGGGTATCCGTGAAAAAATGCGACGAATTCTTGCAGAAACTGAAGAAACTGAATCGTTCGGCAAGCTCCATCACCGCACTGGCTTCAGCCTGTTGGGCCGTGGCCCCTTTCCCCATCTGTTTCTTGGTGCCGATAACATTCGCTGCGTCCTTGCCGCATACACTGAAATAAACAGGGATATCCAGGCGGCCGTTATCGATGCGAACGGCCCGGTCCAGCACATGCAGATCAAGAGCCGCCAGTCTGTCCCGGAGCCTACGAACCGTCTCTTCGGGGGTAATGACCTTGTCCTGATCTAATGTAAAACTTTTAAAAGCATCATTTAACGCTATGTTATATTGCATCAATTTACCCTGTGAAGGCGCCATCAAATAAAAACAGCGTCCGTTTCTTTTTTAAATTGACCCCCTGAGAACTATTTGTTATAAACCGGCTCATCTTCGGGGATGTAGCTCAGTTGGGAGAGCGCAGCGTTCGCAATGCTGAGGTCAGGGGTTCGATCCCCCTCATCTCCACCACAGGAATAAAAAACCCTCTGTCCAAAGCAGGGGGTTTTTTTATGCCCCTTACAATTAAAAAGTCCTTGCATCCGGCTGCAAGGACTTTTTAATGTTTTTCTCAATGGATCTTCCCGTATCAATCCCGATTACCACCGAAGATCTGAAGCATGAACAGAAATAGGTTAATGAAATCCAGATACAGGGAAAGGGCTCCTAGAATGGCGCCTTTGCGTATAAGGGCGGCGTCCATACCCATGGGCTGTGCCATTGCCATGCTCTTTATCCTCTGCGTGTCATAGGCGGTGAGCCCCACAAAGACCAGTACCCCGATGTAGCTGATGATCATGGCCATGGCGCTGCTGTGGATGAACAGGTTGACCACGGAGGCGATGATAATGCCGATCAGTCCCATGAACATAAACCCGCCCATGCTGGTCAAGTCTCGCTTGGCCGTCCAGCCGTAGATGCTACAGGCGCCGAAGGTGGCAGCGCATACGAAGAAGGTCGAGCTGATGGATGCACTCGTGTATCTGAGAAAAATGAATGCCAAAGTCAGGCCGTTCAAAGCGGAGTAAAGAATGAAAAGGCCTGTTGCGGTGGATGCCTGCATGCGGTTGATGCGGGCGCTGATGGAGTAGACCAGTGCCAGTTCCGCGATGAAGAGCCCGAAAAATACAAAGGGGCTGCCGTAAATCATCTGCAGGAGGGTGGCGCTGCTCGCGGTGAAGTAGGCGACACATCCTGTGAGCGCCAACCCCACGGCCATCCAATTGTATACGCTTCGGACAAACTCATTGACCCGGACCTGGGTCTGTGTGCTTTGATACGGTACACTCTGCATTTTTTTCCTCCTGTTTACCGAATATTCGGGAGACCCTGGGCCGTCTTTCTTGCCCCCCTTCGCTAAGGGGCATCAGCCGACCTTGCATTTGTTTTCAAACGGAATATAACACGGCCGAGGAAATTATCAAGGGGAGGGGACAGCGCGGCATGAAAGCGGATCAACTTTACGAGCATCTGAAAGAGCTTCTGGACAGGATGGGTGTGAGCGTCTCGGAACAGAATCTGAAAACCAGCGGCATTCAGGTCCGCAGCGGCTACTGCAAGGTCAAGGGCCAGGAGCGCTTCATCATCGACAAACATCTGACAATTCATCGTAAAAACAGGCTTCTGGCCTCTTTCCTGCAATCTTATCCGCTGGACAACACCTTCATCCCGCCCAAGGTCCGGGAATTTATTCAGAGCCAGAAATAATACGGCCTCGATAACCCCGAGTAGGATCGGGGAGCCGACGGGGACGTATGGCCATTATTTAAAGTTTACATAATATACATTATCAGACGTTCTGGGAATACATAAATTCGCGCCAGCCGCGCATTTGAGTTCTGGTCAAACATTCATATCAACCCAGGCAGACGGCTGTGATGGATTTGCCGAGTCCGAGGACGAGAATTTCCTTGTTGTGCAACGGAATGGTTTGCCCGGAACAGCCGGCGAAGCCGGCGGGGATTTCGCCGTTGCGGCAAAATGCCGCGGCAAGGGATACAGCCACCGCACTGGCCGAAGCGAATTCGCCGGTAAGTTCCCGATAATCGATGACGGGGCTGGTGACCCCCGATAGGGAAAGAAACGCGCGGAGTTGGCTCTCGCCCTGCTTCCGGTAGCCGGCCGGAATGCCTGCCATGACAGCGCAAAATCGTTCCGCGAGGGGGCCTGTTGCGTTGAGGGCTTCCACCAGCGAGGAGATGGCGGCAGGGTCATCCCCCAGGGTTGCAAAATATTCCAAACGAATCCAGTTTGTTGTCTCTCGATTGTTTACCGAACGGGTCAGGTAAAGGGCCCCTCCGCCGTCGGAGGCGGTATCTGCATCGACCACCGAGGGATCCAGCAGGGGAGAAAACGTTTCATGAAACTCGTCGGCGCCGATTACGAGTACAGGGGCATCGGATTCTGGAGCAAGGACCTGGGCGCTCAGCAGTGCCTGCTCGAAGGAATAGTCTCCGCCGGTCAGGGTGACGTTGGCACCGGCGGCGCCAAGGAGCATGGCAACCTGCCCTGCCGGCGCGTTGTGTACCGATCCGATGAAGTCCGTGGGGCTGGTGAATTTTTCATCGGATTCCTGGAGCTTCGTTAAAAAGTCATAGGTTTCCGAGAGGGGCCCCCACCCGGTGCCCCAGAAGACGGATTCAGGAGGGCAATCGAGCCCCGCATTCTGGCGAACGGCGCTGGAAAGGGCCAAAGCCATGCGCGGCAGCCGTTTGAGCCGCCGCACCTGGGCAGCAGGAAGCGCGGCGGAAATATCCGCCAGCGAAAGGCGTTCCGGGGGGGAGATTGCAGAACCAGAGGCGAGGCGGGCAAGGGTATTGTCAAGACTCCCGTACCCGGTGAGGCACGCTATGCCTGCCACCGTAAAGGGCTTGCTGGATGGGCTCGAGGTTTGGGTGCGGCCAGCGGTTCTACCGATCACCAGGGCGGCATTGTTGCCACCAAAGCCGATGGAATTGGAAAGGACCGTGGCCGTGGGTGACCTTTGCGGCGCCGGCAAGGGGCTTAAGCCCAGCTCCGGGTCCGGCACCGTGCAGCCGGTATTGGCAGGCATCAGGCCGTGGGAAATGGCGATGGCGCCAATGAGCGCTTCAATGGCTCCCGCTGCGGCCAGGGAATGACCCAGAGCCCCCTTTACGGAGGAAAGCGGCGGCAGGCGCTCGCCGAATAGCCTGCGAACGGCCCTCGCCTCTGAAAGATCGTTGTCCTGCGTACCGGTGCCGTGCAGATTGATGTAATCAATATCCTTCGGGGGAATGCCCGCATCCCTCAGAGCCGCCCTCATGGCGGCCAGGGCCCCCTGCCCTTCGGGATGGGGTTTGGCGGGGTGAAAAGCATCGCATGAAAGTCCACCGCCGAGCACCGCTGTCCTATCGGATCTGTTCTCGACGTCCCGCTCCAGAAGGAGCATGGCGGCCCCCTCCCCCACCGACATTCCCTGGCGATCCAGATCAAAGGGCCGCGCTCCCTTTGGATCCACCAACTGGAGTGATTTAAATCCGAAGTAGGTCAGCCGGCAGAGGCTGTCCGCCCCTCCTGCCAAAACCCGGCTGGCCAGGCCGCTGCGCAGCATGTCGAGGGCGATCTTGATGGCAACCGCACCGGAAGAGCAGGCATTGGACACCGTGATGGCGGCGCCCCTGCAGCAGAGCTGCTCTGCGATCAGCTCTGCGACCGTTCCCGCACCATGATATCGGTAGGCGGTCGGGTCGCTGACGTCCGCCTTGAAATTTTCCTCGGTGGTAAGAATCCCGCCGGTGGTAACGCCAATCACTATCGCATCGGGCGGTTGTGAGGTTCCCGACATTGCCTCCAGGGCTGCAGCCAGCGCGAGCTGATGGGTTCGGGGATAGGCGCCGCCGAGTCCGTCCCACCGGGGGACCTCACCGACCGGCATTCGATTCTCCGGTGCAACGGCGAAAACCGTGGGATCTGCAATCGCCCGGTCCCCCCGGTGCATCCAGCGAACCAGAGCCTCCACACCGGCGCCGGCAGGGGTGAGGGCGCCCATGCCGGCGATGATGACCCGCCTTTCAGTCAAGGGGAAAGCTCCGGAACATTTTCCTGAATATATCCGGCCATGGCTCTCATATTGGCAAAAACCTTCGCGCCCATTTCCTTATTGTCGATTTTGAGCCCATAGGTCTTTTCAATCATCATCACCAGTTCCAGGATATCGATGGAATCGATTCCCAGCCTTCCTCCCACCAGCTGTTCGTCCCCGTCGATGTCCTCGGGTTTGATATCGCCCAGATTGAGGGTTTCGACGACCTTGTGCTTCAACTCATCCAGTAGTTTCTCCATCTCCCCTTTCCTCTTCCTATGCAAAAAGACTTTTTTATATTTTCCAGGGAGGATTTTCAATACATTTTGCAAATACCCGTCGAACATCGTATTTCTATAGGTAGAGGGCATGGAGCTGAGGGCGGCTTTGTGGCCGAAACGCGAGTGGATCCCAAAAGCCCGACACAGAGAGAGGGAGCGTCCTTGATGGATGGGCACCAGAATGCATCTTACACGGCCTGTACCATGGATTGTCCGGATTCTTGCGCCCTGCTGGTGGAGTTGGACAGATCTGGAAATCCGCGGCTGAAGGGAGCGCCGGATCATCCGATAACCGCCGGATTCGCCTGTAACAAAATCAATAGCCATCTGCAACGGCTGCAGAGTCCCGCGCGGATCCAAACCCCCATGATCCGCAGGGGAAAAAATTGGAAGGCTATCTGCTGGGAGGAGGCCCTGGCCCTCTGCGCGGAGAAGATACAGGCACTTCGCAAAACCCCGGGCGCCATTTTGCACCTCCATGGCCAAGGCGGCAAGGGGGTCCTGCGGCAGACCCCTACCCTCTTTTTTCGAAAACTTGGCAGCTCCCGTACCCATGGATCCCTGTGCGATGCGGCCGGCTACATGGCCTATATCAAGGATTTCGGCTCCCGGTGCAATTCCGATATCCAGCTTCTGTTGGAGAGCGACAGAATCGTCAACTGGGGAAAGGACCCCCTCCGGAGTTCGGTCCATACGGCCCTGCTGATACGCCGGGCGCGCCGCCGGGGCGCCCGGGTGCTGAGCATCTCCCCCGGGGGGGATTTCAATCGGTCGCTTTCCGACGATACGATCCGCATCCGGCCGGGTACGGATCGCTTTCTGGCGGCCGCGGTAACCAAACGGCTGTTTTCCGCTGGACAGGTTCCGGCATCCTTGCTCGAAAGGGCCCGGCACGTGAAGAGCTTTGTCCAGACCATCGGCGCATACGGCGAGGATCGGCTTTGCGACTTATCCGGGGTGTCGTCCAGCGATATCGAAACCCTCTCCGAGTACTATGCGGCCCCCGGTCCCACAGCCACACTGGTGGGCGCCGGCCTGCAACGGTATCGCTACGGCGGCGAAAATGTGCGTTTTATCAATGCCCTTGCCTTCTGTTCCGGTAACGTGGGACGGCCCGGCGGCGGCAGCTACTTTCATCACCATGCCTTCCGGAATCTGGACCTCTCCTGGCTGGATCCCGGGGCAAGCGGTTCGCAGCACACCCTCCGAAAGCCGATGATAGCGCAGGACGGGGCTGACAGGACCCGACCGCCTGTCCGAATGATTTGGGTCAACGGCACCAACATCGTCAACCAGGCGCCGGACAGCCGCGGTGTGCGACAATTTTTCCAGTCGGTTGACTTCAAGGTGGTGGTGGATGCCTTCATGACCGATACCGCCCGGGCAGCGGACCTGGTGCTCCCCTGCACCCTGATGCTGGAACAGGAGGACATCGTCGGTTCCTATCTCCATGAATTCGTCCTGTATGCGGCGAAGGTGGTGGATCCACCGCCCGAGGCGAGGGGCGATCACTGGATCGTATCGGAAATCGGCCGAAGGCTGGACCCGCCCGTGATGCTGCCGGATGCCGAAAGCTGCCTTGCCCGGGCCCTGGAGGCACCTGTATTGGACACGGATCTGAACCGGTTGCGGCAAAGGGGATGGGTCCGGGCCAGCCGGCCGGCGGTTGCCTACGAGGGACTGGTTTTCGACCATGCCGATGGACGCTACGCCCTTCCCCTGGTGCTGCATGAGGAACCGGCCCCGCCGCCGGGGTTCCCCCTGCGGCTGCTGAGCCTTGTGCGTCGGGATGCCATGCACTCACAACTCCTGCCCGAGAGCCATCCGAAGTTTCCCACTGTATGGTTGTCGCCTGAATGCCCGGCATGGCGGGAAATCGACGATGACGGTCCGGTCTGGCTCGTTTCCCCCCTTGGCCGACTGCGGGTACAACCGGTGTCGTTGGCGGATCTCCATCCCCAGGTGGTGCTCTACCGCCGGGGGGACTGGATGGGACTGGGGGGTGGGGTCAATCAACTCATTGACGCCGTCTGCACGGATATGGGCTCTGGCGCCGCCTATTACGAGCAGTACGTGAGGCTGGAAATGTCCAAGTAAAAAAGACCAAAGGAGCTGCCATGGGGTCCAACACATCAACTGCCTCGAAACTCATGGACGCGTGCCGCGCCTGGTCCTCGGTGATGGATCAACTGAAGGGAAAGCAGGCCAGAATGGACTTTATCCGCGAAGCCCTGCCCGGGCTGCTGGCGGACGAGGCCCTTTTTGTGGATATAATCGGTCGAATGTCCCGCGCAGAGCGCTATCCGGATCTTTCCAGACCGGCGCTCTTCGATTGCGAGGTGCTGCTGTATCTGGACCGTGGCCGTCGCTTTTCCCTGCGCCTGTTTCTGTTTGCCCCTGGGGAGTATACACCCATTCACGATCACAGCTCATGGGGGCTTATCGGAACCTTGTTCGGCCCCCTCGACATCGTGACATATGAGCGCCTGGATGACGGTTCCAAGGCGGGAATCGCCCGGCTCGGCGAACCTCGCCACCGCCTCCTGCTCCCCGGCGAAACGGATGAAACCCATCCCCTGAATGAGGGTATCCATAGAACCGGCAATCCCGGCGACCTCCCCATAGCGATGGTCAATGTTTATGGCAGCCCTATTCGCCGGGCCTTTGTCAACTGCTTCGACCCGGAGCGAAAACGCGTGGACAGACGCTATCTCCCTCACCACAGGAATCGCCTGCTGGCCAAGGCCATGCTGGGTATTCTGCAGGGAGAGAAAGATCCAGCCGTCGGCACGACTATCCTGTAATCAAATGTATACATCAGGTGTAGCTTTTATGTAACAGTCTGCGGCACAGCCTGATCATTGTCCATGGGACAGCGGTGCCGCATTCCCCTGTCGCCATTGACGAATTCGTGAAATCGCGCGAATTCTTCAATGAGGCATGTATCTTGCTTATTCCCCTTATCAGATCCAAACCCGCTACGTTAAATTATCTGCCCCGGACAGATAGAAGAGGCAAATGAAAACCCATCACATTACCGAAGAAAACTTTCATGAGGCGATGCACGCGGCCCGCATCATTCTGAACCTGTACAATAGGGCCGTTACGACCTACGGCGGATTTGGCGGCAGCTTATTTTTAAATGAATTCGATGCATTCAAGTATCTTCGGTGCGAAATGCCACGGAACCTCGGGGACCGGATAGGCCTGGACCCGGATCTGCTGCGCAAGGGTGCCGCCGTGTGTCTGCTGTGTCACCTGTACGACATCTGGGAAACCGGTGGGCGCGATCACTTCCGTACCCATGCTCTGTCCAGAAAGATCAAGCGCTGTCTCGACAACGGATTTCTCGACGGGCTTCCCCTGGCCAAGGACGCCGCTCTTCTGGCTTACGCTGATCGGGGGATCTTTGCTGTTAAACTCCAAATCGTCTATTTGGACTACATCCTGGGGTACTATCAAGGCGTCCTGGGAAAGGCGCACCAACGGCTGAGCCTGCCGGGATAGAATAAACCTGATAGAAGCGGTATCAGAACCTTCAATCGGGGTTCAGGTCAAGTTTGAAACCCCATCTATTCGTCGATGTAATACCGTTTATACCGAATGAAATAATCGGCACCGGAATATACGGTGAAAATCAGCGCCAGCCAGAGAAACACCATGCCGATCACATGAAAGTCGATCCCGAGATGTTCATAATGTACCAGCAGGGGAATCAGTGCCGCGATTTGAAATCCGGTTTTGTACTTCCCGAGATTGGAGGCCGATATGTCCTCCCCTTTCCCTGATATGATGTTTCGCAAGCCGGTCACCGCCAGTTCGCGACCGATGATGACACAGGCCACCCAGGCCGGTATCCAGTTGAGGGAGGAGAGCATGATGAGGGTGGAGGAGACAAGGAGTTTGTCCGCAACCGGATCCATGATCTTGCCAAGCTCGGATTCCATGCCCCGCTGACGGGCGTAGAAGCCATCGAAATAGTCGGTAATGGCGGCCGCGCTGAATAGCAGCGCCGCCACAAAAGAGCAGAAGGCATTGGGAAAAAGGAGCAGCACCACGATCCCCGGCACCACGGCAATCCGAAACAGCGTCAGGGTGTTGGGTCGTTTGAGAATTTCCTTTATCTTGTCCGTGCGACGCATGTCCCCTATTTATTGACCCCTTCCCAGTCCTTGAGAAAAGCGGCCAGGCCCTTGTCGGTCAGAGGATGGGCGGCCAGCTTGCTTAACACGTTATAAGGGATAGTGGCGATATCGGCGCCCATGAGAGCGGATTCGAGCACATGAAGGGGATTGCGGACGCTGGCGACGATGATTTCCGTATCAAAGGCGTAGTTTTGATAGATCTCCACGATCTGTTCCGTCAGGGTCATTCCGTCGTGGGCGACATCATCGAGGCGGCCGACAAAGGGGCTCACGTAGCTCGCCCCGGCCTTGGCGGCCATCAGGGCCTGCAAGGGAGAGAAAATCAGGGTGACGTTGGTGTTGATCCCTTCCCCGCTCAACCGGCGCACGGCCTTCAGGCCCTCCACCAGCATGGGGATTTTTACCACGATGTTCGGATGGATCTTGACCAGTTCCCGGGCCTCTCGAACCATCCCCTCCGCGTCGGTGCTGATGACCTCTGCATTGATGGGGCCATCCACCACCTCGCAGATCCGAGTGATGAGCGTTTCGAAATCCCCGCCCTCCTTGGCGATGAGGGAGGGATTGGTGGTGACGCCGTCCACCATGCCCATGCTGACAGCGTCTCTTATTTCTTCAATATTGGCGGTGTCGATGAAAAACTTCATCCGGCTTCCTCCATTGGCTGCGTTTCCGTGATGAGCGCCCCCCCTGAGCCAACGGTGGCAGAGGAGACCCGGACGCTCTAAAGTTGTCATTTCCCTAAACCGTTCACCTCCTGTCCGATTTCGTCGCTGAGATCGTCTAGAAGCTGGCGAGCGCTTCGCTTCAGGCTGGGGTGAAGGACATGGGGGTCTATATCACAAATCGGTCTCAATACAAACCGTCTTTGATGCATTCTGGGATGGGGTATGACCAGGTGCGCCGTGTCGATTCGTACCGAATCGAAGAGGATGATATCCAGATCCAGGGGACGGGGACCGAATCGGATCCCGCCTTCCCTTTTCCCGGCGGCTCTTTCGATCCCCTTGAGCGCCTCCAGCAGTTGGAGGGGGTCGAGTCCAGTTTCGATGCGCGCGGCCGCATTGACAAACCACGCCTGTTCCAGATAATCCACCGGTTCGGTCTCATAGAGGCGGGAGACGCCCTCAAGCCGGGTTTCCGCCAGAGTCTCCAGAGCTTCGATGCCGCCGCGGCAGTTGGCAACCCGGTCGCCCATGTTGGAACCAATCGAAATAAATGCCAGATGCCGAGGCATGGCCCCTATCCTTCCACCTCAGACGCCGTATGCCATTGCAGGGCTTCGGCACCTATATCGCCTGTGAAAACGACCCGCGCGTCCCCCTCCAGGAAAACCTCGGAGAACATTCCGCCGGCCTCCCGGAAATGAACGCCCAGTTGAAACCCCGATCGCGTCAATACCTGAACGGGACTCTGTTTTCCCAGCTTCAGGGAGGCCACGAGGGCAGCCGCCACCGCGCCGGTGCCGCAGGCCAGCGTCTCGTCCTCCACGCCGCGTTCATAGGTCCGAACCGCCAGCCAGCCCTGCGCCCCCGGTTCGACGAAATTCACGTTGGTGCCGGCAGGGGCGAATTTCGGATGCCGCCGGATCTGTTTTCCAAGGCCCACCACGTCCATCTGTGCCAGGCCCGAGAGCATGACCACCACGTGGGGCACCCCGGCGGTGACGCAGCTGATGGGCAACTGATCCTCCTGCACCTCCACTGTGTCATAAAGAATCAGATCTGTTGGATCGGGCATCTTCACCCGAACCAGGCCCTCGTTCACCGTTGCCGTCACCAGACCAGCCAGGGTCTCAAAGGCCATTTGCGGGCCCGCGATCCCCTTCAAATGGGCGAACCTGGCCGCACATCGCGCGCCATTGCCGCACATCTCCGCGGTGCTGCCGTCGGAGTTGAAAAATTGCCACTTGAAATCCGCCTGGTCCGAGTTCTCGATCAGGATGAGTCCATCGGCGCCAACGGCGATCTTACGGCGGCAAACCCGTTGGGCAAACTCATTGAGGGGCATTCGCGGCAACACGGACTCCCGGTTGTCGATGACGATAAAGTCGTTACCGGCGCCGCTCATTTTACAGAATGAAATCAATTTCATTAGTATCCTTCCGGCCCCACGGCGGCAAATGGCGCCAGGGTGCCGCGGCCGATCCCCTGGTCCAGTCAATAAACGGTGTGAAAATAATTGGATGGAGCTCCTGACACCCCGTTTTCCCCTCTTAAAACCACATAATAGGTGTACCGGAACCCCTTCTCCAGGCTTTCCATGTAGTGCATTCCAGCTTCGTTCCCTGCGGGTACCGGCAGCCGGTCGATGGCCTCGAACCGAAGGGGACACTCCTTGCACGCGCCATCCTTCCGGGGAAGTTTGGAACGGCAAACCACCGCCATCAGCGCCTCCCCCGCCCTCTGTGTCGCTTCGGCCGGTACCGTCCAGGACAACATCAGCTGTTCCCCTCGAACGACCCCCTTCAAATCCGAGACTCGCGGTACCACCACAGGGTGAGGAGCCACGGGCATGGCCTTTTGGCCGCACCCGGCGCTCAGCAACACCAGCGCGCCGATCGACAACAGCAGCGCATGCAATGGGAAGCCCAGTCGGTTTCGGGGCCGGCCCCTGTCTTTTTCATTCATGGCACACCGAGCCCCTCTCGGAAAAGCGCATCCAGGCATCCCACCAGTGCATCCACCTGCTCCCTCGAAATCGTCAGGGGAGGGACAAACCGCAGAATATTTTCCTGAACGCAGTTGATGAGAAAACCCCGCTTGAGGCAGGCCTTGACCAGGGGGCCTCCCTTGCCTTCGAGAACCATGCCCAGAAGGAGGCCCCTGCCCCGGACCTCCCGGATACAGGCGTGCTGCGCCTTCAATTCCATGAGCCGACCCTTGAGATACGCGCCCATGGTCGTGCATGCCTCCATGAACCCCTCGGCCGTCAGGATCTTCAGGACTTCGAGAGCGGCGGCGGTCACCAGCGGCGTGCCGCCGAAGGTGGAGGCATGGCTACCGGGGGCGAATGCCTGGGCCACCGATTCCCGGGACAACATGGCACCGATGGGAAGACCGTTTGCTAGGGCTTTGGCGAGGGTCATGATATCCGGCGCTACCCCCTCGTGCTCATAGGCAAAGAGCTTTCCGGTTCGACCCATGCCGGTTTGAATTTCGTCAAAAATGAGGAGAACACCGGCCCGGTCGCACAATTCCCGCACTGCAGCGAGATATTCGGGCGCGGGGCAGCGCACGCCGCCTTCCCCCTGGAGCGGCTCGAGCAGCACGGCGCAGGTGTCGGGTCCCAGCCGTTTGGCCAACCCCTCCAGATCGTTGAAGGCCACGAAATCGAAGCCTTCGAGGACCGGCGAAAAGCCCTTTTTGATTTTTTCCTGACCGGTTGCCGAGAGCGCCCCCATGGTCCTGCCGTGAAACGAATGGTTCATGGAAACGATGCGGAACCGGTGCGCTTCGCCCCGCGCGGAAAAGTATTTTCTCGCCAGCTTGATGGCTGCCTCGTTGGCCTCCGCGCCGCTATTGCAGAAAAACACCCGGTCCGCGAAGCTCTTTTCCACCAGCAGGGCGGCAAGGTCCACCTGGGGCGTCGTATAGTAAAGATTCGATACATGCACCAGCCGCCGGGCCTGGTCACACACCGCCTCGGCGATACGGGGGTGGGCATGGCCCAGGTTGCAAACGGCGATGCCCGCAACGAAATCGATGTAGGCGTTTCCTTCGGTATCCCAGAGCACGCATCCCTCTCCCCTTTCAAGCGCAATGGGAAAGCGCTGATACGTGTTGGCGATGACCGTGTCGGCCTGAGCTATCAGTTCTTCAGTCATGGGATCACTTCCGTTCCAATGCCCCTCTCTGTGAATAGCTCCAACAGCACCGCATGGGGCCGGGTGCCGTTGATGATATGGACCTTATCCACGCCGCTCAAAACCGCCTCCCTGGCGAATTCGGCCTTGGGAATCATGCCGCCGGTCAGGATGCGATCCTCGATGTATCCGGCAATCCGTTCCACGGCAATGGTGCTAAGGAGCTTTCCCTCACTGTCGAGAACGCCTTCCACGTCCGTCAGAAATACCAGTTTGGCTGCCTTCAGGGCCATGGCCACGTGACTGGCCACAGCATCGGCGTTGATGTTGTAAGATTCACCGTGCTCGCCCGTTCCAACGGGTGCGATGATCGGGATGAACCCCTTTTCTGCCAGGGCCTCAATCAGGTGCCGGTTGATGGCGACTACCTCCCCCACATGGCCCGGATCGATGATTTCCGGCGGGCTCTGGGCGTTTTCCCGGTGAACCATGCGGAGCTTTCTGGCCTGGATGAGCCCCGCGTCCTTACCGCTGAGGCCAATGGCCTGACCTCCCTCCTGGTTGATCCGGGAGACGATGGCGTTATTGACCAGTCCACCCAGCACCATCTCCACCACATCCATGGTGTCCTGATCCGTCATCCGCATGCCGCGGACAAATCTGGGTTCGATTCCCATGCGCGTCATCACCTGGGAGATCTGGGGGCCTCCGCCGTGAACCACCACGGGATTGAGCCCCACGTATTTCATGAGGGCGATGTCCTTTGCGAAATCGCTCTTCAGGCCCTCATCCACCATGGCATGGCCGCCGTATTTGACCACCACGGTCTTTCCAGAAAGCCGCCGGAGGTACGGAAGCGCTTCGATCAGAATGTCCGCCACACTGCTTGTCATACTCATTCTTTCATCACTTCAGGGTCTCAAACTCCCCTTCATGTCGGTAAATCGACTCATCGT
This sequence comes from uncultured Desulfobacterales bacterium, assembly GCA_964407825.1. Taxonomy (GTDB): domain Bacteria; phylum Desulfobacterota; class Desulfobacteria; order Desulfobacterales; family JAFDDL01; genus CAYOXD01. The sequence goes on along the minus strand of CAYOXD010000002.1, from coordinate 54,876 downwards.
TACCCAAAACGCTATAGAATATACCGGCTGAGGTCCTCGTTGTCCTTGATGCCCTTGAGTTTTTCGGCCACGAAGCCGGCGTCGACCATCACCTCCCGGCCGGTGGTGTCAGGCGCCTCGAACAGAATGTCCTCCAGCAGGCATTCCATGATGGTATGAAGACGCCGGGCGCCGATGTTCTCGGTCCGCGTGTTGACCTCTTCCGCGATCCGGGCAATATCCGACACGGCGGCATCCTCGAATCGCACCGTCACCCCCTCGGTCTCCAGCATTGCCGTGTATTGGACCAACAGGGCGTTTTTCGGCTCCCGGAGGATCCGCACAAACTCCTGGGCCCCAAGGGAGTCGAGCTCCACGCGAATGGGAAAACGGCCCTGGAGTTCCGGAATGAGATCCGAGGGCTTGGCTACGTGAAAGGCACCTGAGGCGATGAAGAGGATATGATCCGTCTTGACCGGACCGTACTTGGTGGAAACGGTGCTTCCCTCCACCAGGGGCAGAAGATCCCGCTGCACCCCTTCCCGGGAAACATCCGGGCCCTGGCCGCTGCTCTTGCCGGCGATCTTGTCGATCTCGTCTAGAAAAACGATGCCGGACTGCTCTACCTTTTCGATGGAGATCTTGACCACCCTGTCCATATCCACCAGGCCCTGGGCCTCCTCCTGGGCCAGAAGTGCCCGAGCTTCCCGGACCTTGACCTTCCGGCGTTTGGTGGACTTTGGCAGCAGGGACCCGAACATGTCCTTGAAATTGATCCCCATCTCCTCCATGCCCACATTGGAGAAGATCTCTACCACCGGCATGCTCCGGTCCGGCACGTCCAGGTCCACGAAGCGCTCATCGAGCTTCCCGGCCCGCAGCATGCTGCGGAGCTTATCCCTGGTGGTGGACACGGCGTTGTCCTGGGCGTCCGGCACCGGTTCGAGGGTCGGCCTGCCGGGAGGCGGCGTTTCCAGCGATTGCTCCTGCGGTGAGGCCTTGGGCAGCAGAAGATCGAGGAGCCGTTCCTCGGCGATCTGCTGGGCCTTATCCTGAACCGCCTCCTGCTCTCGGGCCTTCTGGATGTTCAGTGTAACCTCCAGCATGTCCCGGATCATCGACTCCACATCCCTGCCCACATAACCGACCTCGGTGAACTTGGATGCCTCCACCTTAATGAAGGGTGAATCGGTCAACCGCGAAAGGCGTCTGGCGATCTCCGTCTTGCCGACCCCCGTAGGGCCGATCAGAATGATATTTTTCGGCGCAATCTCATCCCGGAGCTCCTCGGGGACCTGCTGCCGGCGCCAACGGTTTCGCAGGGCGATGGCAACGGATCGCTTGGCCTTGTGCTGCCCGATGATGTATTTATCAAGTTCTTTTACAATTTCAGATGGTTTAAGATTGTTCATGGGGAATAACCCAACCCTTCCGGCGGTTGCTATTCATCAAGGGTCTCGATGGTAAACGCCTCGTTGGTGTAAATGCACAGGGAAGCCGCGATCTTCATGGCCTCGCCGACGATGCCCGCCGCATCGAGGCTGGAATGCCGCATCAGGGCGGTGGCAGCCGCTTGGGCGGCGACCCCTCCGGATCCGATAGCCATCACCGGTTCGTCCGGCTCGATAATGTCTCCGTTCCCGGAAATAAGGAAGAGGCTGGTGCGATCCGCGGCAATCATCATGGCCTCCAATTTTCGAAGGTAGCGGTCCGTTCGCCAGTCCCTGGCCAGTTCCACGGCGCTGCGGGTCAGGTTCCCGTGATACTGCTCGAGTTTGGCCTCAAGCCTGTCGAACAGGTTCAAGGCATCCGCCGTGGCGCCGGCAAACCCCACAATGATCCGGTCGTTGTAAATGCGCCGGACCTTTCGGGCCCGGTGCTTGACGACGGTGCTCTGGAGCGTCACCTGGCCGTCACCGGCCATCACCATCCGCCCCTTGTGCCGAATCGCCAGAATGGTCGTACCGTGAAAATCCATGGTCAATGCCCCCTCCGGGTTTCCCCGTCCATCCGCCTATTCCTTTCTCGGATGAGCCTTGTCATAGGTTTCCATGAGCCGGCTGATACTCACATGGGTATACTGCTGAGTGGTGCTGAGGCTCTGGTGCCCCAGCATCTCCTGGACCACCTTGAGATCGGCCCCCGCATCGAGCATGTGGGTGGCAAAGGAGTGTCGCAAGGCGTGCGGGCTGACCGGTATGGGGATCCCGCACCGGCTGGATACCCGCTCCAGGATACGGGCCATGGACCGGGTCGTCAGCCGCCCACCGTTCCTGTTCAGAAAGAGAGGCCCGCCTGCCTTCTCCGCTGTGGGGGCCTGATTTTCCAATGCCATCCGATACCGGCCGACTGCTTCAAGGGAAACCTTGCCGATGGGAATCACCCGTTCCTTGTTTCCCTTTCCCCGAACCCTCACCAGTCTTTCCGATGTGTCCACGTCCTCCACATCGAGTCCGGCGGCTTCGGATACCCGCAGCCCGCAAGAGTAAATGGTTTCGAAAATGGCCCGGTTGCGTAATGTCAGCAGAGAGTCTCCCTTCAGCGCATCGAGCAGGCGAAACATGTCATCCACCGGCAGCCACACGGGAATGGAACGGTTCTGCTTGGGGGTCGAGACAGCATCGGCGGGGCTGCTCTGGATCACCCCATGCTTGACCAGATATCGAAACAGGGACCGCACGGCAGAGAGCTTGCGGGCGATGGTGCGCTTCCCGTTCCGTTTCCTGTAGAGCGCGGCCAGATAGCTTCGGATCTCCAGGCTCGAGATGTGATCGAGCGCCGTATCCTTCGCCCCCTCGCCACTGCGCGCCGAAGCGCTCATGATCTCCTGGAATTCAGCCAAGTCGTGCTGATAGCACCGGATGGTATGGGGCGAGTATCCCTTTTCGGCCTCCAGATGCTCTTTGAAGGTGTCGATCCAGGAGGCCAGGAACTTACCGGTCATGAGCGGGTCATTTTCTTGAGCCGGCTGATGGTTCGGCGGTAACGGGTGGCCAGTGTCGCGTCCTTGGCGGCGAGGGCCGCAACCCGTTTCTCCTTCAATGCTCGAATTTTGACCTTGATCTCGCGCACACTGGTGCTGGTGCGGCGGGTGGACTCCTCGGCGATGCCCTTGGCCTTCTTAATGGCGGATATCAGCTCGGGTTTGTTCATACCGTGGGCGCCGGTGATATCGCTAATGTCGAGCGCCATGTCCCGAAGCTCCTTGGCGGTCATTTTCTCCAGGGGTTTTTCCTTTTCCTTCTTTTCCTTCGCAGCCATCTAACACGAACTCCTTTCCGCTCCGGGCTTGGCCGGAATTTCTTGAGTTTCAGCTCTTTGGACTCAACTGTCCGATCCCAGCGAAAGGACCGGTTCAAAGGTTGGAATTCTAACATTCCGTATTAAAAAGGCAAGCGCTAAATGATCACGCCGCATCTAATCCTTGAACATCTTGAGGAAGGGCTTGACCATATCCATCGGGAAGGGGAAGATGGTGGTGGTATTGTTTTCGGAGGACACCTCGCGCATGGTCTGAAGATACCGGAGCTGAAGGGCAACCGGGTGCTCCTGGATGATGGTGGCAGCCTCGGCCAACTTCGCCGCCGCCTGGTATTCTCCCTCGGCATTAATGACCTTGGCGCGCCGCTCCCGCTCTGCCTCGGCCTGTTTGGCCATGGCGCGCTGCATCTCCTGGGGAAGATCGATGTACTTGAGTTCCACCGTGGTCACCTTCACCCCCCAGGGGTCGGTATGCCGATCGAGAATCTCCTGAAGCTCGGAGTTGATCTTCTCCCTGTCCGAAAGCAATTCGTCCAGCTCCGCCTGGCCGAGGACGCTTCGCAGGGTGGTCTGCGCCAGCTGGCTCATGGCGTAATTGTAGTTCTCCACCTCGACGATGGCCTTGATGGGATCGATGACACGGAAATAGATCACCGCATTGACCTTTACAGACACGTTGTCCCGGGTGATGACGTCCTGCGGGTCAACGTCCAGGGCCACCAGCCGCAGACTCACCTTAATCATCTTGTCGACCATCGGCACCAGAATGATCAGTCCCGGTCCCTTGGCCTTGATGACGCGGCCGAGTCTGAAAATAACCCCCCGCTCATATTCGTTGAGCACCTTGACGGAGATCCAAAAGAACAGAACAACCGGAACAATCAGATAAAGCCATTCAACCATCGTATGATCCTCCAAATGGATTAGGTTAGGTGTGCAATTGCTTATCGCCGGACGCCCCGGGAGCTTGCCTGGGCGCATCGGGTTCCACCGGCTCCACCTCCAGAAGAAGACTCATCACCTGCGTGACGCGGACCCGGGTCCCGACTTCCAACGGAAGGGCTGCCGTGGCATGCCACAGCTCGCCGTGAACGAAGACCTTCCCCTTGGGGGTCAGGGGGATTTTGACAACACCGATCTCCCCCACCAGCCCCTCTGCACCGGTCCGGCTCTGTGCCACCTGGGACCGCACAACGAGCAAGCCCACCAGCACAAAAAATCCCGTTACCATAATGACCGAGGTGACAAGAACCGATGTGGACAGGTGCGGGCCGCCGGTTTCCCCCCGATTGAAGAGCATGACGGAACCGAGCAGAAGGCAGATGACGCCCGCAACCGTGAGCATTCCGTAGCTGGTCACCTTGAGCTCGAGGACAAAGAACACCAGGGCCAGAAGTATCAGCAGGATCCCGGCATAGTTGACCGAAAGCGTCTGGAAAGCGAAGAAGGACAGAATCATCGCCATCGCCCCCACCACCCCTGGGAGAATGACACCCGGACTGGCCAGCTCGAAAAAAAGTCCGGCCATCCCGATCATCATGAGGATGTAAGCGATATTGGGGTCGCTGATGGTCTTAAGGATCTTGGTGCGAAAGCCCTCGCGCACCGGAACGATGGCGGCTCCCGCCAGATGGAGCGTGCCCTTGCCTTCGATTTTCCGTCCGTCGATCTTGTGGATAAGGTCCTGGAGATCGGTGGCCACCAGGTCCACGATGTGTTCCCGAACGGCCTGGACTTCGGTCACGGATACGCTCTTTCGGATCGCCTTTTCCACCCAGTCGGCGTTGCGCCCCCGTCTTTCGGCGACGCTCCTGGCCTGGGCCACCATGTCGTTGGTTATCTTTTCATTGAGGGTCGATTCAATATTCTTACCGCCGGTGTTCACCGGATGGGCCGCACCGATATTGGTCCCGGGGGCCATGGCGGCAATATCGGCGGCCATGGTGATCATCACCCCTGCCGATGCAGCCCGTGCGCCGGCGGGCGACACGTATACCACGACGGGAACGGGGCTCGCCAGAATCGTCTGGACCATCTGTCGCATGGATTCCGCCAGTCCGCCAGGGGTATCCAGCTCGATAATGAGACATGCGGCATGATGGGAAGTCGCCTGGTCAACGGTGCTCTTAAGAAAATCGGCCACCCCCGGGTTGATGGATCCGGAGATCTTCATGACATCGATAGCGCCCGTCTTGCCTGCGGCAGACCCTGCAAACACCCACAGAAGCAATATCAGGATCAGGCAGAAATACGACTTTTTCACTGGGCCCTCCCCTCGAGACCGAGCCGGCCCATAATCTGCTGTATATCCTCCCATACCGCCCGCTTGCGCTCCGGGTTCCGAAGCAGATAGGCCGGATGAAAGGTGGGCATGACAGGAATCCCGTGATAATCGAAGAATCGGCCGCGAAGCTCGGATATACCCCTTCGGGTCCCCGTAAGGAACTGGGCGGCCACAGCCCCTAGAGCGCAGATGCATGCCGGCTCGAGAGCCAGCAGCTGGCGTCGCAGAAAGGGACCGCACGCGTCGATCTCATCCCCCTGGGGCGTCCGGTTCTCCGGCGGTCGGCATTTCACAACGTTGCAGATATAGACCTGATCCCGGGCGAGTCCCATGGCCCGGATAATCCGGGTCAGCAGTGCGCCGGCAGGGCCGACGAAGGGCCGTCCCTGCCGGTCCTCCTCGAATCCCGGGCCCTCCCCGACGAAGACCAGCCGCGGATGAGGCGCTCCTTCGCCGAAGACGAGATGCTCTCGCTCCCTGTGGAGCCGGCAGCGCCGGCAGTCTTTCAGCTCCGCGGCAAGTTCGGAAAGCGTTTCGCGGGATTTCTGGGGAGGTCCGCTTCCCCAGCCGTCTATGATCGCCAGGGTATCTTCTGAAACATCGAATCCGGTGCGTCCGGCCTCTGCCATGCGACGAAGACTATGCTCGATATTGTCCAGAAGTGTGTAAAGGGGGGCAATGCCCATGGGTGCCTCCAAGGTGGCCTCCTCTGTCCCGAAGGGCAAAAGGCAGTGGCGCAGAGGCTTACACATCAGCCTCTGCGGGCCCGGTCATTCGCTGGCGGATCTTGTCCAGCAGCAGATCCGCCACCGCATCCTTGCTCATTACCGGCAGATGCTCCTGGGTCCCGTCCCTGAAGAAAAGGCACACCCGATTGGTGTCACCCGCAAAGCCGGATCCCGGTTGTCCTATCAGGTTACCCACGAGCATGTCGAGGTTCTTCTTCTGGAGCTTTTCCCTGGCATGGATCTCCAGGTCCCGGGTTTCCGCGGCAAAGCCCACGAGCATCCGGCATCCCTTGCGACCGCCCAGGGTAAGGAGAATATCCTCGGTTCTTTCCAGGGCAAGGGTCACCTTTGCCTCCTGCTTCTTGATCTTATGGGACTCTGGAGCAAGGGGCCTATAGTCGGACACTGCTGCGGATTTGATAATGATGTCGCAGTCCTGCATATGGGAAAAAACGGCTTCCGCCATCTCCCGGGCGGTGGTCACATGCACGGTGCACACCTGCTGGGGGTCCGGCAGGTCAGTGGGGCCCGCCACTAGGATTACCTGTGCGCCACGATGCTCGGCGGCCCTGGCGATGGCGTAGCCCATTTTGCCTGTGGAGGGGTTGCTGATGAACCGGACCGGGTCGATTGCCTCCCGGGTGGGGCCTGCGGAGATCAGCACGCGCTTTCCCCTCAAGTCCTTGGGGGAAAGGCAGGCGCATATCCGATCCAAAATATCCCCAGGTTCCGGAAGGCGGCCGGCGCCCGTGGTGCCGCAGGCCATTTCGCCTGTCACCGGATCGATAACAAACCGGCCGTCCGAGCGCAAGGACTCCAGATTGCGCTGAACGGCGGGACTCTCGAACATATGCGGATTCATGGCAGGGCACAGGATAAGGGGTGCCCTCACTGCCACAAGGAAGGTGCTCAGGGCATCGTCGGCAATGCCGTTTGCAAGCTTTCCGATGATATTGGCGGTGGCCGGTGCGATCACCACGGCATCGGCCTTTTCCGCCCAGTCGATATGACCGATGGCGCTGCCTGCACTCCCATCGAAAAGATTTGTGCACACAGGCTGGCCAGACAGGGCTTCAAAGGTCGTCGGGCCCACAAAGCGCTCCGCGTTGCGGGTCATCATCACTTGCACCTGGGCTCCCTGTTTCTGGAGCAGTCTCAGCAGCTCGCAGGCCTTGTAAGCGGCGATTCCTCCAGAGACGCCCAGAACGAGGTGTTTTTTATTTAATACTGATAAAGCCATAATCCCGGATGACGATACCCTTGTTGCGAATCCCTTACTTCACCATTTCCATGGGCTTTCCGCCAACGCTCGGGGTGACCCATATCTTTGCATAGGTGTAGAAATCCTGGTCCAAAATGGAGATGACGCACCAGCGCTCCTGCTTTTGGAATAACATGAGGGTTCGCTTGGATTTAAAATAGCTGATCAGACGCCAGTTGTCCTTGCCCATGTTGTTTTCGAAGAAGGAGATGAGGCTGTTCATATCCACCCGTCCCTTCAGGGAAAGGAGACCGACGGTCTGGCCGTTGGTCTTGAAAACAAAGGAGTCGTCCTGCTGGATCGAAAGCTCTTTGGGGAGCAACACATCGCCAAAGTCAAGATATTGGGGAGCATTCTGTTGTTCGCTCAGGGCGTCGCCTGCCGGGGTCTGCGGAGATTTGGAGCCCATACTGGCGCATCCGGCCAGGAAAAAGATTCCCATAAAGAGCAGAATTCCCGAAAGAATACCTTTAGAAGCGCGTGTTCCTTTCATCTGGAGACCTCCATCATATGGTTTGTATTTAGAATTTCAGATGACCTATGCAAGGTTAGCCCGTACAAATCAACGGTCAGGCTTTTCGTGCCGAGTGAATCGTTCGCAACCGTTCAATGCTCTCAACGCCCAGCGCCAGCTCAATCCATGTGCAAAGGCGTTTAGCCAATACCGCTTCCTCTTCCATGCCAGGCTCCCGGGACAGTTGGTTTTCAATCGTCTCAAGGGCGCTTGCGTATTCCCGGCACTCGGGAGCCGCCTCCATGAGGCGCTGGTATATGAGGGCAGCTTTCTGCAGATGTCCCTGGTCCGCATAGACCCGGGCAAGGCTGGGTGTCGTGGGATCCGATGGTTCTTTCATGGGATTGCCTTTCTTTTGTCTTTCAAGTGAACCACAATCTCTCCCGGTCGGACCATCTTGGATTCCTTTTTCACCACCTCTTCCAGGTACTGGGGATCGTTGTTGAGCCGGTCGATCTCCCTTGAAAGGGTTCTGTTTTCTTCCCGAATCGCCTGATTGTTCCTGACCAGAAGGGCATGGTCCCGCCGTACGTGAAGCAGGTCCAAGATGCCGTTTTCACCGCAGATCATATTGATGGACATGATGATAATTCCCAGAGCGGCCATTCCCAGAAGCCATTTTTGCTTAGCACTCATCGAAACGTCATGTCCTTCTGCGCACCGCCGGCGCCGCTTGGCATTCATCTCCTGAAAACCGCCACCGCCCGAAGGAGCGTCTCACGGTTCACTGCATATGACAGAAGTGTATATACCAACAGACCTGTCAGAACACAAGCGCCCACCCTCAGGACGGTCATGGCGGCATCCGCGCTACCCGCAGGTGCCATCATCCAGATTACCACACCCATGGCGGCAGCGCAGAATAGGGAGCGTATCGCAGACCGCCCAACCGCACCGGTTCCCCGCCGGCCGAGCCGAGAGTGGAGCACCCGCAGCAGTAACCACAGGTTCAGGACGGAGGCCAGGGTTGTCGCCAGGGCCAGGCCGGAGAACCCCATGAGACGCATCAGCAAAAGCCCCATCAGCAGATGGACTGCAATGGCGGTCAGACCTGCCATTACCGGTGCCCGAACATCGCCAAGGGCGTAGAGAACCGGCAGGGTAACGCGAATGGCCGAAAAGGCCCATATGCCGATACCATAGTATAAAAGCGCGGAGGCCGTCAATCGGGTCGTGTGAACGTCGAAGGCGCCTCTTTGGAAAAGCATCGCCACGATGGGATCCCGAAGCAGGATCAGTCCCGCCATGCTGGGGAGAGCCATGAAGAAGGAGAGCTTCAGGCCATGGTTCAGGGTGTCATAAAGCGCGGAAATGTCATGCCTTGCCGCCTGCCGGGCCATGGTGGGATATACGGCTGTTGCAATGGATACGGCGAAAACCCCGAGGGGAAACTGAACCAGCCGGTCGGCGAAGTAGAGATAGGAAATGGCCCCCTCAGCGAGAAGTGAAGCCAGCAAGGTATCCAAGAGTACATTGATTTGAAATACCGAGGCACCAAACAGGGTAGGCGCCATCATGGCGCCCACCTGTCTGATTCCGGGGTGGAAAATGCCACCGCCTCTCAGCAGCGGAACGCCTCTTTTCATCAGCACCCACAATTGAAGCGCCAGCTGTAGACCGCCGCCAGCCACGACCCCAAGGGCCAAGCCGGTCACCCGTACCGACGAATGGGAGGACAATTGCGATACCCCCACCATCGCTGCAATCATGGTCAGGTTCAACAGGACCGGCGCCAGGGCGGGCGCCGCGAAATGGCCCAGCACATTGAGCACGCCCATGCAGACTCCGGCAAGGCCGATGCAGTACACATAGGGCAGCATGATCCGAACCAGACGAACGGCCTGCTCGAATTTTCCGGGGTGATCCATGAATCCCGGAGCCAGAGCGCCTGTCACCAGGGGGGCTCCGAGGAGGCCTGCCAGCACCGTGACGCCCAGGAAAATGGCTGTGAAACGAAAGGCGCTGCCCGCGAAGCCATAGGCCTCGGCGGGACCATTCTGCTCCAGGTATCGCGAAAACACCGGGATGAAGGCCATGCTGAAGGCCCCCTCGCTGAAGAGCCGCCTGCAGAGATTGGGAATCCGGAACGCGGCGATGAATATATCCGCGAAGAACCCGGCGCCAAAAAACCAGGCAAGCATCATATCCCGCAGATAACCGAGAACCCTGCTGCAAACAGTGATGCCTCCCACCAGGCCGGCGGTCTTGGTCACCCGGGTGTTGGTATGTTCCTGGAAATCTCTTGACAGATCATCGTTCATTGGGTATGTAAGATAATTTAAATTATCCATCTCAATTTCGAAAGGAGTACGAGACCTTGGCCAATCATAAGTCGGCGCTGAAACGTGCCAAACAGAACGAAACCAAGCGAATCCGCAACAAGGTGGTAAAAACGAGAGTCAAGAATGCCGTTAAGGGGCTGCGCGGTGCGGCCGCTGAGACACCGGCAGCGGATCTTTCCACCCAGCTCCAGGAGGTGCAATCCATCATCGACAGGGCATCCAAGGGAAAGGCCATGCACAAAAGAACCGCCGCAAGAAAGATCTCCCGGCTGGCCAAGCTGGTCAATGCCGTACCCGCCTGATCCGGATTCGCCGGGATAGACGGCTATCCCGGCGATCCTCAAAACCGATCGGCAAGCCGATAGTATACCTTTTGCGCCAGACGCTTGGAGAGGACTTCGATCGCCCTGCGCATATTGTTCTCGGTGGTCTCCTTATCCACTTCGACAAGATACGGTTCGTTATCGGACATGCTGGTGGCCCATATCGTATTTCCGTTGAGGTCCAACAACCGGAGGGAAAGGGTCAGGGTGACGCGGCGTTCCTGGGAGGTGTTTATTCCAATGCGGGATATGGTCTCCCGGCGGAGCCCCCCGATGTCACCGGTCAACCGGGCGTCGGCGCTGCCCATGTTCCGGGCGAGCGTGCCGGCACGGCTGAATTCATAGATCAGATCGTTGGTAACGACGCTTTCCACACCGGTTTCGCTTGTATGGTTTTTCAGCATGGTCACATAGACATGACGCACGTTGTTCGGTAATTCGCCGGAGCCGGAAAACCGGTACCCGCATGCGGAGAGGACCACGATCAATAACCACCCCACCCAGACTCTTTTTCCTGGCATCTTTTTGTTCACCTGTGAGATCTCCTGACGGCTGCATCTACACCACGATGTTCACCAGCTTGCGCTTGACTACGACCACTTTTCGAATGGCCTTGCCCTCGATGAATTTTAGGACATGCGGGTCCGCCAGTGCCACCCGGCGTATGTCATCCTCCGTGGCCTCGGCGGCAATGATAAAACGGTGACGCAGCTTTCCATTCACCTGCACCACGATCAACAGGTCCTCCTTTACGAGGGCCTCCTTGCTGTACTCGGGCCACGGGGCCTGAAGAACACTGGTGTCGTTTCCCAAAGCCTGCCAGATTTCTTCTGAAAAGTGGGGGACAAAGGGCCCCAGAAGCAATACCACCGATTCCAGGGCACTGCGGCAGACCGCTGCGGCATGGGGTTCCTCCTGAGAAGGACTGACGCCGTGCATCAGGTTTACCAGTTCCATTACCGCACTGATGGCCGTGTTCAGATGAAACCGGTCTTCGATATCGCCACCGACCTTGCGGATGGTCTCGTGGGTCTTCTGGTGAAGTTCCCGTGTTTGTCCCCTGAGCTGGTCCAGGGGGCCCGCAAATCCGGCCGTCTCGGCCAGCCCGTCCATCCAAGCCCGAGCAAGCCGCCAGATGCGGTTCAAGAAGCGGTGCGCTCCCTCCACCCCGCTTTCACTCCATTCAAGGTCCCGTTCGGGCGGGGCGGCAAAGAGGCAGAACAGTCGGGTGGTGTCCGCACCGTATTGATCCAGCAGGGCGTTGGGATCGATGACGTTCTTCTTGGACTTGCTCATTTTTTCCACACGGCCAACCATGGCCTCGGCGCCGCATTTGGCGCAGGTTCTGCCCTCCCCGGCGGGCACCGCATCGGAAGGAAACAGGAACCCGTGGGTGGGGCAGGTAACCGTCTCCTTGCAGACCATGCCCTGGGTCAACAGCCGGGAGAAGGGCTCCCTGATGCCCACCAGCCCCAGTTCATGGAGGACCCGGGTGAAATAACGGGCGTAGAGAAGATGCAAAATGGCATGCTCCACCCCCCCGATATACTGATCAACGGGCATCCAGTAATCCACGGCCCGGCGATCGAACATCCCGGCGTCGAAACGGGGACTGCAGTAACGCTCGAAGTACCAGGAGGACTCGACGAAGGTGTCCATGGTATCGGTTTCCCGGCAGGCGTCTGCAGCGCCGCAGGCAGGGCACGTCACCTGCCTGAAGCTGTCATGGCCCCGAAGCGGAGAGCCGCCCCCGGGCAGGAGGTCCGCCTCTTCCGGCAGCACAATGGGCAGATCGGTCTCGGGTACCGGCACGATTCCGCAACGGGGACAGTGGATCATGGGAATGGGCGCTCCCCAGTAACGCTGTCTGGAGATGCCCCAGTCCCGCAGTCGGTAGCTGACGGTCTTCTTCCCAACCCCCTGTTCTTCCAGGTGATTGGCAATTGCTTCCTGGGCTTCCCGGCTGTCCATGCCGTCGAACCGGCCGGAGTTGGCCATGATGCCCGCCTCAATGAAGGCTGCATCCATGGTGCACGGATCCAGGGACTCGCCCTTGGGCAGCACCACCGGAATAATATCGAGGTCGTATTTCCGGGCGAACTCGTAATCCCGCTGATCATGGGCTGGCACGGACATGATGGCGCCCGTTCCGTAACCCATGAGAACGAAATTTCCCGTGTAAACGGGCATCCGCCGACCGCTCAGGGGATTGATGGCATAAGCACCGGTGAACACCCCCTCCTTCTCATGGGTATCCACGGCCTTTGTGGACCTGTCCTGCATGGACATCCGCTGAATGAATTCGTCCACCGTCTGCGCCTGGTCCGTGCCGGCGGCCAGCTGCGGCACCAGGGGATGCTCAGGGGCCAGACACATGAAGGTGGCCCCGAAGACTGTATCCGGCCGGGTGGTGAAAACGGTGATCGGCTCCGCCCCCCCTTCCACCTGAAACTGGATCTCCGTGCCGATGCTTTTGCCAATCCAGTTTTTCTGCATGCTGACGACCTTTTCCGGCCAGCCGGGCAGCTGATCGCAATGCACCAAAAGATCCTCGGCATAATCGCTAATCCGGAAAAACCACTGCCAGAGCTTCTTCTGGATGACCTGTTTACTGCACCGCCAGCACAGGCCCGCTTCCACCTGTTCGTTGGCCAGAACGGTCTGACAGGTCTCGCACCAGTTCACGTAGGATTCCTTTCGATAGGCCATGCCCTTTTCATACATCTTGAGAAAGAGCCATTGTTCCCACCGGTAATACTCCGGACGGCAGGTGGCGATTTCCCGATCCCAATCGTAGGAAAATCCTAGCCGTTTCAATTGGCTTCGCATGTTAGCAATATTATCGTAGGTCCACCTTGCCGGGTGTGTATCATTGGCGATAGCCGCGTTCTCGGCGGGCATGCCGAAGGCGTCCCAGCCCATGGGATGAAGGACATTATATCCTTTCATCCGTTTGTAGCGCGCCACTACGTCCCCGATGGTGTAATTGCGCACGTGGCCCATGTGGATATTGCCAGAGGGATAAGGGAACATCTCCAATAGATAGTATTTCGGCCGGTCTGAGTCGGCCTGGACCTTGAAAAGCGCATTATCCTTCCAGAATTCCTGCCATTTGGATTCAATGCGCGGCGGATCGTATTTCTCTTCCATCGGTGCTCTTCCCCTCCCTGGAAAACTTCCATTGCAAATGAAGGCCGCAGCGGCTTGACCACCGCACCACATGACTGCCTCTCATGCCACAATGAAATGCAAATAGCAAGACACCCGGGGCATGGAGCATGAACACCGGAAAATTCAAATATCTTTGGTCAGAAATCGATTGACTTGCGCGAAACTCTTGCATATTCAGGAAACAGAAAGTATTAGAAAAGGTTATCATCACCTGTGACGCAACAGCTTCAAGACGATGCTTTGGCAAGGTGGCGGGCGCAGCCAGCCTCTTGAAGGCCATATTAACGGATATCATCGCAAGGAGGGATAAGGGACAAAAACCATATGACGATTAGAAAAATTCTCATCAATGCCGTCGATGCGGAAGAATGCAGAATCGCCAACGTTCTGGACAGCAAGCTGGAAGATTTCCAAATCGAGAGCGCCAAGCGGGAAATTACTCACGGCAACATTTACAAGGGCGTGGTATCGCGCATCGAACCCAGCCTTCAGGCGGCCTTCGTGGACTATGGGGCGGAACGTCACGGTTTTCTGCAAATGCATGAAATCCATAGCGATTACTTTCAAGAAAACCCGGCTGGCGACAAGAGCATCAAACACAAGATCAAGCGAGGCCAGGAACTCCTCGTGCAGGTGACCAAGGATCCCGTGGCCACCAAGGGTGCCATGCTGACCACCTACATCTCCCTTGCGGGCCGGTATATCGTCCTCATGCCAGGCAGCAAGAACCGGGGCATCACCCGAAAGCTGGAAGGAGAGGAGGAGCGTCAGAAGCTCAGGGAAATGGTCGCCAAGCTGAAACTGCCCGAAGAGTATGGGCTCATTGTGAGAACTGCCGGGATACTCGGCTCAAAGGCCATGATTTCAAAGGACCTGAAGGATCTACTGAAGCTTTGGAAAACCATCAAGGAAAAGGCGGTCTCCGAAACGGCCCCGGCCCCTCTCTACAAGGAGCGGAATCTGTCGGTCCGTTCGATCCGGGACTATTTCACACCGGATGTAACGGAAATTCTCATCGACAATGAGGATGTATATAAAGAGGTAAAGGATTTCCTCCATATCATTTCCCCCAAGAGCACCCGCATCGTCAAGCTTTACCGGGGCGATAAGCCTATTTTCAGCAAATACCAACTTGAGGAGCAGATCACCTCCATCTATGAACAACGCGTCAAACTCAAATCCGGCGGCTCCATCGTGGTGGAGCAGACCGAAGCCCTGGTGGCCATCGACGTCAACTCAGGGAAAATGACCCACCAGAAATCCATCGAGCATACCGCCCTTGAGACCAACCTGGAGGCGGTGGAGGAAATCTCCCGGCAGCTACGGTTGCGGGATCTAGGAGGACTGATCGTTCTCGACCTGATCGACATGAAGGAGACCAAGCACAAGCTGGAGGTGGAACGGGCATTGAAGACCCATCTGAAAAAGGACAAGGCCCGCACCAAAGTGGGAAGGATATCCCAGTTCGGCCTCATGGAAATGAGCCGACAGCGAATCCGTCCCTCCATTGAGTTCGGCAGCTACGAGCCATGCCCCCACTGCCGGGGCATGGGCATCATCGCCTCCAGGGAATCCCTCTCCCTGAGCTTTCTGAGAAAGCTGCGTCTGGCAACACTCAAGGACGGCGGCTCCCAGGTGGTGGGCATTGTGCCCGCGGCGGTGGCAGATTATCTGCTCAACTGCAAGCGCAAGGATATCATGGATCTGGAGGTCCGCCGCAACCTCACCATCCGCATCGAGGGCAACCCCGCCATGGTTCCGGGGGACTGTGAGGTGAAGCGGGACTAGGTTGACACCCTTTTATCAATCCTGTATTTCAATGTCGACCCGCCCCATACGGAAGGAAGGCCCTATGCGACGAAAGCCCTTGAGTCCGAACAATCAGTTGGCGTTGTTACTGATCGGGGTGTTTGTCCTCGCAGCAGGGGCAGCGCTTCTCACCCAATTGCAGAGGGAAAAGAAACCCATCAAGCCTGCCGAGCCGGTTGCCAGCACCATCAGGAATGAGCCGGTGATCGCATACCATGGACCGCAGAAGGATCAGGGAGCGCTAACGGACAAGCGCAAAGCCAAATACGGTGTCGACAAGGGAGTGGACCTGATCGTCCGGCCGAATGAGACCGTCAAGATCGGCGATACCACCGTGTCCATGCAGGAGATCCTCGACCGGATCCACCGGCAGCAAGGTGACATTGTGGAGAAAAACGTGGGGGAAGCCGCTGGCCAGCGCAGTGGCAACGATCATGTGTACGGTATTTATGTCGTTCAACCTGGAGACAATATTTGGAATGTGCATTTTCAATTTCTGAGGGACTATTTCAAAAGGCGCGGCGTTACGCTTTCCCTGGTCAGTGATGAACCCAACCGTCTGGGATACAGCTCCGGGGTCGGGAAGATCCTGAAATTTTCGGAGGGCATGGTTCATATCTATAATATAAAAGAAAATCATGTAGATACAAATTTAAACCTCATCTACCCGTTGAGCAAAATCGTCGTTTTCGACATGAAGCAGGTATCTTCCCTCCTGGACCAGATCGATGTGGCGCACATCAACCATCTTAAATTCGATGGGGAAACCCTGTGGATACCGGCGGACCAATGAAACGAAACATTTGACCGCGCGGGATAATTAACGTATAGGAGTTGCAACTTTCGCGAGGATGTGGAAATTGCAACTGTTTTTTATTTTTTTGAGGAGGGTTTACCTTGGTATCTATCGCACATGCAATGGCAACGGGGAGCGCGGCCGCACCGTCGGGCGCCGGGCCTTACGGGACACTTATCCCCCTGATTATCATGTTCGTGATCTTCTATTTTCTGCTGATCCGACCCCAACAGAAGAAAACCAAAGAACACCGCGAAATGGTTCAAAACCTGAAAAAGGGAGACCGCATCATTACTTCCGGCGGAATTCACGGTCGCATTACGGGGATGGACGAAGCCACCGTCACGGTGGAAATCGCGGACCGGGTGCGTATCAAGGTGACGCGGGGGAACGTATCCGTCAAGGTTTCCCAGGAAGAGGCCGCCTAACCGGAGAAGCGCTCGAGATCCCGTTGAACAGGTAGGAAAGGAAACGCTCAATTGAACAGCATTTCATGGAGATTGGCAACAAGTATCGGTGTGCTCCTGACGGCGGTTATCCTCGTGCTGCCGAGCTTCAAACCCATGTGGCCCCATAAGAAGATCAATCTCGGCCTGGATCTTCGGGGAGGCATGCAGCTGGTTCTCGAGGTGGAAACGAACAAGGCCGTTGAGGGCAACATCGATCGCATGGCCGAGGATATGAAAAGCGAGATGCGAAAGGATCGCATCCGCTTCAGCCAAATCGAACGGATCAAGGGGGAGCGTCTCCAGGTGCAGCTCGGCTCCCAGGACATGATCAATGCCTTTGATACGTTTCTTAACAAGGAATACCCGGATCTTCGCGAGCTGTCCCGCGACACCGCTGCAGCCCAGCCGACGTTTGTCTATGGCCTGCAGGAGAAGCAGGTGGCCCACATCAAGAATCAGGCCGAGGAGCAGGCCCTGGAGACCATCCGCAATCGCATCGATCAATTTGGCGTTTCCGAGCCGGACATCCGCCGCCAGGGATCAAACCGTATCCTCATTCAGCTGCCTGGGGTGGTGAACGCTCAACGGGCCAAAGCCCTTATCGGCAAGACCGCCCTCCTGGAGTTCAAACTGGTGGACGACAATGCCGATATCGGTGCGGCGAAACAGGGCCAACTCCCCCCCGGAACGGAACTTCTATATAAGGTGGTGAGAAATCCGGACACGGGCCGCATCGAAAGGACCCCCTTCGTCGTCTTCAAGCACGCTCTTCTCACGGGAAGATATGTGTCCGATGCCCGGGTGCAGATCGATTCGCGCACGAATGAGCCTGATGTCACCCTCGACTTCGACAGGAAGGGCGCGGATATTTTCGCCAATATTACCGAGGACAATGTAAACAAGCGGTTGGCCATTGTCCTGGACAACAAGATTCAGACCGCTCCGGTCATCCAGGAGAGAATATCCGGGGGACATGCGCGAATCACGGGGAACTTCAGCATGACGGAGGCCAAGGACCTGGCCATCGTGCTGCGGGCCGGCGCCCTGCCGGCTCCTGTAAAAGTGCTTGAGGAGAGGACCGTGGGCCCCTCCCTGGGAGCCGATTCCATACATAAGGGCATTCTGTCCACCATCGTGGCCGGCATTCTCGTCATTGTCTTTATGGCGGTATATTACCGGCTCTCCGGGGTCATCGCGGACGTGGCCCTGGCCTTGAACATCGTGCTGATCGCCGCCGGCCTGGCGGCCTTCAAGGCGACCCTGACCCTGCCGGGCATTGCCGGCGTCATTTTGACCATCGGTATGGCTGTCGATTCCAACGTGTTGATATTTGAAAGAATAAGGGAGGAGCTACGCATTGGCAAAATGCCCATGGCAGCCGTGGACGCCGGCTTCGATCGGGCCACCCTGACCATCATGGACTCCAACATCACCACGTTGATTGCCGCCCTGGTGCTCTTTCAGTTCGGCACCGGGCCGGTCAAGGGGTTCGCCGTCACCCTGAGCCTGGGGGTGGTATCGAGTCTTTTCACCGCATTGGTTTTCAGCCGGTATCTTTTCGATTTGCTTCTGACCAAGCGGAAAGTCAAGCAGCTGAGCATTTAAACGAGGAATCGAGCCAAAACGAAGGATAGAACCCATGTTCCAGCTTGTGAAACCTGGCACCAATATCGATTTTGTCAGATTACGAAAGTTCGCCTATACCCTCTCCCTCTCGTTGATCCTGGGCACTTTTCTCCTGCTGTGGATCGAGGGGGGACCCAAGGAGGGGATCGATTTCGTCGGCGGCACCGTAATTCAGGTGCGCTTCACCACGCCTGTCAGCATACCCGGCATTAAGAAGAGCCTGACGGCCCAGCACATCACTGGCGTCACCGTGCAACGCTTCGGGAATGCGGAAAACAATGAATTTCTGATCCATACCGACCGCTTCGATATGCCGACCGATAAGTTTTCAGCGAAACTTGCGAAGATCCTCTCCGCCGATACGAAGTCCAAGGTGGAAATCCGCAGGGTGGAAATGGTCGGCCCCAAGGTCGGCAAGGATCTACGGGACAAGGCCGCCTATGCCCTTTTCTACACCCTGCTCTTTATCACGATTTACATCTCCGGCCGGTTCGAGACGAAATGGATGGTCAGCGGCGCCATGGTCGCAGCGCTGATTGGAGGGGTCTACCTCGTGTCTCTCATTGGCTTGGGGATCTATTACCTGATCGGCGCCGCCCTGCTGATCACCCTCGTGCTCTTCTGGTTTCTGGACCTGCGATACGCCATGGGCGCCATCGTGGCCTTGATCCATGACGTCACCATCACGACGGGCATGTTCGTCTTTTCCGGAAAGGAATTCACCCTTCCCATCATCGCGGCGCTGCTGACCATTTTGGGCTATTCCCTGAACGACACCATCATCGTGTTCGACCGGATCCGGGAAAATCTCAAGAAAATGCCCAAGAGTCCCTTGCGAGAAATCATCAACCGGAGCGTCAATGATACTCTCAGCCGAACGCTGTTGACGTCCGGTACGGTCGTGTTGGTTCTGCTGGCGCTCTTCTTCCTCGGTGGGGGCATTATTCATGACTTTGCCTTTACCATGCTCGTTGGGGTCGTTGTGGGGACCTATTCCTCGATCTATGTGGCAAGCCCGATCCTTCTGGCATGGCAGAGGAAGGCAAAGAGGTGATTCCATGATCACGATCAAGCGCATAGGCGCCATCATCGCGGCAGTGAGTCTTTCCACCGTTTTTTCCTGCGCCCACCGCCAGGTGATACCCCAGCCTCAGCCGGATCAGGTCCGCCTTGAGAACAGTCTCGCACAAACCGACAAGAAGCTGGACACCATGATCCAGCGGATCTCCGTCCTCCAACTCATGGTGGACAGCCAGCAACGCACCATTCAGGACATGAAGGAGAAGTTGGAGAAATCCCCGGCGCCGCCTCCCCCCCCTGCCCCGGCCCCCAAGGGCATCAGCGGCGAGGCCCCGGCGCCCCCAGCCCGGAAAGCAAAACCAGCGCCCCCCCTGCCAGGAAAAACCGCCGGCACGGCTGCAGCCAAGCCACGGCCGGAGATTGAAGGACGGGCGCCAGCGGCCGCTCCCCCCCACGCCGAAGCCCTCTACCAGGAGGCGCGCAGCCTCTATAAAAAGGGTGATTTTAAACGAGCCTTGGCCCGTTTCAGCACCTTCGCGGCTCGATACCCCAATGAAAATCTGGCGGACAACGCTCTTTACTGGGCCGGAGAGTGCCGGTACAGCCTGCAGGAATATGCGGACGCGGTTCGTATTTTCAGATCCATTTTGAAGCGATACCCGTCAGGAAACAAGGTCCCGGCCGCACTGTTGAAAATCGGATACTCCTATCTGGCCCTGGGGGATCGACAGAGCGGCAAGGAGTACCTTAAAAAACTCATCACCAGCTATCCCTTTCATCCGGCGGCAGCCAAGGCCGAGGAAAGGCTGAAGCAATTGAAATAGACAAGAATGGATAACCTGCTGCCATGGTTGATGTTGAAATTCATACCCGGCATCGGGAATATCCTTTTGAAACGCCTCATCGACCGCTTTGAAAGCCCCGATCGGGTATTCGATGCCGCCGCTGATGAACTCGTCGAGGTCGAGGGAATCTCCAGGCAGCTGGCGAGACACATCCGCCGGCGAGAAGGCGCCCTCGAGGCCCGTCAGGAGTGGGCTCTGGTTCAAACGCATCCATATCGGATCGTTCCCCTGACGGCCCCGGATTACCCGCCGCTTCTGCGTGCCCTCCCCGATCCGCCTCTGTACCTGTACCTCCTTGGCGATCTGACTGAAACCGAACGCAGCGTCAGTGTTGTGGGATCCAGAAGCCCCACCACCTACGGGATGGCTGCCGCTCGAGAGCTCAGCGAAGAGCTGTCGAGGGCCGGCTATACCGTGGTCAGCGGAATGGCACGCGGGATCGATACGGCTGCCCATGGGGGGGCCCTTGAGGCCGGGGGTAGGACCATCGCCGTGCTGGGAAGCGGGCTGTTACACCTCTATCCCAGGGAGAACCGGAGGCTTGCCATTCGAATCGCCGAAAGGGGGGCCGTCGTCTCGGAATTCCCGCTGCAGGCCCGGCCCGAAGCGCATCATTTCCCCATCCGTAATCGCATCATCAGTGGCATCAGCCGCGGCACACTGGTGGTGGAGGCGGGCCGCAAAAGTGGGGCCCTGATTACGGCCCGCCTGGCCCTTGAGCAGAATCGGGAGGTATTCGCTGTGCCGGGAAGCATCCGCTCAGCGCAGAGTTACGGTGCTCATCTCCTGATTAAGGGGGGTGCCAAACTTGTGGAATCGGCAAGGGATATCCTTGAAGAAATAGAACCGATGATTCCGGCGCCACCGCCCCGGGGGGAGGCCTCGGCACTCACCGCCGTTCAGGCCAGGATCCTGGCGGCCCTGGAGGCCTACCCCCGACACATTGATGAGCTGGCCAGACAGCTGCAGCTGCCTGCCGGCACCCTGGCCGGCCAGCTCCTGCAACTCGAGCTGAACGGGTATGTCTGTCAGGCTCCGGGAAATTATTTTTATGCGATTCGCAGCTGATCTCATAGCCGGAAAACCGCGTGGTCCATACCATTGACGCCAGTCAACAATTGACATTTTCCCATCCCATTTTTATTTTTTTTCACCAGATCCTTGCAACAGAGGATGGAGTCGGATATGCAGTCTGACCATCCGAAGCATGGACATCCTATGGTACCCCATGTCGCAGTCGGGCCGCTTTCGTCTGGTGGTGCGTATCTAACTGCGTATTTAAAGGAGTCGTTGTGAGCAAAGCCTTGGTAGTTGTGGAGTCCCCCACAAAGGTCAGAACCATTCAAAAGTACATCGGTGACGGGTATGATGTGGTCGCCACCGTGGGGCATATCAAGGATCTGCCGGCAAAGGAGATCGGAATCGATATTGATAACGGCTTTAAGCCCGACTATCAGAACATCCCAGGGAAACAGAAAGTCATCGCCGCCCTGCGAAAGGCCGCCGAAAAGGCGACTGACGTCTACCTGGCCCCTGACCCGGATCGAGAGGGCGAGGCCATTGCCTACCATACCGCAGAGGTTCTGAATAAAAAGGGACGTCATTTTTTCAGGGTCCTGTTTCACGAGCTGACGAAGAACGGGATTCTTTCGGCCATCAAGGCCCCGGAGGCACTCCAAAAACCCAAATACGAGGCACAACAGGCCCGGCGGATCATGGACCGCCTCGTGGGATATCAGGTTTCACCACTCCTGTGGCGGAAGGTCAAAGGGGGGCTGTCGGCCGGTCGGGTGCAATCTGTCGCGGTGCGGATCATCTGCGAGCGGGAGCGAGCCATTCAGGCCTTTGAACCGGTGGAGTACTGGTCCATTACGGCTCATCTGGAAGGCGCCGAACCGCCCGTTTTCACTGCCAAGCTGGTGCGGAAAAACGGCGAGAAAATCGCCATTGCCGATGAGACCTCCGCCAGGGCCATTCTAGATGAATTGTCGGAAGCCCCCCTTAGGGTGGACAAGGTTAAGAAAAAAACCACCCGCCGAAATCCGTTGCCTCCCTTTACCACCAGCAAGCTGCAACAGGAGGCGATTTCCAAGCTCAAGTTTTCGGCGAAAAAGACCATGATGGTGGCCCAGCAACTCTACGAGGGCATTGACCTGGGCCCAGGCGAGCCTGTGGGCCTCATCACTTATATGCGAACCGATTCCACCCGTATTGCCACCGAGGCGGCCCAGGATGCCCTGACGCTCATCGCGGACACCTACGGAAGGGAATATGCCAACGAAAAGCCTCGTTTCTTTAAAAACAACAAAAAAGTACAGGACGCCCATGAGGCCATCCGTCCCACTGCCGTGAGCCAGACGCCGGATGCCATCGGTCGCTACCTGTCACCGGATCAGCTGGCTCTCTACCGGCTAATCTGGCAGCGATTCATGGCCTCCCAAATGAAACCGGCCCTCATCGATCAAAACCTGGTGAGCATTTCGGCGGGCCCCTACCAGTTCAACGCCAGCGGCTCCACTATTCGTTTTCCCGGTTTCATGGCCCTCTACATGTCCGTGGAAGATGAGGCCAACAGCAACCGGGAAAAGGGACGTGAAAAGCTGCCCGAGCTTTCGGAAGGCATGGATCTGACCCTGCGCAGATACGATCCCAAGCAGCACTTTACCCTTCCGCCCCCCCGCTTTTCAGAAGCCTCCCTGGTCAAGGAACTCGAGGAGAACGGCATCGGCCGGCCCAGCACCTATGCCGCTATCCTTTCCACCATTCGGGACAAGGGATACGTAGAACTGATCAAGGGGTACTTCCGGCCCAGCGAGCTCGGCTTCATCGTCAACGACCTGTTGGTGAGCAGCTTCCCGGATGTATTCGACGTGGACTTCACCGCCAAGATGGAGGACAATCTGGATCGAATCGAGTCGGCGGAAATAGACGCCTGTAACGTTTTGTCCCAGTTTTACACCCCTTTCAAAAGCGAGTTGGATGCCGCCGGCGACGGGATGGTCAGCGTCAAGGGGGTGGGAATTCCTTCGGGCATCACCTGCCCCGACTGCGGCACCGCGCTCCATATCAAGCTGGGGAAAAACGGTCACTTCCTGGCCTGTTCGGCCTATCCTGAATGCCGCTTCACCAGCGATTATGAACGGGATGAAAAGGGCCTTATCCGGGTCATTTCCCCTGTCCCGGATCAAAAAACCGACCGGGTCTGCAACAAATGCGGCCAGCCCATGGTCATCAAAACCGGTAAATACGGTTCCTTCATGGCCTGCAGCGGCTTTCCGGAATGCAAGCACACCGTTTCCCTGGCCGCCTCAGGGGACGGCAAAAAAACCGGCGTCTCCTGTCCGGAGCCAGGCTGTACAGGCGAAATCATCGAAAAGAAATCCAAACGGGGGAAAGTCTTCTATGGCTGCAACCGCTACCCGGACTGTAAATTCGCCATTTGGGACAAACCCGTGTCGACAGCCTGCCCTCTGTGCGGAGCCGCCTTTTTAGTGGAAAAAACCAGCAAGAAAAAGGGGACCGTCCTGCAATGCCGCAACAGCGATTGCGGATTTAGCGAATCCCGTCAGGGGTAACCAACTGCTGGCTTGCACACCCAACCGGCCTCTGATATAGAAGCGATAGCCGTCAAACGAATTCTCAACCATCAAGGAGACATAGACGATGGAACCGACGCCGGAGCATCTCATGAAGGGTCTTGAGCGCAGGGCTCAGAAGGGATTCCAGGGGTATCCTCTGGGAATCATTGCTTTCTATGGAATTAACGACAGCATCGCGAACAAGGCCGTGATCGGGATCATAAAGGAGGCCGGGGGGAGTCCGGAGAGCATTCGGAAATGGAATTTCGATGGGGGGGATCTTCGCAAGGACGTACCCACCATCAAAGAACTCTTCCGGTATATCGAGGCGCACCATGTAATCAGCGTGGCGCTCGCTCCCGGCATCTACTACTGCCCCCACGAACCCGGTGTCGATTTCCCTGAAGGCGAAAGCTGCCCCCGTTGTGCCTTTTGGTCCAGAATTAAAAAACCCGATCTATTCAAGAACAAGAAAATTTGACGTTCGCCGGCGGACGGCGCCGAACCTAATAAGGAGGCAGCATGAAGACCCGATACACCCCTTCGGAATACGAAAATCTCTGGCGGAAGGACCCGGAACGCTATGGCTGCGTTCCCCTGTCCTATGCTGTTCTTACATTGGGCTTGGATGAACGGGCCCTGGCTCCATTGGTTGAAAAGGGCGTTTTCGAACTGTTTGAAATTGGAGAGGACACCCATACCAGCCGGATGGTTTCCCTGAAGTCCCTCCTGATCTTCAAGACGGCTCGGGTCGCCCGTTCCGAGGACCGGCCCGGGCGAATTCTGGAGATCTTGACGGATTTGGCTCGCCATCGAAAGACCCTTGCCTATGGAGATGCCATGCAGGCAGTGGGCCTGACATATCAGAACGCCATCCATCGAGAGCGGTTTACGGCGGATCTCAAGGAGGCCACCCGCAGGGCAACGGCATACGAGCAAGGGCTTCTGATCTGTGTGTTGCTCCTTTTCAGGATTCAGCATCTGCCATGCGACGATTTTTTTGCCATGGCCGAGGAGGAGGGTTTTTTCACCCCAGGAAAGCACTCTAAAAAGCTCCTGTTCAAGGACCACAGTGAACGGATATTCCAACATTACGAAGGCAAATAGAGAGGAAGTCCCCATCACGAGGTGAAAACATGAACGACGTTGTACTCGTTGTCGAGGATGATTCCCAATACCGGCGACTATTGAAAGAGGTGCTGGAGAATTTCGGGTACGAGGTATTGACCACCGCCAATGGGAAAGAGGCTCTTCAGGTTTTTCAGGAACAGATGCCCAAGCTGGTGATCACCGACATCATCATGCCTGAAAAGGAGGGGATTGAAACCATCCGGGAGTTGCGGAAACTGGCGCCCAATGTGAAAATCATTGCCGTCTCGGGGGGAGGGATCGGTTCCGCGGACATTTACCTGAAGATCGCCAAGAGCGTGGGGGCAGACCGGACCATCGAAAAGCCCATGGTCATCGATGAACTGATATCCACGGTCAGGGAGCTGCTGCCGGAAAATAGCAAGCATCTCGAAGGGGAAAAAAACGGGTGACGACCGCGGTTCAGGAAACCGCATCCCTGGATAGGAAATTCCTCAAAAGGTCCCCTGCCTGGTCATAATCATAGGTGGTGATGTAATTGGAGAGGCGGTACTGGGTCGATACAGGCAGGTGTGACTGGGCCAGTTGCAGTCGCTCTTCGATGGCCTCCGGATCAGCCAGAGCCAGGGCCTCCATGAGCCGGCGAACCCGCTCCTGTGCCTCCGGACTCTTCGCGGCGCTGTCGATGGAAACCTCGGGAACCTCCGCCGGTGTTTCCAGTGTCCGGATAGACGCCATCACCTGGCGAAGTGCCTCCTCAAGGCGTGTGACGAGTATCGAGTCGGCCAGGACATCCCCCTCCCCCATTCGGCAGGCCGTTTCGAGGTCCCGGGCGGCCGCTTCCAGGTCTTTAGCGCCGATATGACCAGCCCCTCCCTTCAGGCTGTGGGCAAGCCGGCCCAGTGCCTCGGGATCCTTTGCCGCCAAAGCCGCACGTATTTGCGGCAAAGTGCCCTCTTGAGTTTCCAGAAATTTCATCAAAATCTTACGAAAGACCGCGAAATCGAGCATCAATGAATCCATGGCGGCCCCCATGTCCAGACCGGGAAGGGACGCGGGTATCGGGTTGACGTCCTCAGCCCGGGGGACGGCCGGCAATCTCGGGGAGGGAGGCGTTTCAAGCTTCGTTCCCCTGCCCACTTTTCCCCTCGTCCAGCGCCATAGGGTGCGGAAGAGTCGATCCTGGGTGATGGGTTTGGGCACATAGGCATTCATTCCGGCCGCCAGGCACTTCTCCTCATCGCCCTTCATGGCGTGGGCGGTCATGGCGATGATCGGCACCGTTCGAATGGGCAGGGCCAGCTCTCGGATGGCCCGGGTGGTATCGTAACCGTCCATTTCCGGCATCTGAATATCCATCAGCACCACATCGAACCCCTGGGCCTTGATCAGGCTCAGGGCCTCCTTCCCGTTGGAAGCAAGCGCCACCTGCAACCCCGCGTCCTCCAGAACGGCCTGAACGATTTCCTGGTTGGTCAGGTTATCCTCCACCAGCAGCACATGCATGCCCCTCACCTGGTTGCGGTAAAGACTTACTTCGGTGGCTGGCGGTTTCAGGAGGCCGCCGTCTGTCTGGCTCTGCCCACCGAAGGCGTCAAGGATAGCATGGTAAAGGGTGGTCCGGGATACCGGTTTGGTCAGGAATGCGTTCGCGCCCTTTCGAAAGGCATCCCGCTTGATGCGCTCCTCGCTGAAGGCCGTTATCATGATGATCGGCAGATCGAGGCCGCGCTCCTGCCGGATCACCCGGACCGTTTCGATTCCATCCATTCCCGGCATCAGCCAGTCGAGGATGAGCAGATGTATGGGCGCCCGCTGCCGCTCCTCCGACAGAAGCCTCTCCAGGGCCTCCTCACCGGAGGGAACCGACACCACCTCCAAGCCCAATGCCGTGAGCATCTTTTCCAGCACCGAGCGGCTCTCTCGGCAGTCATCCACAAGGAGCACCCGTTGGAGGCAGAGGGCCTCGGGAAGGGTCAGGGCCGGTTCGTCCTCTAGGGGTTGACGAAAGAAGCGGCAGGTAAAGGAGAAGGTACTGCCCTGCTCCGGCGTGCTTTCCACCCAGATGATGCCCCCCATCAACTCCACCAGTTGCTTGCAGATGTAGAGACCAAGGCCCGTGCCACCGAATTTGCGGGTGGGAGTCTTGTCCAGCTGACTGAAGGGCTGGAACAGACGCTGACGAACGCCGGGAGCGATGCCCATGCCCGTATCCCTGACGGAGAAGGTTAGCCGAACCGGCTCATCCTCAGAGCCGGCGGGTGTTTCAAGGCTGCCCCGGAGGACCACCTGGCCCTGGTCCGTAAATTTGACCGCATTGCTGACCAGGTTGGTGAATACCTGCTGGAGCCGAAGGGAATCCCCCATCAGGGCCTTGGGGACATCGGCGTCCACATCCACCACCAGCTCGATGCCCTTGGCGGCCGCGCTGCTGGTAAACACGTCACAGACGCGCTCCAGAACATCCTCCAGGAGAAATGGAGCGGTTTCAAGAGTCAGTTTTCCGGCCTCTATTTTGGAAAAATCGAGGATGTCGTTGATAATCCCCAGGAGCGAATGGGCTGAGTTGTGGATGATTTTCAGGAAATGCCGTGCCCGCTTCGGGAAAGACTGGCCGAGAAGCAGATCCGTGGCGGCGATGATACCGTTCATCGGCGTCCGGATCTCATGGCTCATATTGGCCAGAAATTCGCTTTTCGCCATGGTGCCCGCTTCGGCCTGCTGTTTCGCGGCTCTGAGTTCCTCCTCCATCTGTTTGCTCTTGAAGACCCGGCTGATGATGTGGGAAATGGTGGTCAGGATATTGATATCCTCATCCTCCCAGACGCGGGGCCTGCGGCATTCGCTAAAGCCCATGTACCCGTAATAGGTGTCCCCCATAAACAGGGGCACCGCCAGGAAGGATTTGACCTCGCCGGCCTGGAGAATTTCCTTGCCCGCGCTTTCCGCCAGTTGGTCGGTATTCTCCACATGGACGACCCGGTTTGCAGCGGTGGGATCCGTCACCCATTGGAAATAGCGGGCCGGTATATTACGAAAATAGGCCCTTGCCGAGGGAAAGCCCTTGGCCTTCCACTCGAATTCCGTGTTCAACGTCTGTGTTTCGTAATCGTAAGTATCGATGAAAATACGGCATACATCCAGGTGAACGGCCATGATCTCCAGACATCGGCCCATGAAGCCGTCGAGCTCGTCGACCATCACGGCGAGGGTGGAAATGTCCGAAACCATCTTTTCATAGATGAGCCGCTTCTTGAGGGCCTGTTCCGACTGCTGTCTGTCCTGGGCCATCAGTTCGAGTGTCTGGACCCGTTTTCTAAGTTCCTCATAGGAAGGTTTCATGGCGCTTCGCCCCCCAAACCCGGCCGAAATTTTCAGGGCCTTCGTTCCTGGTGGCGGCTCTTGCACCGGTCGATGCACTGGTTACAGTCTTTCCAGGATTTATGGATGTTATGGCATCGATCGAGAAACGCTTCGATCCAGTCAGGTCCCGTGCGGGGGCAATTGTTGAGGTATTCCACGAAACGGACCAGCCGTTGGATGGAGGATTCATCCACTGCGTGTTCCATCCGGCAGGCGGTGGTTTCGGCAGTGGATTCATCGAGCTGGAGAACCTTGACAAGGAATTCTTTCAGGATCTGGTGACGCCGGGTGATGGTCTTGGCGATCCGGGCGCCCTTTTCTGTCAATGTAATATAACTGTAGGGCTCGTAGTTGATCAGCTGCTTTTCCTCGAGACTCTTTAATGCGCCCGTGACCGAACCTCGTTGTAAGCCCAACTTGTCGGCAATGTCTTTTGAGCGGGCGACCTTCTTTGTCTCTTCCAGATCTAGAATCACTTCGAGGTAATCTTCCAGACTCTCTGAAAGTTTGGGGTCGTCTTTCATTTCGCCTCCGCATGATATCTCGGCCCACCCTACAAAAGCAAAGATATCATGTCAAACAAAAAATATTGATATCAACCAAAAAATCTGTTGACTAATTATTATGTTTGGCGTACCAAACTTTGGGTACTCTGAAACGATTCTGCGGACCCCCATGAAACAGGAGATAAAAAACCGCTATGTCCATCATCAACATGCGCCACATGATACGCAAGCAGTCGGGCACCATTGCGACCATTCGGGCAAACGGCGAGTTGGGTCGAAGGATTCGGGATATGGGCCTCGTCCCGGGTGCCGAGATCACCATTCAGGGCCGCGCGCCCCTCAAGGACCCGGTGGCGATCCGGGTAATGGGATTTACCCTGACTCTCCGCAACAGCGAGGCGGATTTTATCGACGTCGACGTCGAGGTCGCCTAGCCCATGAGAGCCACCATTGCCCTTGCGGGCAATCCCAATGCGGGGAAAACGACCCTCTTCAACGCGTTGACAGGCGCGCGTCAGCATGTCGGGAATTATCCTGGCGTCACGGTCGAGAAAAAGGAGGGCCTTTACCGGCGCGGTCGAACCCAGGCGCGCGTCGTGGATCTTCCGGGCACCTATTCCCTTACGGCCTACTCCCTCGAGGAGGTGGTGACCCGGGACTTCCTGATCAACGAGAAGCCGCCGGCGGTCATCAATATCGTGGACGCTTCCAACCTCGAGCGGAATCTCTATCTGACGGTCCAGTTTCTGGAACTGGGCATTCCGGTGTGCATGGCCCTCAACATGATGGATGTGGCCAGGGCCAGGGGCATCTCCATCGATGAGAGGCGCCTGGCCGAGCTGATGGGAACGCCCGTTATTCCCACGGTGGCACGAAACGGACAGGGCAAGGAAACATTGATGGAAGAGGCCCTGAAGGTCGCCGGGAACGGCACGGGGTCCCCTCCCCTGCTGATCAGCTACGGCGATGACGTGGACCGCCTCCTGGAGGAATTAACCGGGCAAATCCAGGAGAACGGCTTTCTCACCGACGTCTACCCGGCCCGCTGGGCAGCGCTGAAGTACATTGAAAGCGACGAGCAGATTCTCGAACAGGGACGGCTCAGGGACCCGGCGTTTTCCCAGACGCTGGAACGACGCGTCGAGCGCCTCGCCGATCATCTGGAGGCGACGCTGCATACCTACCCCGAGGCCATGGTGGCAGATCACCGTTACGGGTACATCAAGTCCATTCTCAAACAGGGCGTCCTCACGCATCTCCACGACCGGGATCGGCTCTACGTTTCCGACCGGATCGATCGGGTGGTCACGCACCGGCTGGCCGGGCCCTTGATCATGGCAGGGGTGATCCTGGCCCTGTACCAGTTCACCTTTGTCTACAGCCAGACACCGGTGGATTGGTGCGGGCGGCTCTTCGAGTGGCTCGGCGGCCGGGCCGACCTGCTGCTTCCGGACGGACCTGTGAAATCCCTCGTCATCTCAGGCCTCATCGATGGGGTGGGCGGTGTCATGGGCTTTGTCCCCCTGATCCTGTTTATGTTTTTCGGCATCTCCCTTCTGGAGGATACGGGTTACCTGGCCCGGGTGGCCTTCATGCTGGATCGGGTATTTCGCATCTTCGGTCTGCACGGCAGCTCCGTGATGCCCTTTATCCTCTCCGGCGGCATTGCCGGCGGATGTGCCGTGCCGGGCATCATGGCCTCACGGACCTTGAGATCGCACCGGGAAAGGCTCGCCACCCTGCTGACGGTGCCCTTCATGAACTGCGGCGCGAAGCTGCCCGTATTCGCCCTCCTGATAGCGGCCTTCTTCAAGCAGAACAGGACCCTTTTCATGTTCATGATCACCGTCGTCGCCTGGATATTCGCCCTTCTGGTGGCCAAGCTCCTCAGAGTTACGGTGATCCGGGGTGCCTCCACGCCCTTTGTCATGGAACTGCCCCCCTACCGCTTGCCGACCTTCAAGGGACTCGTCATCCACACCTGCGAGCGGACCTGGCAGTATATTCGAAAGGCCGGTACCATTATCCTGGCCATATCGATTCTCCTCTGGGCCATGATGAGCTTTCCGGGTCTTCCGGCCTCCCAGACCAGGGCCTTTGACGCCGCGCGCCAGGCCCTTCGGGACCAGGCGCCTCCCCAGGTCCTCTCTGAGCTTGATACCAAACGGGCCGCTGATCTGTCCCCAGCGGCAAGGCAGCTCAAAGTACGTCTCAAGGCCATCGACGCCAAAGAGGCCCAAAGCGCCCTGAGGCATTCCATCGCCGGCCGGATCGGCACTTCCCTCGAGGTGGTGAGCCGGCTGGCAGGGTTCAACTGGCAGACGGACATCGCCCTGGTGGGGGGCTTTGCCGCCAAGGAGGTCATCGTTGCGACGCTGGGAACGGCCTACTCCATGGGGCAGACCGATCCTGAGCAACCCGAATCCCTGTCGAGCCGACTGGCGCATGCTCCCAACTGGCGGCCCCTGGTGGCCCTGAGCCTGATTCTCTTTGTACTTTTCTATGCGCCTTGTTTCGCCTCAGTGGTCTGCATCGCCAAGGAGGCGGGCTCCTGGAAATGGGCGCTTTTCTCCGTCGTCTTCAACACCAGTTTCGCATTTATCCTGTCCGTGACGGTCTTCCAGGTCGGTTCCGCCCTGGGCTATTGAGAGGCGCGACGGGGAGCGGGTGCGATGTCAATTTCGTAGGAGGTATCCATGGAAACCCTGATCGTTCTTCTCATTGTCGGCGCCGCCGTGGTCTATCTGGCCCTGACCTTCCGGAAAAAGCTTACCGCCTCGGGTGGCTGCGGGTGCGGGTGCGACTGCGGCGGGACGGACTGCCCGCCGGCCCAGGAGTGCTCCGGCTACACGGCCAAGGACAGCGAGCCCTAAGGATCCGCTTGACGCCGACCGGTCCGTTTCCTATATTGGCGTCGAGACAAGGTTCAGACGTCCCAACCGACGGTGTTCGAAACTCCTTATGGAACGGATGCTGTATTTCAAGTTAACCTGTTTGAATTCAACGACCTTTTTATGATGTGAACACGTAGCTGCCGTGTTCCCGATCTAGGGTCCAAGGGAGGTTGCACACATGACCCTTTCCCCCCTTACGGCCGTGTCCCCAGTGGACGGCCGATACGGGCGCGCCACCGCGCCCCTTGCTCCCTATTTTTCCGAAAGCGCCCTGATCCGATACCGGGTTCAGGTGGAGGTCGCCTATTTCATCGCTCTGTGCCGGATTCCCCTGCCCCAGCTCTCGGAGGTGGATCCGGGGGCACTGAACGGCCTTAGGCGCATCGTCACCGGATTTACGCTGGAGGATGCGCAGCGGGTCAAGGCCATTGAGAGAACCACCAATCATGATGTGAAGGCGGTGGAGTATTTTCTGAAGGAAAAATTCGATGCCCTGGGGCTGTCCCGGCATAAGGAATTCATTCATTTCGGGCTTACCTCCCAGGACATCAACAACACGGCCATGCCCCTGGCCCTGAGGGACGCCTGGCGCCAGGTGCTGGGCCCTGTGCTTCAGGAGCTCACGGAGGTCCTCGCGGCCCGGGCCGAGCAGTGGCGCGACGTGCCCATGCTCGCTCGGACCCATGGGCAACCCGCCTCGCCCACGCGGCTGGGAAAGGAAATCTACGTGTTCGTGGATCGGCTCCGGGGTCAGATCGCCCTGCTGGAGGCCATTCCCTTTGCCGCCAAATTCGGCGGTGCCACCGGCAACTTCAATGCTCACCACGTGGCCTATCCGGGCATTGACTGGGTCTCCTTTGCCGAGGACTTCGTGAACGGGACCCTGGGGCTTTTCCGCTCCCGGGTGACGACCCAGATCGAACCTTACGACCACCTGGCTGCCTTCTGCCATGCCGTCAGCCGGATCAACACGATCCTCATCGATCTCGATAGGGATCTGTGGACCTATATTTCCCTGAACTATTTCCGTCAAAAAATTGCGGCAGCGGAGGTGGGCTCCTCTGCCATGCCGCACAAGGTGAATCCCATCGATTTTGAAAATTCGGAGGGGAACCTGGGGCTTTCCAACGCCCTGTTGGGGCATCTGGCGGAAAAGCTCCCCATCTCCAGGCTCCAGCGGGACCTGACGGATTCCACCGTTGGCCGCAACATCGGCGTTCCCCTCGCCCACCTGCTCATCGCCCTGAAATCCCTGCTCAGGGGGCTCGACAAGCTGATGCTCAACGAGGAAAAGATACGGGGGGATCTCCGCAGCAACTGGGCGGTGGTGGCCGAAGCGATCCAGACGGTCCTGCGGCGGGAGGGATACGCCAATCCTTACGAGGCACTCAAGGGCCTGACCCGGACCCATGCCGAGATCGGCCCAGAGGTCCTGCGCGAATTCATCGATTCATTGGAGGTCTCTGCGGCCGTCAAGGAGGAGCTGCGGGACATCACCCCTGAGACCTATACCGGCGTAACGCTTTTCTAACGGAGAGGGGGCCCACCAGAAGTCATTGGCGTCGAGGGGATCGTATGTCTTTTGCTCCCCGTTGATAAAGACATGGGGGGAGATCCGCAGCTCGTCGCGGCCACAGCGCAACAGCCGGTCGACGCTCATGAGCCAGCCCATGAGGAAACCATGTTTTTCAAAGGCCTGGCGGCAATATTCGGAACAGGTGGGCGCCATGGGGCATTCCCCGCCGCGTACCGCCCTCAAGTGATCCAGAGGTCCCTGATAGAACGCCATCAACCTCAGTGCAATCGAAGGCGACCCGTCGATCGGGGCGGCGCCCTTGGACAGATGGGCACAGGCCGGCAGCAGCAGGATCATCAGGATCCAGAGGATGCACTTTCCCCTTGGCGGCTGTCCATCACTTCTCTGGGGACGATTCTCCATAGAATGACCGGTCGTCTTTGCAGTGGTCTTTGCAGTGGCATGAAAACGGTTCCGGGTTTCGGCCCCTTACGGGCCTATCCGGTATCAACCATAGCAGAACGGGCAACCATTGCAAGCCTCTGTGGGCGCCCCTGCCAGGGGAACGGCACCTCTAATGAAAGGCGGTCTTTAAATCCGATTGACAAATCCGGTTCTTGCTGATACCAGTATAGTATTTAACGTATCGTAATAGTTGGAGAATGACTAATTCCAATGATTGAAGAGAGCCCCTCTGAAATACGGCTGGAAGGTATTCCGGGATCCCCAGGCATCAGCATCGGCAAGGCATATATTGTCGACAAGGAGGGCGTGGATGTCGTCGAAAAATACTACATCGATGACCAACATGTCAAAAAGGAGATCAAGCGCTTCAAGGGCGCCGTGAAATCCGCCATCGATGAGCTCAGGGCCATCATCGACAAGACCCCCGATGAGATGCAGCGCCACTCCTACGTGCTGGAAACCCACCTGCTCCTTCTGAAGGACAAGATGCTCTACGGGTCGACCCTGGAAACCATCGAGAAGGAAAAGGTCAACGCGGAATGGGCTTTCAGAAAGGCCGTTTCCCATGCCAAGGCCATGTTCCACGGGATGCAGGACATGTACCTCAAGGAACGGGCCGACGACATCGGTCATGTGGCCGATATCATCATGCGCAACCTGACCGGAGCCCAGGAGGTAAACCTCAGGAAAATCGACACGCGGGTCATCCTCGTGGCATCGGACCTTTCCCCCGCGGAAACCAGCCAGATCAATCTAAAGAAGATCAAGGGGTTCGTCACAAACCGCGGCGGCAAAACCAGCCACACGAGCATTATCGCCCGTACCCTGAGCATTCCGGCGGTGCTGGGATTGGCAACCGCCACCCGGACCATTCGCAATGACGATCTGATCATTGTTGACGGCACCAGCGGCCTGGTCATCGTCCACCCGACGGAAAACACGCTGGTGGACTTCGAAGAGCGCAAGAGCCTCTATGAGGAACGCCAGAAGGCGCTGATCCGAGACAGCCATCTGGTTGCCCAGACCCTTGACGGCGTTCAGCTGGCTGTCATGAGCAACATCGAACTGCCGGAGGAAACCCAGACGGCGCTCAAATACGGCAGTGACGGCATTGGGTTGTACCGGACCGAATTCCAGTATCTGCAGCGATCCGGGTTTCCCAATGAGCGCGAGCTGTTCAGCAGCTACAGGGAGGTGGTGGAGGCCCTGGCCCCCAGGCCCGTCACCATCAGAACCTTAGACATCAACGGCGACAAGGCCATTTCAAACGATGCGGAATCGGATGAGAAAAATCCGGCCCTCGGATTGCGAGCCATCCGGTACTGCCTCTTGAAGCAGGATATTTTCAGGACGCAGCTCCGGGCGATCCTCCGTGCGTCGGCCTTCGGCAAGGTACGCATCCTCCTGCCCATGATATCGAGCTATGAGGAAATCGTCGCCGTCAAGAAATTGATCCGACAGTTGTCCCAAGAGCTTGACAAATTGCATCAGCCCTATGATCCAAATATCGAGATCGGCATCATGATCGAGGTCCCCTCCGCGGTGATGATGGCCGATGCCATGGCCGATGAGGTGGATTTTTTCAGCATCGGGACCAACGATCTGGTCCAGTATGCCCTGGCCATCGATCGAAACAACAAGGAGGTGGCGCACCTGTACCAGCCACTGCACCCGGCCATCCTGCGGATGCTGAAGCATGTCAAGGAGGTGGGTAAGAAAAAAGGCATCCGGGTATCCATCTGCGGGGAGATGGCCGGAGACCCGATTCATATTCCGATTCTGCTGGGACTGGGTTTCGATGCGCTGAGCATGAATCCCAAATCCATTCCCGCGGTCAAACACATGATTCGCTCCATGAGGGCCGATGATGCCAGGCGCTTCATGAAGGATGTCCTGCTGGAAAAAACCACCAAGGACATTCTCCAGGCCCTTTTTCACCAGTTTGGCGACACCCTGAACCCCCCCGGCCCCTGAAGCTGACGACAGCGGGCCGTCATAAGGATTTATCGAGTTGAAAGAAGAGTCTATCAAACGGATTGCAGAGAACAGGAAGGCGAGACACGATTATTTCATCGAGGAGGAGCTCGAGGCCGGCCTCGTCCTGCTTGGCAGCGAGGTCAAATCCCTCAGACAGGGTCGGGCCAACCTCAAGGACGCCTATGCGAGGGTCAAGGGCGGTGAAATCTATGTCTACCAGATGCACATCAGCCCTTACACCTTCACCCATTACGACAACCATGACCCGTTGCGCCCCAGGAAGCTGCTCCTGCACAAGGAGCAGATCAAAAAGCTCTATGGGAAAATCAATGAAAAGGGCCTGACCCTCGTTCCCCTTAGACTCTATTTCAAGGGCGGCAGGGTCAAACTCAGCATTGCCGTGGCCAAGGGAAAGCGCCTGTACGACAAGCGCGAAACCATCCGCCGCCGGGACGAGAAACGCGAGCAGGACCGGGAAAAGAAGAACTGGTAGCCTTGACATCCCCCCCTGCCTGATGTACTGTAAATACGCGCCATACGTTCTTTTACATCTAATGCGTTCAGCATACCGCATCTATTGTATCACCGTCTTGGGGGCGAAACGGCTTCGACGGGGATAAAGAAGTTCAGGTTGCATACCGAGTTCCTGCCGGCTCGTAAAATCGGTTGGAATTAAATATAATCGCAGACGATTATGCTTACGCTGTAGCCGCTTAAGGCTACCGTCCTGCCAGGTTTTTCCCGCGCACCTGGCAAAGGGCGTCGACTAGTGGGATAACCGATTCCCAAGGCCTGCCAAGGAATCGGGGATCTTTCGGCAGGCTAGCGAATCGGGCATCCCGCCCGGGAGAGACCCGATGAGCGAAATCCAAAACCCGGGATAAGTATGTAGAAGCCTGCGCGGAATATTTCCGGACCCGGGTTCAACTCCCGGCGCCTCCACCATTATACAGTTGATAACCCGTTTCTCCGGGATCATTCTCCGGAGGGACGGGTTTTCTTTTTGCCATTATATTCAAGGCCTTTGGCGTATTTACCATCTTTCAAAACAATTCTCCGGTCACCTGATTTTTCCCATTTTCGGCCCCTTTATTCTCTGTTTGGCCCCTGATTCTCCGTTTTGTTCGGACCTGGTCCGATTCGCGTCCGGAAAGCTATATCCTTGCCAAACAGGGAGTTACGCGAAACCGATTTTTTGATGGTTGTGTTAAGTCCGCGCCCGGTGTTGAAACCGGACTTTTTTTTCGAATTTTTTGTGCGTCGCACAAAAAAGAAATAGAATTAACTTAATTTTCACTCCCCGGTTTAAAGGCAGGCTTCCAGAGTGTCGGCCTGCTTTTTAGAGGTTCAGATTGATGAGGCTTTGTGTTTTAGGAATTGATGCAATAACTGGACAAAATGTGCGCTGGTCGTCGGCGAAACCATTTATTACATATCTGTAAAGTCGGCCCGGATGTATGTTGGTAAGTTATCGGTTTTTGACAAGATCGAATTTTTTGGGATATTCTCAATGTGTATTTTGCGAGCATAACCCGCACGGAATTTGATACCTGAGGATTGATCATGAAACAGGATAAGGACAAAGGAAAACAGCTGATACGCAATAGTACAGCCGAGTTTCTGATCTTTACCGGGCAGGCGGGTGAACAGAGCATCGAGGCCCGGTATGAGAGTGAGACCATCTGGCTGTCTCAGAAGTTGATGGCCGCGCTGTTTGCGGTGGACGTGCGCACAGTCAGTGAGCACCTTAAAAACATCTTTACCAGCGGCGAATTGGATGAGGATTCAGTTATCCGGAAATTCCGGATAACTGCCTCCGATGGCAAGTCCTACGCCACCAACCACTACAATCTGGATGCAATCATCTCCTTAGGTTACCGGGTCAACTCGGTGCGGGCCACCCAGTTCCGGCAGTGGGCCACCCAGGTCTTGCGCGAGTTCGCCATCAAGGGCTATGTGCTGGATAAAAAGCGCATGGAAAACGGGTCCTTTCTTGGTGAGGACTATTTCGAGCGCCTACTTGAAGAGATCCGGGAAATACGGCTCAGCGAGCGCCGCTTTTACCAGAAAATCACCGACATTTATGCCACCAGCGTCGACTACAACAAGGACGCTCCGACAACCAAAGCGTTCTTTGCAAAGGTCCAGAACAAACTGCATTTTGCCGTCCACGGCAACACCGCTGCCGAGCTGATTATGAAGCGAGCCGACAGTACTAAAACCAATATGGGGCTGACCACATGGGAAAAGGCTCCGGGCGGCAAGATTGTGAAAACCGAATGTATCGGTGGCTAAAAACTATCTGGTCAAGGACGAGCTGGAATCGTTAGGACGAATTGTTAACGCCTATCTGGATTTGGCTGAAGAACGGGCCAAACGGAAAATCCCGATGACCATGGAAGACTGGGCCAAGCGCCTGGATATGTTTCTGGAATTCGACGACCGTGAGATCCTGCAGGATTCCGGTAAGGCTGCGGCCAAGCTGGCCAGGGCGCATGCCGAGAGTGAATTTGAAAAATACCGCATCGTTCAGGACCGCCTATTTGAGAGTGACTTCGACCGGGTGATAAAGCAACTGGAGGAAGGCAAAGACAAGGAAACAGATTGAAATTTGCAATTATTTGACCGCTACATAGGCATAGATTATTCCGGCGCCCAAACGCCGACGACCAGCCTTAAGGGCTTGCGCGTTTACCTGGCCGACCGGAAAGCCCCGCCGATAGAAGTGACGCCGCCACCCAGCCCTCGCAAGTACTGGACCCGGCGCGGTATTGCCCAATGGCTGGCAGAGCGTTTGGTCGAAGCAGTGCCGACCATTGTCGGAATCGACCATAGCTTTTCCTTTCCGCTCCGGTATTTCGAGGTCCATCACCTGCTACCGGACTGGCTGGCCTTTCTGGATGATTTCCAGCGCCACTGGCCCACGGATGAGGACAATACCTATGTTGATTTTATTCGTGACGGCACCTGTGGCAACGGTGAAGCACGTTCAGGCAATACCCGCTGGCGGCGGATCACCGAAGAGCGGGCCGGGGCCAAATCGGTCTTTCATTTCGATGTACCTGGTTCGGTGGCCAAATCGACTCATGCCGGACTGCCCTGGCTGAGGTATCTACGCAATCAGCTTGAGGACCGGGTTCACTTCTGGCCCTTCGACGGCTGGGAAATTCCTGCGGGCAAGTCCGCACTGGTGGAGGTCTACCCGTCGCTGTGGAGCAAGAGCACTCCACGGGAGGGCCGCACACCTGACCAGCACGACGCCTATGTGGCCTCCGCCTGGCTGCGGCAGGTGGATATTGATGGCAGTCTCGGCAAATTTCTCAAGCCGGAGATGCTTCCCGGCGAATACCACGTCGCCCAGGTCGAGGGCTGGATTCTTGGGGTCATGTGAATTCAAAAAACATTGGCAAAGAATCATTGATACCGCATAATAAATGCAAACACTCTCCGGATGAAAAGCCTTTACCCTTTTTTGACGAGAACCATCGTTTTAGGTATTGGACATATTTTGCCAACCAAAAAAATTAACCCATTGGGTTAATAAAAACTTGACTTAAATTTCGTATGGACATATCGTTTAAAAACAAGAAGCTCGAGAAATCGTTTAACGAAGGTGCCCAGCTCGATAAAATTCACGGTAAGATTCGCGCCAGGAAAATCAGGGTACGCATGCAAGAGCTGAGAGCTGCTCGGAGCTTGATGGATTTCTGGCCGCCTAAAAGTCCACCCGGGCGGTGCCACGAGTTGACTGAAGGGAAAAGATCTGGCCAATTATCAGTTGATCTCGACTATCCTTACCGTCTTATTTTCGTTCCTGATCATGACCCGATTCCAAAACGTGCTGACAGAGGGCTGGACTGGTCCCAGGTAACCGTGATTAAAATACTGGGAGTGGAGGATACACATGGCTGATACCATGTCAAATCAATATGTTCCGGATTATTTGGTTACACCCGGTGAAGTGCTTCAGGATTATCTTGAAGGCTTCGGCATGACCCAGGCTGAACTGGCTGCCAGGACCGGACTGACCAAAAAAACGGTTAATGAAATTATAAAGGGGAAATCACCAATTACCCCGGAGAGCGCCCTGAAGCTGGAACGTTCGCTTGGTCGACCGGCCCACTTTTGGAACAATCTGGAAAGACAGTTTCAGGAGGACCGCACTCGACTTGCTGAAGAAAAGCGTCTGCAATCTCATTTGGATTGGTTAAAAAACGTACCTTTAGTCCAGCTAATCAAGCTAGGGTGGATTCCAAAAAAAAATGACAATGTGTCTCAGCTTAAAGAGGTGCTGCAGTTTTTCGGAGTGGCTTCCCCAGAACAATGGACAGCCGTTTGGAAGGATTATCAGGTAGCCTATCGCCAGACGCAACGTTTCGAATCATGTGCCGAGTCGGTTTCCGCCTGGTTGCGCAAGGGCGAAATAGAAGCCAGGCAGAGACCATGTTCTCCATTTAAGCTTAGCCGTTTTCAACAAGTTCTCGATATCATTCGTGAGCTTACTGTTGAATCACCTCATGTCTTTCAACAGCGATTGATTGAACTTTGCGCTTCCGCCGGCGTAGCTGTGGTATTTATTCCTGAGCTACCAAAAACCGGAGTTTATGGTGCAACGCGGTGGATAGGTGACAGAGCCGTCATTCAGCTGAGTCTGCGTTACAAGAGCAACGATCATCTCTGGTTCACATTCTTTCATGAAGCGGGCCATATTATCAAACATGGGCGCAAGGAAATTTTTATTGAAGGCAATGGCCTGGACGATAAAAAAGAGGAAGAAGCCAATGTCTTCGCCCGGGACAAGCTGATCCCGCCTGCTGAATATCGCCGGTTTGTTTCGTCATGGGATGGTCGATCCCTGGCACCTATAGAGGCCTTCGCCGGCAAAATTAAAGTCGCGCCAGGCATTGTTGTAGGGCGTTTGCAACACGATAATCTACTGCCGAATTCCCACGGAAATAGACTCAAGGTCTTTTACAGTTGGTCGGATTAAGTGCAAGCAACGGATATATGTCCCTTAATATCAGTCAGATAGGATCGATAAGAGTTATACACCCGTTTATCTGTCAGACGCATATGTATCGGGTTTTGAGCGGAGCTACCTCGTGGCGGGCCGGGAATTAAATTCCGCTTCTGGGAATCGAACCGCCGTCCAACAAGCTGAGAGGCTTGATTGTTTTTTTTTGTTTCAAGAGGTATCCGGTTTTTTTGCAAACCCATCACCCTCGTCCGGTAACTGGAAATCAAGGTAGAATTAGGCTTCTCTGGTCCGGTTGGCGGGAAATCTTGTAGAACGGAATTTCGTTATTTAATAGCGGATAGTTACGAGGCGTGCGAGGTTGGAGACTGGTTTGCAGTAAGTCAGCGTCCCCTCCACCACAATTGAAAAAGCGAACTCGCCCAAAGGCCCGATGTGGCATCTTTGGCGGTTCGTTTTTATTTTTTAAATCAACGTATTATTTTTTTGCGAAATAATGAGATCCAGGTGTCGTGCCGCCTGCTCGAGCTGATACTGGTTGAAGACCCGGATGCCGTTTTTCTCCAGGAGGGCCGCTGCGACTCCCCGACCGGGGCGGACGCCGCGCGAAAATCGCCCGTCCGAAATGATGTGGCTGCCGCAGGAGGGGCTCTTTTCCGTGAAGATGGCCAGGGCCGCCCCCTGCTCGCGGGCCACTGCGAGGGCGGCGAGCGCACCCCGCTTGAAGGCGTCCGTGACGTCTATCCCGTCACGGGTCCTGACGGCCGCCCTTCCCTTCCAGACCGCCTCCCCGTCACCGCCAACGATGGCGGCGGGCGTCCGGGGCACGGTCAGGCCGCCGCCGGTTTCAGGGCAGAAGGGAACCAGCCGGCCGTCTGTTCGCCAGCGATCCATGAGGGGGTGGTAGAGGCGTTTTTCCCGGCCGTCGTATCGTACCGATTGTCCCATGAGACAGGCGCTGACCAGAATCCGGATCACGGTATCACCCTCGGTTTTCAGCGTTTTGAGAAAAGGGAGATCATCCAGCAGGCGATCATGGCGGCGGACGCAAAGCCAAGGAGATAGAAAATATCGGGCAACACTTGGCCTATCCCCGCCCCCCGGGCGAAAAGGTCGGTGAGGGCATTTAGCCCCCAGGCGAGGGGGGAGTAGCGACTGATCTCCTGCATCACCCTCGGCATGACGTAGACGGGAACCATGATCCCCCCGAGGGCGGCCGCGATGACCACGGACACGGGACCGAACATGGACACCTGCTCATAGCTGGTGCACACCGTGCCCAGCAGGATGGCATAGGCGCAGGCGCTCAGGGCCGCGCAAACCACCACCGCCAGCACCGCCAGGGGAGCCGAGCCCATGTGGAGCACCGATGTGCCGAGCAGGGGCAGCACAAACCTTCCCACCAGCAGGATGAGGAAAAATTGCGCCAGGCACACCAGGACATAGGCCAGCACCTTCCCCAGAAGCAGGACGGCCGGTGAAACGGGCATGGTCAGGAGACGACCATAGGTGCCGTCCCGCCTTTCCCGGATGATGGCGCCCCCCAGCGGCATCACGATAAAGAACATCCCGAAAAGTGCCCATGCCGGCACATTTTGCTGAACCGCCGTGGGAAGCTTGAGCGCCTGCCCCGGTGCGGCGTTCAGGCTTTGGACATCCATGAGGCGCTGTTTCCCCCAGGCATCGGATATGCCGGAGACCCCGTCTCCAGATGGCATCGATGGCTCGGGACCGAAGGACGACAGGGGGGGGGCGCCTATTTTTTCTTTGAGCAGGCGGGTGATCACCCGGGCCTTGATGCGAAGTTCCATGGTCAAAAGGACCCGCTCCAAGGCATTTTCCATGGCGGATCGAAAAGCCCCACGCACCATGGGATCGAAGTAAAGGACCACATGGGGCGGCTTCTGCGCTGCCGCCCCGGCTTCGGTATCGATGGCCAGGGACGCCCTTATCTGTTCCCCCGCCCGGCGGGTCACCGCATCGGTAAAGCCTCGGGGAATCACCATGCAGACCTCGTATCGCCCCTTTGACAGAAGCGCCCTGGCGGATGTCTCATCGATGGGCTTTCCGTTGACGGTCCGTACGATTTCGATGGCACCGGTTTTCCGGATGCGCGATTCGATGATGCGGCCCAATGCCTTGCCGTCGTTGTCGATGAGGAGCAACTGGATGCCGGTCTCGCCGGTGGTCTTCAATACGTTGTTCTGCACCAGGGAGATGACCACCACCAGCACCGCCGGCATCAAAAACAGCACCAGCAGGC
Source organism: uncultured Desulfobacterales bacterium (assembly GCA_964407825.1). Taxonomy (GTDB): domain Bacteria; phylum Desulfobacterota; class Desulfobacteria; order Desulfobacterales; family JAFDDL01; genus CAYOXD01. Next base: position 11,902 of record CAYOXD010000002.1, on the reverse strand, counting down.
CGGTCCGATCCCGCCTGAGCAGAAGAAGTTCCTTTAATATGGCGGCCGCCAATGCCCTCATATCAGTCCCGAAGGTGTTTCCCGGTCAGTTCAAGGAAAAGCTCCCCCAGCGTCCCGCATCCGGGGTGGGCCATAATCAGGTCCCGGGGGGCGCCCTGGACGATCATCCGGCCCAGGTCCAAAATGCCGACCCGGGTGCAGAGGGATTCCGCCTCCTCCATGTAGTGGGTCGTGTAGATCATGCTGACACCCTGCTCCCTGAGGAGGGAAAGCTTTTCCAGAATCAGGTTGCGCGATTGGGCGTCGATGCCCACCGTGGGTTCATCCAGAAACAGCAGACGGGGTTGATGCAGCATCCCCACTGCCAGATTGCACCGACGTTTCATACCGCCGGAGAAGGTCTTTACCGGCTGGTCGGACTTTCCTGCAAGCCCCACCATCTCGAGGCTCTCGTCAATGCGCTGCCTGAGGTGCTTCCCGCCAAGCCCCTGAAGCCGGCCGAAATAGGCCAGGTTCTCACGGGCGCTCATCCGGCCGTAGAGAGCGATGTCCTGGGGAATTAGCCCGAAACATCGTTTTGCCTGCCGGGGCTTTTTGAAAAGGTCCACCCCGCAGATGACTACCCGGCCCTCATCGGCACCCAATACGGCGCTTAGAATGGAGATGGCCGTGGTTTTCCCTGCACCGTTGGGGCCTAGAAGGCCGAAAATTTCCCCCGGTTCCATGGAAAAGGTCAGGTTGGAAATGGCGGGCGACTTCGCTTCGGCGTAAGTTTTCGTCAAGTTTTCCACCACAAGGGAAGATTGCCGAGCACCGCTTTGATCCACTGCCTCTCCCTATCCCCCTTCGCTACAGAGCTCAGGCGGAACCCCCTGGGGCCACCTGAGCCGTTCCCATCCTTTCCGCCTTGCCATTGATCAGGAAAGATATTTTGTCCCAAAAGCCGAAGGCTGTCAATTGCCTCTGGGCCCGCGTGCTCAATGCCATCCACCAAGAACAGCCGTGGATTTTTCATTGAACTTGAATGGGAATATCAGTATATTACGAGACTGTTCTTTCGCAGGGTCATGCCGAGGGGGGCCCAGAGGCAGTAACGTTTATAAAACCCTTCGAAATCGGACTGTTAAACATATGACATTGAAGCATAAGTTGAAGGTAATGATCGTGGAGGGCCTCCAGCTCCCCGATATCCAGCCGGATGACATTCTGGATGACGATCTCCTTTTCGGGGACAAATTCGGTCTTGACTCCATCGATTCCGTGGAGATGGTCTACCAGGTGAATCGGCACTTCGGTATCGAGATCAAAAATATGAACGAAGGGCGGATCGCCCTTGAATCCATCAACAGCCTGGCGGCCTTCATCGAAGAGCGGAAGGCCGCGGCCTGATCCAACCGGCTCGCAATTCCCTCTATACCACCGTCAGCATCATGAAGCAGTGGGAAAACCGGCCGCTTTCTGGAATGAAGCACAAGAGCTTCTGGCCCGGCTCCAGGCGGCCCGAGGCAAACAGCTCCTCGATGATGATGAAGATGGCGGCGCTTCCCGTATTGCCCTTCTCCGAGAGGTTGGTGAACCATTTTTCTTCGGGGATTTCAAAGCCGATCCGCTTCATCTCCTCGTAAAACCGGGGCCGAAAATAGGCCGAGGAGTAGTGGGGCAGAAACCAGTCGATGTTTTCCGGTGAAAGGCCGTGTTTCGAGATGGTGGCGGACAGAGCCCGTCCCATGGTGTTCACGATATTTTGATCAAGGAGCCGGATGTCCTGGCGTATGGCAAAGAGGTAGGCCCTTTGGGCCGGCGTAATCCGCTCCCCGTCCCGCCAGCCGACGATGCCCCCGTCCGGCTGCTGGACCCCGCCGCCGTACATGCAGGTGGGAAGCTCACCGCTGTAGGTTAGGGTATCGATCCAGTCGACCCGGAGGCTGATCTTCCCCTGGTTGGGCCGGTTGGAAAGGAAGGCGGCGCCGGCGCCGTCCGAGAGCATCCAGCGCAGAAAATCCGCGTCGAAGGCCCGGATCGGCTCCCGCTCCAGGGCTTCGCCGGCGCTCTCCGCGTGAAGGGGCTTCATGAACGGGGCGCGAAGAAGCGAGGAGGCCAGTTCCGAACCCGTGGCCACGGCATTTTCCGACGCGCCGCTGAGCACGTTCATCCAGGCGTATTTGAAGGCGCCCATCCCTGCCAGGCAAATGCCCGAAGTCGTGACCACCTCGCAGGGCGGCAGTCCCAGTTCCCCGCAAACCATGAGGGCGTGGCCCGGAAACAGGATATCCGGTGAGGAGGTGCCGCAGGCCAGGCACTGGATGTCCCGAACCGAAAACCCCTCGTAAGGGGCGAGGCCCTCGATGGCCCGGGCCGTCAACTGGGCGTTGGTGTGGGTCAGGTGCCCGGTCTCCGAGTCCAGGGCATAGTAACGGGTCTTGATCTGATTGCTCTTCAGAACGATTCGTTTGATCTTTGATGAGCCATTGTTGTTGTTGATGCTTCCCAGCACATTCTCGATCGCCTCGTTTCCAACCGGCAGGTTGGGAAGAAAGGTGCCCATGTCGTTTATAAAAACATCCATATTGCGTTTAATGCCTTATGTGTCCGGTAAAATCCTTCAGGATTCCTGCATAGGTTTCGTAAAAGCGGCGCTCCGCCATCCGGGTGGGGAGCACGGCGTTGGTAAACGTGTAATAGTCCAAATCGTGTATCGTTATCCTGTCTCGGACCTGTTTGTAAAGGGGTGTTCCGGGGATGGGGGTTAAAACGGCCGGCAGCGGCAGGTCGATGGGGTTTGATTTCACGAAATCCACAAGGGCCTCGAAGTCCTCGTCCCCGTAGTCCGGGGACACGATGAAATCTCCGATCACCCGGATGCCCAGGTCCTTCAGTATGGCCAGGGCGGCCACATGGGTCTCCACCCGCGATCTCTTGTGATATTCCTCGAGCCGGCGGTCGCTCACCTCCTCGAAGCCGATGACCACCGTGGCCAGTCCGGCCGCCTTCCATCGTCTGAAAAGATCGGGATGGCTCACCACCGTATCCGCGCGCACATCGGCTACGATCCGCTGCTCCAGGCCCGATGCGGCCAGGGCCTCGGCCAATTCCTCCGCCAGACGGATATTGCCGAAGGTGTTGGCGTCCACCAGGCGGATCAGGGGCAAGGACGCCAGCAGCCGCATGTCCCGGATCACGGCCGCCACGCTGTGGGACAGGTACCGCCCCCCGGTCATGTTGGGAACGGCGCAAAAGGAACACCGGTGGGTGCAGCCATAGGCCGAGACCACAAATCCCATCTTTCCGCCCACCCCGCTCATGACGTACCGGTCCCGGTTCTTTTCCACCAGGTCATAGCGCGGGGCGGCCGCATCCACCAGGTCCGCAGAGGAAAAGGCCCGAGGGATCAGGGGCAAGGGGCCGGACGGATCGGTCTTGACCACACCGTCGATGCCCTGCCCCGGCGCGCCTAGGGCCAGGGCGTCAATCAACAGCCTGAAGCTGAGTTTTCCGATGCCCACCACCAGATAGTCAATGCTCTCATTGTTGAAAAAATCCGGGTCGCAGGAGACATGGGAGCCGCCGGCCACAATCATCGCGCCCGAGCGCTCCTTGATGTCCCGGGCCAGAGCGAGCAGGGTGTTGGCCTCGCAGGTCATGGCCGTAAGGCCCACCACGTCCGGTTTCCATTGGACCAGACAGCGATCGAGGCTCTCCTCCGGCTCGGCCTTGAGGTCACAGATGCGCACCTCGTGGCCCTCCAGGTTTCCGGCTATCACCTCCAGGGCCAGGGGTTCCCCCCGAAAAATCATCTTGATCGTATCGATCCCATACCGCTCCTCAGGTATGGATCTGCCGCAGTTGGGCGGGTTGACCAGCAGAATTTTCATTTTTTCTCCATGGTGACGTTGGAGTAGCGGGACCTATACCTACTACAACGGTCGCCCATTATAAAGGGTTTAAAGCAGTTCGGGCTTTAAACACCTCAGCCGGCGTTTGGCACAAGCGAGCTCTGTCCCCGCCCCTCCGCGGCAGGGGATGGACCCGGAGCGGTGGCTCTCTGGATGTTTTGCCGGAAATTCCTGACGTCCCGTGTTTTATGGCTTGAGGATTAGAAGTAAGTTTCAGGGCGCTTCTTTGAAGGCTTCAGTTTATTGTTTCTGACGAGAACGAAGGGGGGAGGCCATGACTGCCTCGATTCGCTCCAGGGCCCAGTCCACCTCCGCCTCTTTGATGACGAGGGGCGGGGCGAACCGGATGGTGGTGTCATGGCTTTCCTTGCACAGGATGCCCCTTTCTGCCAGGTGGACGCAGAATCGACGGGCGCCGCCGGCCTCCGGCACCAGTTCCATGGCCATCATGAGCCCCCGGCCACGCACCTCCTTGACATGGGGACTGCGTATCCGCCTCAGACCGTCGAGGAAGCGGATGCCCATGGCGGCGGCGTTGGCAGCCAGGTTCTCTTCCTTCAAAACACGCATGGCGGCCCGCGCCACGGCGCAGGCCAGGGGGTTTCCGCCGAAGGTGCTGCCGTGCTCCCCGGGTTGCAGCACCTCCAGGACCTCCCGGTTGGAAAGGACGGCCGATACGGGGTAAAAACCGCCGGAGAGGGCTTTGCCCACCAGAGTCAGATCCGATTCGATCCCCTCATGCTCCTCGGCCAGCAGTGTGCCCGTCCTTCCCAGGCCGGTTTGGATTTCGTCCAAAATCAATACCACCCGTTGGCTGGTGCAGATTTCCCGAACGGCCTTGAAGTATCCCGCCGGAGGAAGGATGACGCCTGCCTCCCCCTGGATGGGTTCCACCAGAAATCCGGCTGTCTCAGGGGTGATGGCGGCCTCCAAGGCCTCGGCATCTCCGAAGGGAATCACCTTGAAGCCCGGTGCGAAGGGGCCAAATCCGTTACGGGCCGCCGGATCCGTTGAAAACCCAACGATGCCGATGGTCCGGCCGTGAAAATTGTTGGTGCAGACGATGATCTCCGCCCGGTCCGGCGGGATGCCCTTGACCTGATAACCCCATTTTCTTACGGCCTTGATGACGGTCTCCACGGCCTCGGCCCCGCTGTTCATGGGCAAGGCCTTGTGGGAACGGGTCAGCTGGCACAGTTCCCTGTAAAAGGGTCCCAGCTGGTCGTTTCGAAAGGCCCGGGAGGTGATGGTCAGCCTTTCGGCCTGGGCCTTCAAGGCCTTGAGGATCTCGGGGTGGCAGTGCCCCTGGTTCACGGCACCATAGGCAGCCAGGCAATCGAGGTATTTTTTACCTTCGATATCCCAGACCCACACGCCCTTCCCCCTTTTGAGAATCACATCGAGGGGGTGGTAGTTGTGGGCGCCATACTCGTTTTCAAGATCGATAAAGTCCCGGGCTTTCATTCTGTCAGCTCCTCGGTAAAGAATCTGGGAGTGCCTCCGGCAGGGCCGCCAACGCTCCTTCCTGTCATTTCAGACACAGGATACCATCCGGCTGCCAGCGCCTGTATCGGCAGTTATAGCAGGAGCGCGGTTCGTCGCTGACCTGCTCGTCCTCGTCGTCCGGGACAAAACCGTTGCAACGTTGGGCTGCCGCAGCCGCCAGGGCCCAGTCCGCGGTGCCGCCGGCGAAGTGTTTCTCTCCGTTCTCATTGATCAGCCATGGGGACATGGAACGATCCCTTCTTCAATAGCTGCGCAGGAACTGTTTGCTGCAGGTTTCCCACCGCACCGTGTCATTTACGTTCGTGTCCGTCCTGCAGACCAGCAGGGTGGATCTGCCATCGAGCAGGACGGCTTTCACCTTGTTGCCCAGTCGTATCCTGTCGCTCTCCGCCAGCACCTGCCCATCGGCGCTTTGAACCACTCGCACGTGGCTCTGGTGCTTTATTTCAGCCGGGGTGGCAATCCTATCGGCAGCCTCGATCTTGACGTGCCCCTTGAACCGCCCGTCATTTCCGGTCATCCGGAGCCCTACGGCGGCCAGGGCGCCGATGACCCCTTGCCCCGTGCCCCCATGCTCCGAGAGATGGACGTCCAGTCGCCTGGCGAGCTCGTAGGCATCGGATTTTTGAAGGACCTTGCGCTTGGCCTCCCGGCCGAAAGTGATCAGCGCCGCCGGCTCGGCAAGCCGTTCGATGGCGACGACGCACAACCCCGGATCCGACCCCGAGGCGCTCTCCTGCCGCAGAAAGTCCATGGCATAGGCCACGAACGCCTCCATACAGTCCCTTTCCATCTCTGCCGGGAAACACATGGCGCTGTTGTGGGAGGTATAGGGAATGTCCGGGTGAACCAGCATCTGATGCCGGGTCACATGCCCCGCCTGGCCCCAACCCCTGGCGGAAACGCTTTCAGACAGCAGGGATGCCAATTCCCCCGTCCCGACACTTTCCAAATTATCGGTATCATCGATTGCCACTAAGCATTTCATGATCTTACTCCCCCACCAGGCGGTCCCGGCGGCTCGATGGAATCCGGATATCAGGATTTCCTCGGTTTTCTCTTTGTTCTGGCGCTCAGGATCTTTTCGATCTCATGATCCGAGAGGTGGTAATTGAAAAAAGTGCTGTAAAAATATCTGGTTTCGGCCCGCATGTCGATACGGGAAAAGAGTTTCGGATGCAATTTCTTGGCAGCCCAGAGGATGGCCAGAGGCGTTTCCATGGATCCCGGATGGCCCCATCTGGAAATGCCGATGGGCATGCAATAGACCCTTCCCTCCCGCACGGGGCGCAGGGTGGACCACTGGCTGTCATGGCGAATCGTTTCCGCGGCGGAGGGCTCGTTGGTGAGGATCACATCCGGGTTCCACAGGAGTATCTGCTCCAGGCTCGTGTAATTTTTTCCATCCAAGAGGTGCTGCCCCCGGGTCCGTGCCACATCGATACATCCGGTCAGCCGGAGCCAGTCGGCGGTGAGGCCATGGACGAGGGTGGTGCGAAGCGGCTCGTTCACGGAATAGAACACCCGGGGCAGCCGGTCCCTGGGGATTTTCTCGGTAACCTCCCGGACCCGGCGGATGCACGCGTTGTAATAGTCGATGAAACGCTGTGCCCGTGCCCTGGCACCGATGGCCCTTGCGATGATCCGGATGGCCTGCTGCTGGGTACGGATACTGTTGAAATCCACGATGATGGCGGGGATCTTGAATTGTGCCAGCTTGGCCATGTCATGGGGGTTTCCGGCCGTCTCACCGGGAAGGAAAACAATGTCCGGCTTTGCCTCCAGCAGCTCTTCCATATTGATCGCCCCCTGGGTCTTGGGGACGGAGGCTTTCAAAAGGGAGGGGCAGATCCGGTTCAGGAGTGAGACGCGTTTTAGACCGTAGGAGACCGCAACGATGTCGCGCCCCTTGCCCAGCATGGTTACCACATGACCGGTAAACAGGTAGAGGCAGGCGATGCGCTTGGCTCCGACGGGCACCTCGACCGTACGGCCCACACTGTCCACCACACGGATATAGGCGCGACCGGCCCTCTGCTGGAGGGGCTCCCCTTGCGCCCGTTGAAGGGGCAGGCAGAGCAGGGTGATCCCCGCCAGCAGGAGTAAGAGGGGCTTTATATTCCAGTGCCACGGGTCAACCGCCATGGGAACACCTCCCCGCCCTTGCTTTGATCCTGATGTTATCACGTCCGTCTCTCTTTCACTCCGGATGTCCGAGAGCTGCCGCCTAAGCTCCAGCGATTCGGTGAGGTGCCGTGGAAGGCCGTTCACCGAAAATCTAAGCCCCTTCCGACGCGGGCGGAACCGTCCGGATGGGAATTACCTGCTTTCTCGATGTGCTGGCGCCCCCGTCCAGGGAGACGATGGACGCCTCTATCCCGTAGAGGGTCTCGATCAGATCCTCGCGCAGGACCCTGCCAGGTTCTCCGATTTCGAGGATGCGGGCTTCCTTCAACATGGCCACCCGTGTTCGCACACCGCTGTTTTCAAAAAAAAAAGCATGATTGGGAAAATGGGTCGCCATCACCACGGCGATGTTCCGTTCCCTCACGAGCCTGCCGATGGTCTCCAGTACCAGCAGCTCATTTTTAAAATCCAGGTGCGCCGTGGGCTCATCCATGACCACCACCGGCGTCCGCTGCGCCAGGGCCCTTGCAATCAGGACCAGCTGCCCTTCCCCGCCGCTCAACCGCGTATAGGGCCTGTCCCTGAGATGTCCGATGCCGACCAAGGCCAGGGACTCCTCCGCTATCTTTTCATCCGCCAGTTTGGGCCCGCTGAATAACCCCGTATACGCCGCCCGCCCCATCATGACGATTTCCATCACCCTGTAGGGAAAGGTCCGTTCATGGCCCTGGGGCACGTAGGAGACGGACTTGGCCAGGGTGGCAGGCCGGATCCCGGCCGTGGACACCCCGTTCAGGGTAATACGGCCCGATTGCAGTGGATGGAGCCCCAGGATACAGTCCAGAAGCGTCGTCTTGCCGCACCCGTTCGGCCCCAACAGGCAAAGTACCTCAGCCTTTTCCACCCGAAAACCGATATCCTTCAGAATCGGCTTCTGGCCATAGGAGAAACCGACCCCCTCCACGCGGATGAGTGACATGGCTACCAGCCGCCTCCCTTTGTCTTTTTCAGGAGATAGACAAAAAAAGGACCGCCGATGAGAGCCGTCAGGATTCCCAAGGGGATCTCCGAACCCGTCGCCCATCTGCCCAGATCATCGACCAGGACGAGAAACGAGCCCCCCAGGGAAAAGCTCACCGGGATGAGCACCCGGTTGTCATTCCCCACCAACATGCGGCCGATATGGGGAATCACCAAACCGATCCAGCCGATGACACCGGCCACCCCCACGGCACCCGCGGTGGCCAGCGTGGCGCACAGGATGACGAGGGCCTTGGTCAGCCGGGTATCGATTCCAAGGGAGTGCGCCTCCTTGTCCCCCATGGACAGGACATTGATGCGCCATCTGACGCCAAAGAGCCCGGCGGTTCCCAGGAGGATGGGAATCATCGCCACGGTGACATCCTTGTACCCGGCGTTTGCCAGGGATCCCATAAGCCAGAATACGATGGCCGGCAGCTGATCATAGGGGTCCGCCACGTATTTGGCAAAGGAGATCAGCGCCGAGAAAACGGAGGCCACGATAACGCCCCCCAAGACCAGCATGATATGAGGGGTCGTATTGTAGATCCGCCCGATGAGACAGCTCAAGAAAACCGCCAGAACGCCGAATCCCAGGGCGAACGGATAGGTGGCGGCCACGGAGTTGAACAGCAAAATGGCAAGGGCCGCGCCGAAACCGGCCCCGGCGCTGACGCCCAAAATCCCGGAACTCACCAGGGGATTTCTAAAGAGCCCTTGGAAGGCGGCGCCGCTGACGGCCAAGGCCCCTCCCACCAACGCCCCTAAAATCGCACGGGGAAACCGGATGTCCCAGATGACCCCGTAGGGGATGTCCGTCACGTTCCCCTGCCCTGTCGACACCCTGCTGAGAAGGATGTGGGCCACCTGCGGAAGGGAGAGGGGATACCTGCCGATACAGAGAGAAAAAACGATACATATCAAGGGCAAGACGAAAAAAAAACCACTTGCATACCGTTGTTGATGTCTGGTCACATTCGATCCATGTCGTTGTTGATCTTTCTATCGAATGACGGAACATAGGTCATTTTATATCAAAGGTCAACGGAAAGGCAAAACAGGTCTCCCATAGTGGAGGAAGGCCCTACCCTCGGGGATGCGCTCTCCCCCCTGAACCTGACAGATCCCTTTTATATAGGGTAAATCCAGCGGATGATGGGGGCCCCACGGGATACGGACCTTGCCGGAAGGGATAAATCGCAGTTTATTACGGTTCTTTTTCGGAGTTCTTGGTCACTATTGCTCTCTATGGGTCCTCATATTCGAATAATTATTGACACAATCAGACCTTGACGAGCATATCATACAGCAGGTATTACAAAGGAGTGACCCATGTGCGCTGACAATCGACGCCCCAATTGGCTCCTGTGGGGTCTGGTCATTGTCTCCGTCGGCGTTCACCTCCTTATCTACGCCCGAATCTCCAAATTTTATACGAAAAATCAGATGACTTATATCGAACTTTCCCTGAGCCATTCCGTCACTGAACGGCCTAAGCGGGACATCCCCGTCCCCCCGGTCCACAAACCGCCGTCGCTGACTACCGTGCTTCCCAAAAGGCCCCGGATCGTCAAGCCGAAGGTGCCCAGCATGGTGCCCGCCCGGGCCAATCCGGTCTCCGTCCCTGTGACGGCCGACAGTGCCGTGGCGGCGCCTCTGCCGAAGCTGGCGGCGTTTTCCGCTCCGGGGGTTGTCCATGTCGATCCCAGGGCGTTTGCCACCCCATCGGTTGAATTCGATTCCAGGGGGGCCTACCTGGGCATGGTCCGGCATCAAATCGAAGAGCACAAGGTATATCCGGATTCGGCCCAGAAGCGTCATTTCGAAGGCAGGGTCACCGTGGGATTCGTCCTCACCCCTGAGGGACGGATCAAGGATATCGACATCGTCAATTACGCGCCGTACCAGGCGCTAAACGAGGCGGCCCTGAAGGCGGTCAAAACGGCGGGGCCTTTCCCCCCTCCCCCGCCCGGTTTTTTCAAGGGGGACCTCCATTTAAGGGTCGTCATCGTTTTTAAACTGATCTGACCGATCCGGGATCGGGAACGCCCAAGTCATTCCCACGCCCGGACTGGAGAAAGGATACTCGAACCAATTAGGAGAAGAGAGGTGACAGATGAAACGAACTATTTTGTTGGTGTTATGTATTACCGTCCTGTCCAGCATGCCCGCGGCAGGACTCCTGGCGGCTACGTCATCGGACAATTCCCAAGAATACACCCTGGGTGAGGTGGTCGTCTCGAAGAAAAATGTCGGTGTGGAGGCCGCTACCACCACCCGAGAGGTGACGGCCCGGGACATTCAGCGCAGCGGTGCCCAAACCCTGGACCAGGCGCTTGCATTGCTGCCCGGTGTGAATGTCAGGGTGGGGGGGGTTGGCACCCCGCGCATCGATTTCCGGGGGCTTCGATCCCGGGACATCATTTTGCTGGTGGACGGCATCCCCTTCAATTCCACCGATGACGGCCAGTTCGATCCCAGCCTCATTCCCGTCGAAAACATCGCCCGCATCAAGGTCTCCTACGGCAACAGCTCCACCCTCTATGGCGCCGGTGGACTGGCGGGGGTAATCAACATCATCACCAAGAAGGGAACCCACGGGGTGCAGGCCACCGCCTCGGCGGAAGCGCGCGAAAGCAACCGGTGGCTCGGCAAGGCCACCCTGGGAGGCGGTAACGGCAAGGTGAATTTCTTTGTTAGCGGCAGCGCTCTTGACTCCGACGGGTTTCCGCTTTCCCGCCATTTTGATCCGACACCCTATGAGAACGGCGGGCTGCGCAACAACAGCGACGAGAATCGTAAAAACCTCTTTGCCAACCTGGGCTTCACCCCCACCCAGAATTTGAACATCGGTTTTATCGTCAACTATGTCAAAGGCGACTATGGCCTCCCGCCAAGTGTTTTTGACAAATCGGACCCCTTTGCAAGCAATCCCAAATACGTGCGGATGGACGACCTGGAGGGCACCTCCGCCCAGCTTTCCGTTGACTACGATATACCCGGGCCGCTGGAAATCCGCGGCGGGGTCTATTTCAACAGGCTGAACGAGGTGGAAAACCGCTACTATGATGACACCTACACTCGCACGCAGCAGGATCTAAGCACGAACGGACTCTATCATAAAAACAATGAAACTAAGATTACAGGCGCTAACGCTCAGCTGCGATATGACCTGAAATCAGCCGGGAGTCTGGCCCTGGCCCTGTCCACGAAGCGGGAAGAGCTCACTTCGGACGGTAGCAGCGTAGTAGTAAGCAGCGTTGGCGGAAGTGGCAGCGGAAGTGGCAGCGGCAGCGGCAGTGGCAGCGGCAGTGGCAGCGGCAGTGGCAGCGGCAGTGGCAGCGGCAGTGGCAGCG
>CAYOXD010000001.1:21106-117071 GCA_964407825.1 uncultured Desulfobacterales bacterium | reverse complement strand
GCTTAAGCCGTCTCCGGGGTCACGATCTCGGCCTTGTTGATGACGATGGGGGTCAGGGGTACATCCGTGTAAGTCCCCTTTCGTCCGGTGGCGACGGCCTTTATCTTGTTAACGACACCGTGGCCCTTGACCACCTTTCCGAAAACGCAGTAGCCCCATCCCTTTTGGGTCTTCGCCGTGTGGTTGAGGAAGTCGTTGTTCTTGACATTGATGAAAAATTGCCCCGTTGCGCTGTGGGGCTCGGTGGTGCGGGCCATGGCCACCGTGTAGGCGTCGTTGGTGAGGCCGTTGTCGGCCTCGTTCTGGATCGGGTTTTGAACGAACCCCTCTTCCATGTTTTCGTTCAGCCCCCCTCCCTGGATCATGAACCCATTGATCACCCTGTGGAAGATGGTGCCCTCGTAGGCGCCGGCGCGGACGTAGGCCAGGAAGTTGGCGACCGTTTTGGGGGCCTTCTCCTCGTAGAGCTCTATGACGATTTCCCCCATGGTGGTATCGAATTTCACATTCATGGCCGGTATCCTTTCCCTCCTCGATGTCGTTATGGTGGCAAGACCGGGGCTTCCGGCCCATTCCTACTTATACCACGGCCTCGGGTTCCGTCAACGCCCTGGATCGGGTTTCCGCCATTCTCGGAGAACGGGCCTTTATTCCTGCCACGGGGCAGGTGAGGTAACGCGGGGCGCTTGTATTCTGGGCAAGCCCTTGATATCATCCCATAGATTGTTCCAACCATCGACGGGAAGCGAAATGCGCGAGGGATGGCGCCATCAGCGAGGTTTTCCTTATTCCCACAGGTTGTTTGAAAAACGCAGACAATCAAAACGGCCCTGATCGTGCGCCCGGCGGGCAGTTTGGGGCGAGAGGGCTCTGCCTGGGGACCATAAGCTTATGAAAAAATGGCAATATTTATGGATCGTGGGGGGAACGCTGCTCCTGATGCTAACGGATGGGTGCCGGTTCGCCATGACCTCTCATCAGCAGTTGCACACTGTTTTATGGGGACTGGTGGTTCTGATGGGGGCACTGGCCCTTATTTTCAGGCACAGATGGAATCTCCTGCGAAGGCGCAAAAGCGAGGCCGAAGAGGAGCTTCAACGCCAGCTGGACCAGTTCCATAAGCTCTACGAGCTGGCCATCTCCTTGACCGAGGAGGAGAATCTGGATGCCTGTTTGCAGCTGGTTGTGGACAGGAGCCGGGAAATCCTCAAGACGGATACCGCCTTTATCGCGCTTCGCGATGAGCGCCAGGGGGTGGTGTCCCTCTGTTCCTTTACCGGTATTCGCACCGAGCGCTTCAAACAGCTTGAGGTGCCCATTGGAAAGGGACTCGGTGGCAAGGTTGCACAGACGCGTCGCGGTTTTATCGTGGCGGATTACTTCGCCGACAAGGACCTGGAGCACCTGGACAGAATCGATGACGTGGTGGCCCATGAGGGGCTCATCTCCGCACTGGCCATTCCCCTTTACAGCAAGTCCGTCGATCTCGGCGTACTCTATGTCTTTAACCGGTCGATGACCGTCTTTTCCCAGGAGGATCTGAACACCCTGTTTCTGATCGGCAATCTGGCCTCCGTACTCATCGCCCAAAACCGGACCGCCTCGGCCCTGCGGGAGAGCCAGGAGCGCCTCTATCAGATCGTTCAGCACAATTCCATTCCCACCTTTGTTATCGACGAAAAACACCATATCACCCACTGGAATCACGCCTGCGAACAGATACTCGGGATTTCCGCCCAGGAGATGATCGGGACCGATCTTCAGTGGAAGGCCTTCTACCCGGAGGCCCGTCCCGTCATGGCCGACCTGATCGTGGACAATACCATCGAAAATCAGATCAATCAGTACTATACGGGCAAATTTTGCAGGTCCTGCCTCATTGAAGGCTCCTATGAAGCCATCGATTTTTTTCCCCTCATGGGAGAGGGGGGGCGGTGGCTCTTTTTTACGGCCGCGCCCCTGATCGATATTCATGGCAAGATCGTCGGCGCAGTGGAGACCTTGCAGGACATCAGCGAACAGCGACGGGCCGAAGAGCAGATCCGACAGCTCAACGCAGAGTTGGACCAGCGGGTCAAGGAGCGGACCAGCCAGTTGGAGGAGGCCAACCGCGAGTTGAAGGTCTCCATTGAAAAGGCCCGGCAGCTGGCCGTTGAAGCCGAGGCGGCCAATACGGCCAAGAGCCAGTTCCTGGCCAACATGAGCCATGAGATCCGAACCCCCATGAACGGCATCATGGGCATGAACAGCCTGCTGATGGATACCCCCCTGAATGAGGAGCAGTTTGATTATGTCAACACCGTGCGCAAGAGCGCCCAGGCCCTGCTGTCCATCATCAATGACATTCTGGATTTTTCAAAGATCGAGGCGGGGAAGATCGAGCTTGACATCATCGATTTCGATATTCGGCTGATGCTCGAGGAAATATCTGAATTTGTGGCCACAACGGCCCACCAGAAGGGAATTGAGATCGCCGTGGTCGTTCAGCATGAGGTCCCCTCCCTGTTCCGGGGCGATCCTGGGCGGATCCGGCAGATTCTGCTCAACCTGTCGGGCAATGCCGTGAAGTTTACGGAAAAGGGGGAGGTGGTCATCCGGGTATCCCTGGACAGCGAGACCCCTACCCATGCCACCCTCCGGTTTGCCGTTTCGGATACCGGCATCGGCATTCCCTCCGAGAAGATGGAGCGGCTCTTCCACTCCTTCAGCCAGGTGGATGCCTCCACCACCCGAAAGTATGGGGGCACCGGTCTTGGGCTGGCCATTTCAAAGGAACTGGTCAGCCTGATGGGGGGCCGGATCGGGGTGGAAAGCGTGGCTGAGAAGGGCTCGACCTTCTGGTTTACCATTGTTCTCGAAAAGGACATCGTCAATAAGGAGCTGCCCAGGTGGGTCCCTGATGACATCCGGGGAAAGCGGGTATTGGTGGTGGATGATACCGCTGCGAACCGGGAAATACTCCGGAATTATTTTACCAGATGGCAGTGCCGGTTCTCGGAGGCGACCTGCGGCACCGAGGCCTTGGATGTCATGCGCCAGGCCGCCGACGCGGGCGAGCCCTTTGATGTGGCGGTGCTTGACTTCATGATGCCGGAGATGGACGGGGAAATGCTCGGACGGGCCATCAAGGCGGACCCGAAGCTGAAGGACACCGTCCTGATTCTTCTGACCTCGTTGGGCATTCGTGGCGATGGGGCACTGATGAAGGAGATCGGATTTTCCGGCTACCTGGCAAAGCCCATCAAGCGCTCCCAGCTTCTCGACACCATCTGCGTTGTGCTCGGGCAAAATCAAGCCCCGGCCGGGGAGGGGGAGCAGGCGCCCTTTGTGACCCGCCATACCCTTTCCGAAATGGAGAAGAAGAAGCTTAACATCCTCCTGGTGGAGGATAACCCCGTGAATCAGAAACTGGCCCTGAAGCTTCTTGAAAAAGCCGGCTTCAAGGCCGAGGCGGCCGGAAACGGCAGGCAGGCGTTGGCGGCCCTGGCAAAGACCGGCTACGACATCGTGCTGATGGATGTACAGATGCCCGAGATGGACGGTTTCGAGGCCACCCGGCAGATCCGTTCTCCCGGCTCGGGCGTCTTGAATCCGGATGTCTACATTATCGCCATGACGGCCCATGCCCTGAAGGGGGACCGGGAGCGGTGCATGGCCGCCGGAATGAATGACTATCTGTCCAAGCCCATTGAACCCAGCCAGCTCTACGAGGCCATCGGAAAGCTCGCCGGGGGATCAACCAGGAAATCCGCGGCGGACCGCACCGATCATGTGACCCCGCAGGAGTTGATTTTCGATAGGGAGGCCCTGATGGACCGGGTGGGCCAGGATGAGGCGTTCGTGCAGGAGCTGATCCAGTTGTTCTTGACCGACATGCCCGAGAAAATACTGGAGTTGCGGGAGGCTGTGGCGTGCAGCGATTTCAGCCTGATCGAGCAGAAGGCCCATACCATCAAGGGCACGGCCGCCAATATGTCGGTGATCGAGATGTCGAAAATCGCCCTCGAGATCGAAACCGCCGCCAAGAACAACGAGGGGGGGCACCTGGACGCTATGATGAAAAAACTCGAACGGGGCTTTGATCGGGCCAAGGCCGCGTTTCAAGCCTGAGGCCCATGGCACAGACACTGTTCACGGGATGCGCGGTTCAGGTGGTGATGCGCATCCTTTTTGACCATCCCCCTTCGGTCTCCGTTGATTGGGAAAGAACGAGGCGGAAGGTCTCCACAACCTGTGGGTCAAACTGTTTCCCGGATTCCTTCACGATCCAGCGGATCACCTCCTCCTGGACCCAGCCCTGGCGATAGGGGCGTTTTGAAATGAGCGCGTCATACACATCCGCCACGGACAGGATCCTTGCCCCGAGGGTCAGCGCCTCGCCCGAAACGCCGTGGGGGTAGCCTTTCCCGTCAAAGTGTTCGTGATGCTGAAGGATAATCGGTATGGCGTCCGCATAGGCTTCGATGGGTTCCAGTATTCTGGCGCCGATTACCGGATGGGTCTTGACCTTTTCATACTCCTCCTCGGTCAACTTGCCCGGTTTGTCCAGGATGAGCAGCGAGATTCCGATTTTGCCGATATCGTGCAGGAATGCGGCGCGGTGCACCACATTGATCGTCTTGTCATCACAACCCATTGCTTTCGCTATTTTTACGGACAGTTCCGTGACCCTTTCGGAATGACCGGCCGTCCATTTGGATTTGGCGTCCACGGTTCGCGCCAGGGCTTCCAGGGTTCCCCAGTTGAGCCGTTCAAGCTCCTGGACCAGGTAAGCGTGGGAGAGCGCCACCGATACCTGGTTCGCGAGTCTTTTGGCGTGGGCCAGATCGTCGTCTGTATAGGCATATGCCTGGCGATGTCCGAGGCCGATGAGGCCGGAGAGGGCGCCATTGCGGTTGAGGGGCAGCACCAGAAAGGAGTTGATTTCCTGAAGCATGTCTTGGGGCAGAAAGGACGCTTCCTGGCATGCCGGCCCCAGAATATGGTGCTCGGATGCGGCTGACAGGGTCTCCCTGTCGTCGGCCGTGAGGGGGACGAACGCTTCGAGAACCTGACCGGTGCCGTTGCCGTGATAGGTGAAGGTATGCAGGGTGTCCTCCTTCCTGGGCCTGACCAGGCCGAAGCTGATGGCGTCACAGGAAAAAAAGGCATTCATGCGTTTCAGGGCGGTATTGACGATCTGCCCGATGTCAAGGGAAGACAGAATCGCCCGGTCGATTTCCGACATGGTCTCGATGGCCTGGAATTGGCGGCCCAGATGTGCGGCGCTCCTGTTGAAGGTGTCGGCAAGCGCCTCGAATTCATCTCCGCTGGCAATCATCACCCGGCTGTCAAAATCCCGCTGGGCAAGTCGAAGGGCGCCTTCCTTCAATTTTTCGAGGGGGCCCATGCTTTTTCGGATGGAAACGATGCTCAGCAGCAGCACGACCCAGAAGGCAAGCAGCGCTACCAGGGGGAAGAGCACCTTGAAGCGCGAAATCGGCGCGAATACGTCCTGCTGACGGTTTCTCAGGATCATGATGATATTGGGACCCTTGAATTTCGCCTCTAAAAACACGGGCCAATAGCCGATAAAAAAACCCTTCCCACCCGTCTTATAGGCAAAGGATCGTGTTTCCATGCCGAAGCTATCAAATCGAATGCGTCGTAAAACGCGATCCGGCAGCTGAAAGGCGCTGAGGAGCCCGCGTCGGGTGGAATCGATGATGCACGCCTCCGTTAAGGGCGGGAGAATATTTTCATTGCCGATCCCCCAGAGATACACCGTATTGGCTTCGCCCACGAGGAGAGCGGGGCGGCCGCCGGGGCCGGATACGGAGGTGGCGAGGAATACCCGGGTGGACTCTCGATTTTGCGGATCGAAAAGCAGGATGGGCTTTGGGGTGGCAGCCCTTGCCGCCCGGACCCTCAGGGCATGGGGGAGGTCGTCCATTTTCCCAAATAACGGTTGGATATTCTTGGGACCCATGACAAGGGCCACCGCCTGGAAGTGCCTTCGCAGCCGTTCCTTATTGGGATATCCATGCGTCACTCTCCCGCGTTCCGTAATCTGCAACAGGTCCGTGGCGCCGAGCATGTCGAGATCCGATTTGAGAAAGGAAAACCGTTCAATAACCATCATCCCATAGCTCTTGGCGGCGTTTTGAAGGCGTGCCAGGCTCTGCGTTTTCAGCTGGGTCGACACCTGAGTGTAGGATAGAACGGAAAAAAGAGCCACGGGGAACATGGCGCATAGAAGAAACAAAAGGAAAATCCGTTTCGCCACCTTGCTCTTGAAAAGAGAAATTCCGGATTGCATATTACGCTCCACCTCAATAGCCGGACACAAGGCCGATGTACCGGCCGTTGTTCGCCCGGACAATGTCATCCTGGCTCGCTTTCGCCGTAAAGGGAAGCTTGGTCTTCCCATCTTTTCCCATGCTGTAAAGATCGTAGTCCGTGTTGACCGGGTGCTGGGCCTGGTCAATTCTCATAGAGGGCTTTCCCCCCGTATTGATCTTGCCCGTCTTGGCGGACGCGGTTGCCGGCATATAACGATAGGGGTTGCCGTAGGGATCCAGCATCTCCCCCAGACCGAGGTCCTTCAGGCTGTTCGGATATTGGTTGTATTCCAGATTATAGGAGGTGATTTCACCTTCCATTGTCCTGATGTCACTTATGGCTCGGACGACTTTTACCCTGTCTATGTAGGTGCTGAAAATGGGGACCGCGATGGCCGCCAAGGTGCCTATGATGGCGATCACGATCACAAGTTCCAGGAGGGTGAATCCGGCTGCCTCTTTTTTTAAATTGACAGCAATCATACGGCAGTGTTCCCGGGAAATGAACGCAACGACTGGAGTCTGGCCTTATCAGCAGACGTTGTTCCGATAGAGTATGGTGCCCACCTCTCATCAATCAAGGGTACCGACGGTCAAATGGCAGCGGCCCTATTGAAAATATTTCTAGATATATATTCGGCCATTGCCGGGAATTGGTTGAGGCAATTCAATATCGATGATCAGGTGGTACGGCGATAGGGGTTCGTATTTTAAGCATAAAAGCCTCAAGTGCGATTTTGGGGGACAGGCGCCTAACGCTTCACATCCGCCAACAGCTCCGCAAGGTGCCGAATCAGCAGGTGGTCCTTTCGTTTCACGGCCCCGCCGCGAAGCTGAAGGATGCAGCCCGGGCATTCGGTCACCAGGACCCGGGCATGCGTCTTGATGGCGTCATCGAGCTTCCGGGACAGAATTTCAGCCGAGATCCGCGGGAACCGGCTCGAATAGGTGCCGCCGAATCCACAGCAGGTTTCCTCCTCGGCTGCCCGCAGGAGGCGGTGTCCGGCCTTTCGGATGAGTTCCAGGGGCGCGCGCCGAACCCCCAGGCCCCGGCATAGATGGCAGGGGGCATGCCAGGTGACCGAGGTCGCCGGGCTGCGGATCTCTGCGGCTGTCACCCCCAAAATGTCGTTCAAATAGACCGAGAAGGGCACGACCCGCTCGGCAAAGGCCGCCAGCTGAGCCGAGAGGGCCGGGTTGCTTCCCAGGAGCGCTGGATAGGTATTTTTAAGATGCGATGCGCACGAGGCGCAGAGGGTCACCACATGGTCCGCACCGGTGGCGGCCATGGCCTCCAGATTCATTCTGGCCACCTGTCGGGCCGAGCGGGTCTCGCCCATCATCAGGGCCGGCAATCCACAGCAGGACTGATCCATGGGAAAGGAGACCGCCACCTCCAGCCTTGCCAGAAGATCACAGGCCGCTGTCAGGTGCTCGGGGTAGACAAAATCCTGGAGGCAACCGGCAAAGAGGGCGACGTGCGCCCTTGGGGAGCGGGTCCGGCGCCGGATTTCCGGCCACTGGTCCCTGAAGGCTCTCTGCGCCAGGGCGGGAAGGGCCCGGAACCGGTGCTCCTCGGAAAAGATATGGGGCAGGTGGCGAAGGTAGGGGGTTGCCTCCGTGGCGGGCGGCTGGAGCGCCCGGGCCGTCTTTAGCAGGCCATGGAAGACCCGCCGATGGGTCAGCATATGGGACAGCAGCAGCCCCTTCAGGGGGTGGCCCTCTTCATCCGTGATGCGGGCGTGCACCTCCTGGATCAGGTGGGGCAGATCGATGCCGGCCGCGCAGACACTCCTGCAGGCACCGCAGTTGAGGCAGTTTTGAACCAGATGCCGGGCCCTGTCCCGGCCGTGGAAAAAATAGGTCAGAATAAGCCCCACGGCGCCGATGTAGATATGACCGAACCGGTGACCGCCCACCATCCGGTAGATCGGGCACACGTTGGCGCAGGCTCCGCAGCGAACGCACCTCAGTACAGGGGAGAAGATGGGGTCTTGGGCGAGGTCCCGGCGTCCGTTGTCCAGAAACACCACGTGCATTCGTTTTCGTCCGCCGGGCGAAACGGTGCATTCCGTAGCACCGGTGATCCATGTGACATAGGAGGAAATGGCCTGCCCCGTGGCGTTTCGCGGCAACACCCGCAGGATGCGAAGTGCCTCGTCCAGGCTGGGGACCAGCTTTTCAAGGCCCACCAGTGCCACATGCACCGCCGGAAGGCTGGTCACCAGGCGGGCGTTTCCCTCGTTGGTCACCAGCCCGATGGCGCCCGTGTCCGCCAGGGCGAAATTGGCGCCGGTGATGCCCATGTCGGCATCGAAAAATTTTTGTCGGAGTTCCCGGCGCGCCACCTTGACCAGTGCCTCGATGTCGGCGTTTTGGGCCTTGCCCGTGACTTGGCCGAAAAGGCCGGCGACCTGGTGGCGGGACAGGTGGATGGCGGGCATGACCATGTGAGAGGGCCCCTCCCGGCGCAGTTGAACGATCCACTCCCCCAGGTCCGTCTCGGTGACCTCGATCCCCCGATCCTCCAGGTAGCGGTTGAGACCTGTTTCCTCGGCGGTCATGGACTTGGATTTGACCACCCGGCGCGCGTCGTTGTCACGGGCGATGGCGTGGATGATCGCGTTCGCCTCCTGGGCCGTGCTCGCCAGGTGGACCTGGACACCGGCCCGTTCGGCGTTGGCCTTGAACTGCTCCAATAGAGAATCGATCTGCCCGATGGCCAGGCTTTTCAGCCGGGCGATATCCTGAACCAGCGTCTCCACGTCCATTCCGGCAAAGACGCGATCGCGTCCCGATCGATAGGTGACAGCGAAGTTGTCCATGGCCCTTCGCAGAAACCGGTCGGAGAGGGCCCCTGCCACTTCCCTGCGGTAGGTTTTGAGATCCTTGGGCGGCATCAGCGGTCCTCCCACAGGAGGGCGTGGAGGGCCAGGGGGCCGTGAACCCCCAGGGCCAGGACCCGTTCGATGTCCGCCGTTCGGCTGGCACCCGTGATGAAGGCGAGATAAGCGGCAGGCGGGTGTTTCATTAGCAGGGTCAGTTCGGGCGCCGCCTCCGCGGCCGTCGCCCGCAGCCGGCTCAGGGGCAGGACCACCACATGGGTGTCGCACAGCATGGTGGCCAGGCGCAGATCCTCGGAGGAGGAGTCGATTACCAGGGTTCCGGTCTCCGCAATGCCGTAGTCTGCGAGGGTGAAGCCCACATCGAAGCCGTCGCTGAAGCGTCGCAGGTTCCTCTGGACCATGCGGACCCCCCGATCGGCGCAGAGGGCCGTCAGGCGATGGAAAAGCGGTCCATCGAGGCCCGGGGCCGCCACCCCGGGGCGCAGGCATCCGGACGTTCTGACCTCACACAGTGCCACAGCATAGGCCAAGGTCTCGTCGAGGCTCGCCACCGGGTGCACAACGGCTGACACGGCGCTCAGATTTCGGGTGAATATGTCCGAGACGTTGTTGGAGACCATCGGTTGATCCCTTCCCAATCCATACCACAGGGTCTTGCGCGAACCCATACCACCCCCTGGCACCGGATTCAACAGGTCCAGAACTGGAGCCCCCCCCAAAAAAATAGGAACGGCCGACCGGGAGTCGAGCCCCCGACCGGCCGTTAGGAGGAGAAAATATCGGCCGGTTGCGCCCAAACAACCAGCCGAAAGGAGGAGAACAGATGAAATTAATTATCTGACTGGAAAAGTAAGGATGCAATAGCAATGCCAATATCGAATAAGCCCTCCCCGTGTCTTTGATGTATTTCATAACGAGCTTATTTTATTCATGATGAATCATGGTTTGAGGCATGCTCGGAACCGGCGCGCCCCTGGGGGCTCCCCCGGCGCTGGGTAGGTATCCGTTCGTAATTTTGAACCCGATTTCGGTGGTTTTGTATAAAATAATAAATAATAATAAATGGATAACAAGCATATTCGGGAGTGTTCAATATTTTGAACCCAGCATGGGCCCTACGCGGCAGCTGTTCCCGGTGAACATCCTCTCCCCTAGAAATTAAATACCTTGGATTCAGCCGCCATATCGATCAGATGCGGGCCGCCGTCCAGGGCCATGTTGGGATGGAAGCGGGCTTCGTCGAGCTTCCGGCTGTTGGCGCAGGGCGTGCAGATGCCCACGGGGACTTCGTTTTCCACCAGATAGGGGAGGTAGTCGGCAGGGCAGTCGCCGGTGGTGGTCCGAATGCTTCCGTCCCTGTCTCGAATCGCCCATTCGACCCCGCCGTCGATGAAGAACAGGTTTACCCTGTGTCCCTTGCCGTGGGCGATTTTTGCGAATTGAAAACAGCGGGTTGCCTTTTCATTGTCATTCGAGCTGAGTACAAACAGGAAATTGGCCATTTCAGGTTCCTCCTTGATAGGATGGGGTTGGATGATCATGCCAGTCGGCCCCCCGGCGGATGCCCAGGCCAGCTTTGGATGATGGCTCCCGGATTGGTGCCGCTGTAAGGTGGGTTTCGCATAAAACGGGTTCAATGGAAAGCATTTTCCGGATGCAGGCCGGGTTGATAATTGGCGCGCCTTTATATAATAAGTCCCAAGGGATTGGTTCAGGGCTGCGCTCTCGGCCGTGACGGGGTCGGCGTGCGTTTCTTCCCTCGAGCCTTGCGAACACCATATCATGAGGTCTATATTCAGAGACAGGGATGGGGAGGCCACCATGAAGTCCATCCGGGGACGGATCATTACGCTCTTTGCCGTGTGCCTGATTTTCAGCGGGATGCTGACGATTCTGCACTATGCCACCATGTATTCCCTGAAGCGCAAATTGGTCATGATCGAGAATTTCGACAATGTCCTCAACCATATCCTGGAAATGCGGCGCTTTGAAAAGAACTTTACCTACTACGGCGATGCTGCCAGCATCGAAAATTGGGAGGCCTATCTCGCGAAGACCGAAGAGGGCTTTGACTCGCTTGGCCCTGATATCTCCCAGGTCGTGGGGCGTAAGCAGTTCCTCAGGTTCAAGAGCGCCCTCGGGGACTATGCGGCCCTCATGAAAAAGGCCATGGCCGCCGGTGCCCAGGGGCGCCAGGGCGCCCGTGTGGAGGAGATCCGGGATCAGGGAAAGAATCTGGTGGAATTCGCCCAGAACCTGATCCGGACCAAGCGCAGCCACATCGATAACGCGCTGAACCGTAGCCTGATTCTCCCGGTTGCCTACTTCGTGATCTTTGTCGCCCTTACCATTATCGTTTTCCAATTGGTCAGCGCCAGCATCCTCAAGCCGCTCTACACCATTCGGGGTGCCTTGAAACATTTGGCCTCCGGGAGCTTCCGCCCCATCTCCTATCACGTTAAAAATGTAAATGAAATCACCAAATTAATCGACGCTTTCAACAAGATGGCCGTCGAGTTGGAAACCCGACAGGAACAGCTGCTCCAGTCCAGGAAGCTGGCCTCCATCGGCACCTTCACCTCGGGCATCGCCCATGAGCTCAATAACCCCTTGAACAATATATCCCTGACGGCCGAGACCCTGTTGCTGATGGGCGACGGTGGGGGAGACGATCTGGAGGAGCGCAAAAGCCTCCTGGAGGACATTATCGGCCAGGCTGACCGGGCCAGCCTCATCGTGAAGCATTTGCTGGAGTTTTCGAGATCCGAAAAGCCGGTCCTCGTCCGCCTGGACATCAGCAGCGTCCTTGAAAAAACGCTGCAATTGGTGAAAAATCAACTCATGGTCAAGGGGATCGTCCTGGTGAAGAACATCGCCCCGGGGCTGCCGCCGGTTAGGGGAAAGCAGCAGCAACTGGAAAACGCCTTTGTCAACATCATCATCAACGCCATCCATGCCATGCCCCAGGGGGGCACCATCGAGATCGGCGCGTCGCCGGGGGACAAGGACCGGGTCCGCGTCACCATTTCCGATACGGGGATCGGCATCCCCGCTTCGGACATGGCCCATATCTTCGATCCATTTTACACGACCAAGGAGGTCGGCAAGGGCACCGGCCTGGGGCTTTCCCTCGTCTATGGCATCATTCATGCCCATGGCGGATCCGTCGAGGTCAACAGCCGGGTGGACGAGGGGACCTGCTTCACCATTTCGCTGCCCATCGATACGCCACAGGGGGAAACATCGTGACGCCATTTTTTCGAGCGGCCGTAGTGGACGATGAGGTCATCGTCCGTGACCGGTTAACACCTGTTCTGGAGAAAGAGGGTTTTAAAACGGAGACCTTCGGCGCGGGCAGTCCCTTTTTGAAACGTATGGCCGAAGCCCCCTTTCAGCTCATCTTCCTGGATCTGAAACTGCCGGATATCCAGGGCATGGAGATCCTCTCCGCCCTGACCGAACGTTACGAGGATGTGGAGATCATTGTCATCACCGGACACGGGTCCATCGAATCCGCTGTGGAGGCCATGAAAAAGGCTGCCTTCCACTATCTCAGCAAGCCTTTCAAGCTCAGCCAGATTACGGCATTGGCCGCGGGCGCCAGAGAGAGATTCCTGGCGCGCGAAGAAAACCGTCGCCTTCAGGCGGCCCTGACCCCCCGGCACCCCGTCGCGGATCAGTTCATCGGTGCCTGCCCGGCCATGCAGGAGGTGCTGGCCATGGTGAACAAGGTGGCCGCCGTGGATTGCAACGTGTTGCTCCAGGGGGACAGTGGTACGGGAAAGGAGCTCGTCGCCCGGTCCATCCATGCCATCAGTCCCCGATCGGGCAAGCCCTTTGTGTCTTTCAACTGCGCGGCCTTCAACGAGGAACTGATCTGCAGCGAGCTTTTCGGCCACGAGAAGGGGGCCTTCACGGGCGCTACCCATACCAAGATCGGTCTGCTGGACTCGGCCGCCGGCGGCACGGTTTTCCTTGACGAAATCGGCGAAATGCCCCTGTCCATGCAGGTGAAGCTTCTGCGTGCCATCCAGGAGAAGGCCATTCTGCGGGTTGGCGGTACCCAGTCCATCGCGGTGGACATCCGAATTGTCGCTGCCAGCAACAAGGATCTGAAGAAGGCAAGCCAGGACGGTGAGTTCCGGGAGGATCTGTTCTACCGGCTCAATGTGGTTTCCATACATCTGCCCCGGCTCACCGAACGACGGGAGGATATCCCGCTGTTTGTTTCCGCCTTCATCGGCAAGTACAACGGGTACTTCGGCAAGACTGTGGAGGGCATCTCCGATAAGGCACTGGATGTTCTAATGCAGTATCATTTCCCGGGAAATGTGCGCGAACTCGAGAACATCATTCAGCGAGCCGTGGCCTTGAGCAACGGCAAGGTTGTGCAGGTGCGGGACCTGCCGCCCGATCTTCAGCAGCTCGAATTCAATCTCATCGAGGGCGAAGGACTTCTTAACCTCGAGGAGATCGAGAGGTTGCACATCCAAAAGGTGCTCAGGAAGACCCGGAACAATAAGATCCAGGCCGCCAAGATCCTGAATCTTCCCCGGACCACGCTATGGCGCAAAATGAAACGCTATCGGTTACGGGGGTGAGGGGTTGCGTTTATCCGCGTTTCAAAACGAAACAAGCGCATTTCGGAATTTTCACCCATCCCAATGATATACCACGACAATTAGGTATTTTGCCCCTTATGTTTCAATTTGAAAAGAATGATGCCCGGGGCCCCCTTCTTTCGTTGTAACAAATTGATATAATTGACTCGCAAATGTGGCATGGTTCATGCTGTTTCATTCCGGATGGAAGGAGACGCCATGGAAAGAATTTTAGCCGGAATGAGTCCGGACCCCGCCAGCCTGTGGGCTGGCATTCATGCTCTGAACCTGGCCAAGCGTATCAATTCGCACGTGTCTTTTCTGCTGGTGGTTCCACCGGCCAGGGGCGGGGGGGGGGATCACTCCCCGAAGCATGTGGAAACGGCCATGGACAAGATCAAGGCGTTGATCGACGAGGGCCGCGCCGATGGGGTCCCCCTGGAATATTATCAGGCCCAGGGGGACTATGCAGGCGAGCTGATCCGTCACATCCAGCAGAACCGGATCACCCTCCTGGTGATCGCCTCTCCAGGCGAATCCGATGCCCATGAAGGCGATTTTGCCGAATTCCTCGAGAAACTTCACCACCGACTGACCTGCCGTATCGAAGTCGTTCATATGAAGCCGATAAGTTAATCTTTTATTATATAAGGAGACCATCATGTGGCATTTGTATTTACCGATTGCAGGAAACAGCATCAATGTGTTCTTGATCCTGGGGTTGGGTGGCCTCGTTGGCTTGCTCTCCGGCATATTCGGAGTGGGTGGTGGGTTTCTCATGACGCCGCTTCTGATTATGTTCGGTATCCCCCCCACAGTGGCGGCGGCCTCGGATTCCAACCAGATCGTAGGGGCTTCCACCTCCGGCACCTTTGCCCATTACCGCCTGGGAAACGTGGACTTTAAGATGGGGATTCTGCTCCTGATCGGCGGCGTTATCGGTGGGACCGGCGGGGTGCAGGTAATCAAGGTGCTGCGCCACCTGGGAAACGCCGACTTTCTGATCAATGTCACCTATGTGTTGATGCTGGGGTTCGTCGGTATCTTCATGTTCGTGGAGAGCCTTCAGGCGCTCCGCAAGAAACCCATCGACACGGCCCAAAAAGCCGCGCCCGTAAAGGAATCCTCTTACAGCCGCCTGATAAAGATGTTGCCCGGGCAGACCTATTTTGACAAATCCGGCGTGGAGATGTCCTTTTTGCTGCCCTTGGCGATGGGGGTCCTGGTGGGGGTCCTGGCCGCGATCATGGGCGTCGGCGGCGGATTTATCATGGTACCGGTGATGGTGTATATGCTCCGGATGCCCATGCACGTGGTGGTGGGAACGAGCCTTTTCCAGATCCTGTTCACCTGCATCGACGTTACCATCATGCAGTCTTACAGCAATCACACCGTCGATTTTGTGCTGGCGCTGTTTTTGATGGTCGGTTCTGCCCTCGGCGCCCAGCTGGGGGCAAAAATCAGCAAGAATCTGAAAGCCGATCAACTCAAAATCATCCTGGCTTCTCTCGTGTTGGTGGTCATGGGCAAGATGCTCTATGGGCTTCTGGCACAACCCGGTATACTACTGGCTCATATGGGAGGACATTGATCAATGAGAATTCAACGCTGTGCTTTGATGATTTTTTTGGCGGTTGCCTTGGGATGGGGGGGGCAGGCCGCTGCCATGATGGAAACACCCCTGACCGTTTACGTGAATCCTGCTGCCGTTTCCATCGGAACCACATATAATGGGGACAATCTGTTCGTCTCCGGAACCCTTCCCAAAGATGCAGAGGCCCTGATCCGGATCACGGGAAAACTCGGCAACGAGCACTTCAAAAAGAAGGGGAAGGCCCTGCGGGTGTTATGGATGAATATGGGCTCGGTGGAAATGGATAACGTGCCGACGCTGATGCTGCTGGTGCCATCGAACGAGCTGAGCTGGCTGATGACCCACCAGCCCGAAACCTGGCAAAAGCTGGGATTGGGCTTCGAGTCCCTGGCGAGGAAAATAGAGATTTCGCCCCAGGGGCAGGACCGACAGTTGCTCATTGGAGAGTTCCTGAAGCTGAAGGAACGCGATGGACTCTACGGCATCCAATCCCGCGCCATCCATTACGAGGACAAGGGGGGTGTCAGGGCCTTTCATGCCAGCGTTCATTTGCCATCGGGGCTGGTGCCCGGCGCTTACACCTTGGAGACCTTTGCCATCCGGGACGGGCAGATCCTGGCGCGGGATGCCCATGTGATCCAGGCGCGAACAGTGGGAATGCCGGCGTTTCTGTCCAATCTTGCCTTCAATCACAGCTTGCTCTATGGGGTCCTGGCGGTACTGGTAGCCATTGGTGCCGGCCTGCTCATCGGGTATCTGTTCAAGGGGGGCGGGGGCGCACACTGATACGCTGCGGCTTCTGGGAACCAACGGGGGAATGAGGGTATGATCAAACTGGTCAGGCAACTCCTGGCGGGATGGCGCCGCAGGCGGACGCCGGCACCCCTGACCGTTCTTTTCGCCCGGTTTCAGGACATCTTGAAACTCAACAACCAGATCCTGGAACTCATGGCGGACATAAACGATAAGTCCGGTGGCGCCTACGTGTTCGACCGTCAGTACATCCTAAGCACCTGTGAGCGCATGACGGATTTGGTTCATACCCTCATTGATAATTTTAACATTCTTGTTCAGGAATCCTACCGGGAGATCGCGGAACCCTTTGAACGGATATCCCGCGACATCCAAATGGAGCTCGAAGGACGGGTCAATGTATCTCACATGCCCCTGACCATTCCCTACCGGGACATCACCGTCGCCTCGGCCGAGGTGGTGGGGGGGAAAAATGCCAACCTCGCCGAATTGAAAAACAGATTGGCCATGCCCATTCCAGATGGGTTTGCCATCACCGTGGCGGCTTTCCAGCGGTTCCTGGATGCCAACGGCCTGACCCAGAAGATCCCCGCCATTCTGGCGCAGTGGACATCGGGTGGGATTCCCACTGCGGAAGCCTCACGGCAGATTAAATCCATGATTCTGGCCGGCGAGGTACCATCCGATATCCGCCAGGCGGTTCGAAGCGCCCTGTCGGAAGCCCAAAAGGGGCCTGAGGCCCTCCGGCCCAGTTGGTCCA
Organism: uncultured Desulfobacterales bacterium; assembly: GCA_964407825.1. GTDB lineage: Bacteria > Desulfobacterota > Desulfobacteria > Desulfobacterales > JAFDDL01 > CAYOXD01. Next base: position 100,197 of record CAYOXD010000001.1, on the reverse strand, counting down.
TCCGAAGCAGCGCCCTGGGTGAGGACAGCGAGCATAGCTTTGCTGGCCAGTTCGCAACCCTGCTCAACATTTCACCGGACCATCTCATGGAGGCGTACCGGCAGGTTCTGGCATCGACCTATGCGGCATCCGCCATGAATTACCGGCTGGAAAAGGGTATTTACGACAATGAGGTGGCCATGGCCGTGGCCTGCCAGCGGACCATCGAAGGGGCCAAGAGCGGGGTGCTCCTGACCCTCGATCCCGTGGCGCCCGATTCTGAAAGGATGACGCTTTCGGCTGCCTGGGGATTGGGAGCGCCCGTCGTGGCCGGAAAGGTGGTGGCTGACCAGTACCAGATCACCCGAAGCAGCCCGCAGCGGATCATGCGAATGGAGGTGGTCCCCAAGCCCCTGCGCTGGAGCCTGCAGGCCGGGGGTGGATGTGCTTTCGAACCGGTTCCCCTAGAGGAGCAGGACCGGCCCTGCCTGACGGAGGCGGAGATCCTGCGCATTGCTTCACTGGGGCTCGGCATCGAACAATACTTTCGCAAACCCCAGGAGGTGGAATGGACCTTCGACGCCCAGGGCGACCTCCACATCCTCCAGTCCCGCCCCCTGAACATCCGGGCCCGGATCAGCCAAGTGGTCTGCGATATTTCGGAAGTTATCAGCGATCACCCGATCATCTTTTCCGGAAAGGGCGTTGTGGCCCAGAACGGCGTTGCCAGCGGTCCGGTCTGGGTGGTCCGCACGGATGAGGATCTCGAGCGGTTCCCGAGCGGCGCCATCCTGGTGGCCAAGCAGTCCTCGCCAAAGTTTGCCGCTGTGGCGGGCAGGGCGCGGGGCATGATCACGGACATCGGATCGGCCACGGGACATATGGCCACCATCGTCCGGGAATTTCGCATCCCCGCCATTGTCAATACGGATGTGGCCACCAAGCTACTGGATTCCGGACGGGAAATTACCATGGACGCGGAGCAGAATATCATCTACGATGGGATCGTCGATAAGCTCTGTCTCTATGAATTCGTGGCCCATCCCTTTGAGGAGACGTACGAATACCGCCTGCTGCGGCGGATACTGAAAAGGATCGCCCCGCTGAATCTGGTGGATCCAAAGGACAAGAATTTTACACCTCGAAATTGCCAGACCTATCATGATATCACGCGGTTCATCCATGAAAAGGCGGTTGCCGAATTGTCGCATCTGAACGCGAGTCGTGTTTTGGGCTGGTCCAAGGGGCAGGAGATGCGTCTCAAGCTGGACATCCCACTGCACCTGACCCTCATCGATATCGGTGGGGGCGTCTCGGACGGGGAAGACGCGTCCCTCGTCGAGCCCTCCCAGGTGCGATCCCGGCCCATGCGGGCCTTTTTAGCGGGACTTCAGGCCGCGGACCTGTGGAGCACCGATCCGGTGGTCGTGGATTTCAAGAGCCTCATGTCCAGCATAACGCGTACCTTTTCCACACACCAGGCCAGCCCGAAGGAGATCGGACGGAACCTGGCGGTGGTGTCCAGGCAGTACACCAACATTCACCTGCGGGTGGGGTATCACTTCAATATCATTGACGCCTATATCAGCGAGAACGTGAACGACAATTACGCCTATTTTCGCTTCCTCGGGGGGGTGACGGATCAGACCCGGCGAAACCGGCGCGCCAAACTGATCGCCATGATCCTCGAGCAAAACGATTTTGTGGTGCAACTCCGGCAGGATCTGGTCGTGGCGAGAGTCAAGAAACGGGCACCCGGCGTCATGGTGTCCCAAATGTCTCTTCTGGGCCGGCTGGTCGCCTTTACCCGCCAGCTCGATGTCAAGATGAACAGCGACGGTCAAATCGAGCGTTATCTGACCCTGTTTCAAGAAATGACCGCCAGGGAGGCCGCCCCGTCCCCGTGAGGGGCCGGGCAATGGGGCTCTTCCATACGGCGTTCCGGGGATCCAACGCTTTCGCACAACCCAATAGACTGGGGGGAAAGAAAATGGCAAACCATGGCAAAACATCCATACTCATTCTGGACGACGAACAGATCGTTTTAAACCGGTTGCGTCCCGTGCTGGAAAAGTGCGGTTACGAAGTCGAAACCTATTTGCGCAGCCAGGACGCCTTCGCCCGGGTCCTCAAGAAGGAATTTGATATCGTCATCACTGACCTGAAGATGGAGGGCATGGACGGCATGGCATTTCTGGGTGTCGTCAAGGAACGTTCCCCCCGCACGGTGGTGATCGTGATCACCGGGTTCGCCACCATGGAAACGGCAAAGACCTCCTACCAGAAGGGAGTCTTCGATTTTCTGGCCAAGCCGTTCAAGATGGGAGAGATCCTGGAAGCAGTCAAGCGCGCTGAAGAAGAGCTAATGAAACCGCAAAATACCTGAGGCGTACGCTTCGGGTTGCTCAAGGATAGAAGATACAACCGAATTGGGAGGAGTCTATGTTAAAATCCATCGTGTACTTGAACGCGGACCTGGCGGCTACCATCGCGCTGCGGTATGCCTGTCAACTGGCAACGCTCACCGGCATGGAAATCAACATCTTACACGTGGAGCCGCCCGACACCGAGGACCATCCGCCGGGGAGCGGCTGGGTTCGCCGAACATGGGAGAAGGGGCTGATCAGCCAGGCTACGGAGCAAATCGGCCAGGTTATCGCCATGGAGAAGGATCGATGCCCTACGCTGGCGCCGCCGAAGATCCTGCTGGGACAGCCACAAACCGGGATCCTTCGCGAGTTGAGGGAGTCCGATTATGATCTTTTCATCACAGGCCTGCTGCACTCGTTCTCTTCCCAGCATTTTTACAAGGAACTGCATTCCAAATTCTATCAGCAGATTCCATGCCCCATCCTCATGGTGAAAAATCCGGTGGAACTCAAGCGGGCAGTGATCCTGATGGATCCGGACGAGACCGGCACGGCCCAGGCGCGTACCTTCACCCGGCTCTTCAAAGCTACCGGCGTGGCGGTGGATCTGATAACCTGCGAGTTTGGCAGGGCGGGGAAGGCCGGTCCGGAACACGTGGATGAAACGGCCCTTTCCGTTGGGGCGATGGCGCCGGAAGAGCCGGTGGCCCAAACCCATGCCATCCTGAAGGAGGGCGGATGCCTGCCCGAGACCGTCATGCATCTGGCGGGGCTGCCCAAGGTCGTCGGCGACCGGCTGGCGGGGTATCAGCTGGTACTGGTGTCCCTGCCCCATCACATCGGCCAGAGTTCCCCGCTGCTGGACTGCCTCAGCCGCGTCCCCTCGGCACTGCTCTTTTGCAGGCGGTCATGATAAACTCCCGCAGTGTCGTCGTCGGTTACCCATCCCGAGAACCGGGAAGGAGGAGGGTTCCATGAAAATATTGCTTGCCCTGGATGACAATCCATACAGCGCCACCGCTGTGAACGAGGTTCGCGCCCTGGCGGTCAATACGTGGGCCAATGTCACCTTCTTGGGACTGGAGGCGAAGCCTGGCGATTCAGCCTCCGGACCAGCTGGTGGTCCTTCGCTTCGGACCGCTTTGAACGGTTACGTGGAGCAATTTATGAGCGCCTTTCCGACCGGTGACAGCCCCTATGGGGATACCGGGGAATTTCAGGACGGCACGGGTTCAGACAATGGCCGGTGTTCTTGCCGGGGCGCGGAAGATGGCAGAAAGCAGCTCATCAAACATCTTCGCTCCGGTGACCCTGCCAAGGCCGTTTTGACGGAGGTCCTGGAGGATCCGAGCGATCTTATCGTAATCGGATGTGATCCGCCGTCCCAGGGGCAGGGGTGGCCGGGGCATCCCACGGCACCCCAGCGGATCGTCAACGAGGCCCCCTGTTCCGTCATGGTGGTCAAACGGGCAGCGAGAATTGACCGGATTGTTTGCTGTCTGGATGGGGACGCGGTGACCCAGGCCTCCCTGGAACTGATCAATCAATTATTGACCATTCACGGCGCCGGCCTGACCCTGGTGGGCTTCACCGGCAGCAGCGGTGCGTTAAAGGCCGATGTGGAAAACCGGCTGGTCAATATCCTTAACTACTACCGTGCGTTGGGCATTGAACCACTGGTGGAAAGTGTGGATATCGCCTCCCTGGATTCGTTCACCTCCCAGGACCGCCCAGGGGAGATGCTGGCCCTTTGGATGGGGCCGCAGACCTTGTTGGGAAAATGGTTGCCCAAAAGGAAGGTGAACAGGCTCGTCACGGAGAGCCAGGCCACGGTGCTGATCCTCAGGTGAGCCGAAGGCGGGCTGTCCCATTGCCCGAAACGGGGGTCAGGACTTTTTGCCTTTTTTCAGCAGGAGTGTTTTGGCGATGGCCGCTGCCGCCTCCTGCTTTCCATTGGGAACCGGAACATGAACCGCCGCGCGTTGCCTGCCAAAGTGCAGCGAGCGTCCTGCCGTCACGATAAAGGAGTATGTGATGGAGAGCAGGGGAAAGGGCGAAACCACATATTCCGCAGATTCCACCCGGGAACCGGGGGTCGCCCAGGAAAAGACGGACCCGTTGAGGTAGACACATGAAGGGCCGATGAAGACCTCTCCCGGACCCCGGCTGTCCCGTCGATAGGCAAGCCAGCGGTGAATAAAGACGAAGAGCCATGAAAGGGTGACAATGCTGGATAGCGCCAGGAACACGCCGCCGGCGGTTTCATCCTGCATCAACAGCCAGAATCCGCCGCCCAGGCACAGAATCACGGTGGACAGGATCCGCAGCAGCACCCGCTTGTGAATCTTTTCCAGTGCATGCGCCCACACCGCAAACCGGTGCCACTCCCCCGGTGAATAGTTCCAGTGTGCCAGGAGGTTTTTTCCCCGAAGCATGTTGCACACCATAACGGCCTGCCTGCCGTACAGGGCGAATCCAAAGAGCCCACCGGCCATGATGAAGCTTCCGAGGTACACCCACAGCAGCGCATCCCCCTTGCATCGATACAGAAAGGGAAGGATGATGAGCGTCGCACCGCTGCTCAAGATGACCGTGAATACCTTGCAGCCCCTTCCGGCGGTGCAATTCGATAGACGGCGATCCGTTCCAGACGGCAGCCCGATGATCACTGTCAGCATCAAGGTGAACGCAAGGATCAGGCCTGCGGCGCCGCGATAGGGATAGTGTAGCCTGGAAGGAATTCCTTTTCCTGTCAACTCGGCCGTGCCCAACCACCGATAGCTCAAGAAATCGATCCGGTCCCGGCCGCGGACCTCGATATATCCCCAAGGTGCCGATAGGGGGGCAGCCAGGGGGGCACTGGGGAGGAGAAATCCAATTGGCGTTTCACCACGAGCCCTTTCGAAACCATGGCGGGTCAGCCACGGGCCCCAGGTGTTGGTGCCGACGCGGCTGAGCCGGCCCTTGGTTTGCTGCTGGATAAATTCGGTCAGCGTCAGGTGCGTTGGCGAGGATTGGGTTATGTCCCCTGTCGTTGGAAGGGTATCCGACAGATGCTTGCCGGGCGTATGGGCCGCTTCATAGGCAAGGGCCCAGTCCATGGCTTCGACCGAAATCAGAGCCGGTGCCGGCCGCCACCAGTACAACAGGGCCGCTAACACGCCTACGCTCAGCCCAAATGTGCCCATCAAGAACCGCATGTATCCGATTTCCTTCCCGTAATACTTCCCGGCGGCCAGGTTTAATTTCCAGCGGCCGGCCCTCTATGGTTGCAATGGCTCCTCTTGCCAGGTTCGTCCATTGTTTTTCGATACCCACAGCCCTTGACCGGTTCCAGCATAGACCGTGTCATCGATACCCACTGCCAAGGCCAGAACGTTCGCGTGCGCCGGCAACCCTGTCATCCGTTGCCAGGTCCTGCCCCTATCACGGGATACCACAGCCCCCTGATGGATGGATCCGATAAATATCGACCCCTTTCGTCCGAAGGCCATGCACTGAATGGCCGCCTCCTTGAGCCCCGTGGCCACATTGGACCAGGCCTGACGCTCCCCGGACCAAACATTCAACCCGCTGCCATAGGTGCCCGCAAACACGATTCCGTTCGGACTGGTGCCCATGGTGAGAACATTTTTGTCGGAAAGTCCGGTGTTAATCTCCTGCCAGTATCGTCCCCCGGTTTCGGATACGTAGACCCCCCTGCCGAAAAAGCCGGCGAAAATACTCTGGGGAACGCGGAATGTCACACATTGAACCGGAGCTGAAGGCAGCGCCGTTATCTGCTTCATGGCGGATTCTTGGAGGTTGATATGCCGTGCCCCGCCGATAAAAAGCCCTTTTCCCCAGAGTTTGGCCAAAAAGACCGATTGGTGGGGGCTGAATACAAGGAAGGCCACATGGGATCCGGCCAGATACTGCCAGGTGGCACCGTTATCGATGGACTTATAGGCACCGGCTGCGGTGGTCAGAAACAGATCTCCCGCCGCGTCGGCTGTGGTCGAGTAAAGGCAGGTATCCGGCACGTTGGCCCCCCGCCGCCAGGTTGCCCCCGGATGCGATGAGAAAAAAAGGCCCCCACTGGCCTCCGTCAGCACCACGACAGCCCCCCGGGGAGAGCTGCAGATCTGAATGATGTGGGGCGGGGATATCCGCTGGGCAGGTTCGGCATAGGCTATAAACCGGGCATCGATCAGCATCGCCCCCACAAGGCCCAACAGGAGAGCCCACCTTTTCTGACCCTGAATCTTCATTAAATCAACACCTTTCTCGTTGGCGGAGTGGCAGCGATCTGATTTTTATACAGAAAGATGGTGGCGAGGGCAATGGCGAAAATAGGTTTATGAGGGGAAAAGGTGGAATGGGCCGGTTCTGGAAATGGCGGTGGTGCTTCTTGACTTTTCCAGATACGGATTCATCTTTAAGATAAGTTGACAGCCTATAATGAGTTCGTCCCAAGGGTAACCCAAGATAATTCACCCTTTCCCGCGAAGCGGTATGAGGAGGTTTAAGATATGGCCTATACATGTAAAACCTGTGGTGCTGTCTCGGATAGCCCGGGGCATCTGTGTAATCCCTGCGATGACAAGCAGGTCTGCAGTTTCTGCGGTACTCCCGACACGGACGTCACCCATATGTGTAAGAGCAAACTCGAGAAAATGAAATATGTATGCGACGGATGCGGCCGGCTGGCGATGGACGAGAAACACCTCTGCCGGCCTTCCCGGGTGGAATAGGCGAAAGGCGCCGATGCCGAGCTGCCCTGGAATGCCCCCCACCGGGGGGGGGTAGCTTTGATGTCGGCCGCCGCCCCGCCGCTCTATTTGACCACCCGCAGCTTGTGGGTGTGCCGGAGTTTTCTCCACAGTTCCAGCAGGACTGCCTTCTGCGCATCGTTTCGACGATAGGCCTTCCCCGTCAATTGGGAGCAGGCATCCCGAAAATCCCGGGCGAGGGCCCAGGTGGCAAGCTTTTTAGCGATGTAGCGGCCAAGGGGAATATCCAGCAGGAGCACCTCCCGTTCCGTCATGTTGGCCACGGTAGCGCGGTCCCTGAGGGACATTTCGGAGATGATGAGTTCTACTGCCGCAGCGACGGTGTCCGGCCGCGGCGGTGGTGGCCCCGTGTTGGAAGGGGCCTTGTGCGATAGGGGGTTGGGCATATGGGCCTTGGTCAGGCACAGGTAGTAAATACTTTCGACGATTTTCTTGACCTCCGAGTAGATGGTCGGGTCCTTGCTGGCGCGGGGTCCTGCAACATTCAGTACGTTGATATTACGTTCAATGATCCAGTCAACGGCCTTGGTGACCGCCAGAAAGGGAGTATCCACCGCCACATCGATATGCAGACAGGGCCTGCCGAGATCCCGGGCCGCCTTCAGGGTAAGGGCGGAACCGCCGGTGAGTTCGCCCCTGGAAATGATCAGGGTGCCGTCCGAATCGATCACGTTCTGTAGGGTGCGTTCCCGGTATTCGGCTGAGGGCATTTCCTTCAGGGCATAGGTTTCGGGCAGAGGACCGGCTTCTGTTTTTCTGCCCTTCGGCAGCCAGCCACCGTGGGTGATTCCCAGGGCGATCGCTGCATCCAGGGCAGCCCGGTCCGCACCCGTTTGGCCGCCTGATATGATTTTCTCGATCACTGGAACCTCTGTGAATTATTTTTATTCCATTTGATAAATGATACAGAAGCATACTCTTGGGCTTATGGCAGCTCACCCGCACCAGGAGGTCCACCTTCTTCTATACTATAAATGTCCCGTTACAGGAAGGCATGAGTGCGCATCCAGGAGAGGCGAAGATTCCCTTTGAGCTATAAGGCAGGGGTGTGCTATGGTGACAGGATCAAGCATCCGAGCAACGGATTTTCAACTTATTGGAGACATGATCGGGAAGCCCGTTTGGGGAAATCGTGAATGAGGGATCCAGACAGGTTCCCAGAAGAGAGGGAGCGCGCACATGAATTGGTTTCTGTATGCAATTGGGTTGATCGGCATCGCCAGCGGTACCAGCGTTATTCTTTACACAGATGAGGCAAAGAAGGTGTTGGCCAATGTGATGGCCGGAAACAAGCGGATGTTTCTCGCGGTTGTCGCCGGAGCGGTTGGGGTCCTTCTGATCATGGCATCGTCCCACACCCAGCATCGGGGCTTCGTGATTTTTTTGGGGATCCTTGCCATCGCCAAGGGGGGCTTCATCGTTCTTAATCCAAAACAGCTCTATGACAAGGTGGCTGACTGGTATCTGTCCATGGCCTCGGATCAAACCTATCGACTCCATGGCATCATCCTGCTGGTGCTTTGCACCATTTTTCTGTCCTGGGTTTCCTAACCTCGCCTTGACGCCGGGAACGAGGGGCCTCTCCCCTCCGGCAATTCCCGGTGAGAGGCATTGAAAATTTGCACGGTGCAACCGAATCGGCGGGGGGCCCTGCGGATATCTTCCGGCCGAGATTCGCCAAGTCCTGTCTACGGGGCCCGGGAAGCCCGGGCCCCCTGCACTTCATGATGCCGCAGACCGCTCCCCTGTGGTTGCCTGCGCGGCAAGGGGCGTTCGATCCAGCGCTCCGGAGGCTATAGCCAGCGTTATATCGACGAAATAGGCATAAGTACCAATTGCGTATTTTTAATCAAGTCGCTATGCTCATAGGGACTTCAAGGGGCGAAGCGCCCTCAGAGTGCCCAAGACCTGCCCTTCACACGCAAAAACGCAAACCGGCCATTGATGCATCTTACAGCGTCCTGAACCCCATGGGCCCCGTTTTGACGGCGGTTAACCATGGGAAAAAGGCGCAAAGGGGCAGGCAACGCAACTTTCACCCTCTATAAATAAGGAGATTGATGCATATGCTGGAAATAAGGGATTCAGTAGCGGTCATTACCGGCGGGGCGGGCGGTATCGGAACGGCGCTGGCGAAATTTTGGATCAAGAACGCCGGGAAGGTCATTCTGTCGGATGTCAAGGAAGACATGCTGACAGCGGCGCTTTCCGAGATCGACGCGCCAACGGGGATGCTGAAGACATTCCCCTGCAATGTGACGAGTGAGAAGGACTGTGCGGCGTTGGCGGATTTTGCCATCGACACCTTTGGAAAAATCAATCTGCTGGCCCCCTTTGCCGGCATTGTGAGGGATGGGTACATGCTGTACCTCGACAAACTCACCGGCAAGGTCAAGGACAAGATGAGCCTTGAACAATTCCAATCGGTCATGGATATCAACCTGACCGGGGTTTTTCTCACCGTTCGAGAATGCGCCGAGAGGATGATCAACCATCGATGCACCGGACTTATCTGCCTGGTATCCTCCACCGGATCCTATGGAACGGCAGGCCAGATCAACTACTCCTCCTCGAAGGCGGCCATGTCAGTGATTCCAAAAGTGCTTACGGCCGCCTTTTTCAGGCAGGGGGTTTCAAACTGGCTGCGTTGCGTGGCCATCGCACCAGGATATGTGAACACCCCCATGGTGAGAAACATGCCTGAAAGAGCGCTGAACCGAGTTCTTGAGCAGGTTCCCATTCAGCGGCTCATCGAGCCGGATGAAATTGCCTCCCTGGTGGGTGAGCTGTACCGGAACGAGGCCATTGCCGGTGACGTTTTCTTCATCCATGGGGGGCTTCGGCTGGGATCCAAGGGCTGATGATTCTCCGATTCGGGAAGACGGTATTGAAAAACGCTGGGGCGCCTAACCGCCCCAGCCGAGCTGACTGCAACCTTATTTGCGATGATGACATTTTTTCCTTGCAAAGTCCGGATCGATGGTATAAAAGGCACTGTTAAATGAAAAGTTTGTTGCCCATCAGCAGCAAGCTATCCTCCGCATAAAGCGATCAACGCCACTTGGTATAAAATCCCTTTTGCGTTTCTTTTCATGAAATTCAGTCCCCGCGAGAGGATGGGGAATGCCTCGCATGTTTTAGAAGAGCCCGAGGTTCCACTTGCGACCCATAACGGCAAATGGAAGCAGCGGAGGGTGCCCTAAAGGACTAATTAAACTTTAAGAATTGTGTAATGGACCAAGAAAAAATCAAGGAAATTGAAGCAAAACTGCATCAGCTGCTTTCGCAGGACGACCAGAACAGAGACAAAAAACCGACCGTGAAAAGCATCATCAGCGGCGTGAGAGTCATCCGCCGGCGCAAGGGGAAACCGGATCTTCACATTGCCTGAAAAGGCTCCAGTATCCCCTTTACCGCCTTAATTTTTTGGGGAATCCGCATGGCACGGCTGCCCACAGGGCTGCCGTCTTCCCCCAGATCCGCCCACAGAGGCGATATGTCCAGGAATTGCCTTGTCAGAGCTGCCGCCACTCATATTCGCCTCGCCCGAACCAGACATTCGGCCTTGCTCCCACATCCCGGAAGCGACAATTCCCCTATTCCCTCTTTCCCAATATCAGCCCCCATCCCGGTGTGTGATACGTTTTTTTGGGAATGACCATAGGGCAACACTGTAGCTGGGGTAGCCGTGGCCGATGCATGCGCCCATTTTGTAGGGTATTACCTGCATAAGTGGGGACCATGAAATGAATACCTTTACGAAAACCCGCAGGCAGGCGGGTTTTTGTGAATGGATTTTCATACAGTTCGCATGTCAGAAGGTTGGCATCCGACTGCGCTGGGGCTGATTTTTTGCTGGTCCTTGAACCCAGCAAAGGTGGATCATGCCATGGCGGCTTTTGCCCATCCAGGGAGAGGATGGGCCAAAGGGGTTTTATAACAGATGGTTGTGGCGCTATGGACCGGATGAGACCCCTTCGTGCGAAACATTTTGCCCCATGCCTCTCCGTGGTATGTTAGTTGCACGCCCCAACCCGTAGATCAAAGAAAGCGCTCTTTGACCTATGGCGAGGATGCGGCTGATGAGTCCATCAGGAGTGAGCAGGAGTTCAGAGCGCCTGACCCGCAACCCGTTGCACCAGACCATATAATTAAGGATGATGGTGAATGGAAATGATTAAGGCGAGAGAGGATGTGGAACGCAGGAGGGGCCGAAAGAGTTTTTCCATAAGATTGAGGAACCGAATTAAAATCGATCGTACCGGCGCCAAGGGACTCAAGTTCAAGATTGCGGAAAAGAAGGAGGAACTTGAGAGCGCCTGCCGGCTGGTGCATGACAACTATATCCAAAAGGGATATATGACGCGCCAGGAGAGTGGGTTGCGCCTGACCCTTCGCAACGCCCTGCCCGAGACAACGACCTTTATCGGCAAGAGAAACCATTCGGTGGTGTTTACCCTGACGGTTTTCCAGGACAGCAGCTTGGGGCTTCCCATGGATGCGATCTACAAGTCAAAGGTGGACGGATTGAGGGCCAAGGGTCGGAAAGTGGCCGAGGTTGGCTCCTTAGCCATGCATTCGAGCATCCCCAAGGGGGACCAAACGGTCTTGATGCTCGGCAACAAGCTCATGCATACCTATTGCCGCGATTATTTGGGGGTGGATGATCTTGTGATCACCATCAATCCAAGGCATCAATGGTTCTATGAGCATGTGCTGCTGTTCGATCGTATCGGAGATCTGAGAGCCTATGATTACGTTCGCAAAGCCCCCGCCCTGGCCTATCGGCTGGATCTTGGAAACGCTGAGAGGCGGCTGAAGGAGGCCTATGCATGTATGCCGGAGGAGAAGAATCTCCACCGGTTTTTTTTTATGGAAAAGTCCCCGTGTATCTCCCTCCCAGAGGAAAGCCGGCGCGTCTGCTTCTGGACCTTGGAGCGGATAGCATACTTCTTTCAGGAAAAAACCCGATTGCTTTCCGAGGCGAGCCGAGAGACCCTGGAGTGCCTCCAGAAGCACTACGATGAGCTTTGGGGCGGTGACGAAGTTAGGCCATTTCATGCTTCGTATGAGGCAGCGAAAGCCCCGATTTTCCAGTTGCCCGATTATAGGGATTTCAGGTCCGCCGCTTAATCCCGTTACTAATTTCGTCAGACCCGATGCCAGGACGAAGAATGCTCAAAAGCGGTTCATACCGAAAGTACAGCAGCCTTTTTTGAGGCCCCTTCCGAACCCCGCCTGTCAGAGCAAAGGCATTGGGTGCCTTCCCTGCTTGGGTTGGATTTCGATCGGATTCTTAGCCCCTCTCCCATGTGCTCCCCCGGATTTTGCGCCTGAGTGAAAGGTGGGCATTAGTGCCTACCATAAATTAGGCACTTGCACGGATATTTTTTCTCCAACCGCTATGGTAGAGTCGTTTTGATGAATATGGTTCTCAATCAATCCCAGCCGATGGGAGCTCAGGCGATCCGTCCAGATTGCGTCGAATGTTTCCATCTCCCATAGAGGAACGCGGAAGAGACCTCCGCCGAGTCCATCCCGTGCATCGAAGGGATATTACATCCTTATTGAAGCGTTGGACACGAGAGGCGCGTTTTTCGACATAAACCGGACCAACCATCGCCATGCGACACCATCATGCAACCGTTCGGTAGGTTTTCGGCGCACGTACGACCGATGGCGGCAGGTAATCGTGGAGCCTTGAACGCTCTTTGTGCGGGGCGCTCTTCACAGAGACATCTTCCTGGCTGAATTGGTCAGGAGGGGCAGAGCCAGTATACGGTTGCCCTCATAATGCCACTTAAGAAGTCGGCAAGGGGCCCCAACAGGGCGGGGGCTAAAACACGTTTAACCTATTTTTTGCTCCAGGCTAATTATATTGTTCTAAATAGTTCTAAATATCATAGCGAGGAGCCCATGACCGAGGGGCTGACTCGCACGGAACGATATAGTGGCGCCGCGGGCAGGGGGAGTTCGAATGATGACGGCATTATCCTCGGACAAGCAGATCGATAGTATCCAGGAAATTGCACTGGACGATTCCTTCAGCATCATGGAGCAGATGCAGATGCAGGTGGAAAGGATCTCAGAGAACCTGATGGCGTTGGAACCCGATCAACCGGATGATATCAAACTATTGTTGAACGAATGGCGGATGCTGATGCAAAGGGAATCGAAACAATTCAGGGAAAGGGTTGAGGAGGGCTTTCTACATGCCCGGTCCTTTTTGGCAGGACATGGGGAAGACAATACATGATTTCGGCATACCAGGATGGAAGGAAAGAGGAGGGATAGAATGGAACAGAAGGCACTGTTAAAACGGGTTGTGGATTTTCATAAAGCCTCTTTTGACAATTCTTACGATACCATGACCATGGTTCAGAGCCAGTCGGAAAAGATCGTCGAAAGCCTCTGGGATCAGTCGCATCGATCCACAAAGGATGCCCAGGGTGCATTCTCCCAGTGGGCGGCGGTGTGCCGAAAGAGCCGGGAGGATTTCAAGAGAGCGGTCGATAATGGTTATGAAAAGCTTATCGCTCTTTTTGGGGAGGATTCCGGACTCGAGCCGTTAAAGGCGAAAAAGCAGGAGAAAATGGCCTCAGAGAAAAAAGAGCCGCAAAAACAGGAAAAAACCAAAGAGAAATAGCAAGGAGGGAGGTATCATGGAAACCACACCAATCATGAAGCAGATCATGGATGCAAACAAAATGCTCTTTGACAATACCATGGATATCATGGTCAAGGGGCAGGAGCAGACGGAAGCGGCCATCGATACGATGCTGGACAGCGGTGCTCGCTTCTCCAATGAGACGAAACAGACCATGGCCCAGTGGTCGAAATTGACCCAAAAGGGATGTGGCGATCTCAAGGCGATAGCAGATAAGGGATTGCAAACGGTCCAGCAGCTGTTTGCGCTGTAAGCGAGATCGTGGCGATTCACGATGCGTTTATGCCGAGGCCCCGGCCGGGGGCCTCGGCCTTCTTCAATTCCTGGCAAAAAGGCTGCGGTGCTTACCCGTGGGACCGGTCACGGCGCCAGACACCCCAATGTGATGTGAAATGGAAAATCATCCTTATTCCAAAACGGATATGGCCCATTTAAAAATCGATATGCCCCGGATGCTGCTTCATCAGATGCATCTAAACCAATCGTACGCCCATGGCATATCCAGATATCTATCCGATTTTATTGAGCCCTCCTGGGTGGCGATGCAATCCTTCGTCGAGACGGAAAGCCGGAAGCTGTTTCAGGCCGATCCCCTGGATACCCTGAATGACTACCTGGCCCTGATGAACATGAACCTGCAGATGGCTCAGCGGGGCTTACGCAGCAGCCTTTCGTCCCTGATGGACTTTCAGCTTCGGCAGATGAAGACGGCCTGCAAGGCATGGAACGGGGATCTGACCTGCCAGGGGGAGGGGGAGGCAGAAGCTTTTTGGGCTGGCCAACGCGCCCTTTTTAACAGAATCGCCCATGAATACCCCGACAGGATCAAATCCATCGGCGAAAAGTTCGGGTTCCACTTGGAGGATGAGCGGTTTGAGAGGATCGCTGAGACGGAGCGATTCGCCCTCTACCGGGTGTTGCCATATGACCGGAAGATTTCTCCCCGGATGGACGGGAAACCGGTTCTCATCATTCCCCCCTATGTTCTGGGTGCCAATATCCTGTGTTTCCTTCCCGGGGAAGATCGCAGCTATGTGCATGCCTTCGCGAACCAGGGCATTCCCACCTATATTCGCATCGTAAAGGCTATCGATACCTCACCGGCCGTTCAGGTCATGACCGGAGAGGACGATTGCCTCGATTTGAGGCATTTCTGCCGGAAGCTGAGGGAGATCCACGAAAGGCCGGTTACCTTGAACGGCTATTGCCAGGGCGGATTCACCGCCACGATTGCTGTCCTCTCGGGAGAGCTGGACGGCTTCGTGGATGCGCTGATCACCTGCGTGGCCCCGCTGGATGGCTCCCGGAGCAAGTCCCTTGTGGAATATTTGTCGATGCTGCCCAAACGATTCCAGGACCTGCGGTATGCCATAAAGCGCCTGGACAATGGAAACCACGTGGTTGACGGAAAGCTTATGAGCTGGGTCTACAAGTTGAAGAGCATCGAAAAGGAGGCCCCGGTCTTTGCCT
This sequence comes from uncultured Desulfobacterales bacterium, assembly GCA_964407825.1. Classification (GTDB taxonomy): domain Bacteria; phylum Desulfobacterota; class Desulfobacteria; order Desulfobacterales; family JAFDDL01; genus CAYOXD01. The sequence goes on along the minus strand of CAYOXD010000001.1, from coordinate 84,940 downwards.
TCTTCAGGGATCTGGCCATGCTGGAACGTCTGGCCGAGGATCGGAGTCCCGTTGGGGATACGGCGCTGGCCATTAACCACTGGCTGGCCTATGATCGGACGGACCTGCCCGTATCCGTGACCCGTTTGAGTTTTGAATCCTATCATCGGCCGGTGGAGCGAGACGGTACCCTACCGGTAAAGCTGTTCGGTCGGGACCTGAACTTTCACCGCATCGCGGAGAAGGGGATCAAATTCCTGATCTGCTATGCGGAAAAAGACGATCTGGTGGATAGGCCCGCGGTGCTGGCACCCCTCGATTACATTGCGGCGGAGGTGACGGCATTTCCAAAGGGGCATGCGGCCATTGCCACCTCTTGGTCGCATCCGGCCACTGCCTACGCCCTTCATAAAACCTTCGCGGACAAGAGTCGCGGCCCTGTGCGGTTTCAACTGGACCTCGAAAATTATACCAAGGAATAAGGAGTGTCACCATGGAAACGGAAAACCTCTTTGCCATGAGCCGGAAATACTTTGAAACGGCATTCAGCAATCTCGAAACGTTTCAACACCAGAACGAGAAGCTTCTGGAGCTGTCCATCCAGCGGCCCGATCATGAAGAAAACATGAAATTGAAGAATAACTATAACGAGTGGGCCCTCGACGCCCGAAAAGCACTCTCGGATTACCGGGAGTTGCTCCTGAAGGGACTGGATTACCTCGCCGCGAATCTGGAGGCCGGCAGGGGGCGCCCTAGTGCTTGAAGCTCCGCTGACCCGTGAATACCATGGTGGCTCCGGATTCGTTGCAAGCCTCGATGGATTGATAATCGTTGCCTGACCCACCGGGTTGAATCACGGCTGAAACGCCTTCACGCAGCCCCACATCCACCCCGTCCCTGAATGGGAAAAAAGCGTCGCTGACCATGGCCGAATCGATCAACCCGCCTCTCTCGTTGGCCACCCGGGTATCGATTTCGGCCTTTTTTTCGGGATCCGTCAGATCGTTGTAAGGAATGCCGTGCAGCTGATAGCAGTATCGGTCCGCGAGTTTGCGGTAGGCTTTGTCCCGGGCGATCTCCGCCACCCCCACACGGTCCTGCTCACCCGTCCCGATGCCCACGGTGACGCCATCCTTGACATAAATCACGGAGTTGGAGGTAACGCCCGCCTCCACCAGCCATCCGAAGAGCATGTCCCGGTATTCCTTCTCCGTGGGCGGACGCTGGATCTGGTAGGATTTGCCCCTGTGCTCGCAAGCGGCAAGGGCCAGGTCTGCCTGGCTGCGGGCCCGGGCCGTGAAGGGCCATTGGATGATGATGCCGCCGTCGATGAGGCTTTTCATATCCACGTAGTTCCGGCCGACGAAGTCCTGGAGCCGGCGGATGTTGTCAATGCGAATAACCCGCAGGTTCCTCTTTTGAGCGAACAGATCCATGACGCCCGGGTCGAAATCTGGTGCTACGACCACTTCGGCATACTGGCCGCAGATTCCCTCGGCCGTTGTCCTGTCCACCGCCCGGTTGAGGGCAATGCAGCCGCCGAAGGCCGCCACCCGGTCTGCCATGTAAGCCTTTTCGTAGGCGTCGGCCAGTGTTGCGGCTCTGGCAACGCCGCAGGGGTTGTTGTGCTTGACGATCACCGCCGTTGGCTCGTCCGGAAAATAGCGAAGGATATTCAATGCATTGTCCGCATCCGTGAGGTTGGTTTTGCCCGGATGTTTCCCGGACTGCAACAGCTCGATGTCGGAGACGAGATACTGACCGGGATGGAGGGTTTGCACCTGGCCCAGGGTCAGGTTGCCGTTGATGAGGCGGAATAGGGCCGCTTCCTGACCGGGGTTTTCGCCGTAGCGAAGTCCCTTGCGGATTCCCTCGATGGTCCAAGACACCTTTTCGTAAACCAGCGTCTGGCGGGTATCCCCATCCACAAAGCTGATCTCCATGCGGGGAGGGAAATGATCATCCATGATGGTCCGGTACATCTGTTTGAGATCGTCTGCCATATGTCGCTCCTGTGTGTATGCTACCTGTCGTAACAGCTGGAAACCTGATCGAACGCCGTATCGCCGAGGTATTGGGCGATGGCCTGGTCGTATGCCGCCGTGTGGCCGAAGGCCTTCTGGGCCAAGGCAAAGCGTTGGGCCAGATCGAGCGCGCCCCCGGTTGCCTTCATCTGCTCGATGATAGGGGCGTAGTCGTTCGGGGAAACCACCGCGGCGACGCGGATGAAATTCTTGGCCGCCGCGCGGATCATACAGGGGCCGCCGATGTCGATATTTCCCCGGGCCCTTTCCACGGTGACGTCTGCGGCACTGACCGTTTCTCTGAAGGGGTAGAGGTTGACCACCACCATGTCGATGGCAACGGCGTCTGTACGGCGCAGGTCCTCCTGATGGGCCTCGTTATAGGTTTCCGTGAGGAGTCCCAGGTAGACCTTGAAGTCGAGGGTTTTCACAAGCCCTCCCTGGGTTTCCGGCTGTCCTGTATACTCGGAGACCTGGGTCAGGCATTCCGGGTGCCGGCCCACGAGCCCCTTGAGGGTTTGAAAGGTTCCACCTGTGGAAAAAAAATGGATTTCCGGATTGACCGCCAAGAGGGCGGGAATGAAGGTGTCGAGTCCGGATTTGTCCGAGACGCTGACCAGGACCCGCTTGATTTTGACTATATTATCTATTTTTTCAACAATATTCATTGCCATTCCCATTCACCTTTCTCCATTGAACTCCTGAATGAATCGTCTGAAAAACTGGGTCATGAACCGATGACGCGCCTCAGCGATCCGCCGGCCTGTTCGGGTCAGGATGCGATCCCGTATCTTGCTCAGTTTGACCTTGAACTCCCGGTAGCCCGTGTCGTTGATCGAGTAGGAGGGGCAACGGGTCACGTCGATATCGGGATTGTGAAGGCAGGCACCGATTTCCCCGGCGAAGAGAAACGCCCGGGCGATGCCCACGGCACCGATGGCATCGAGCTTGTCCGCATCAAAGAGCACCCTGGCTTCGATGGTCGCGGGAACGGCGCTCCCCCGGAACCGGTGCGCCCGGATACAGTGGAGGATGTTTTCTTGCCGCGCCTCATCCAGTGGTAATCTGGAAACGATGGGGGCAGCCAGTTGGGCACCTTTTTCCGCGTGGCACAGTCCCCCCCGGGAGGCGTCCTCGTCCGCCCGGCCGATGTCGTGCAGGTAGGCCGAGATGAGCAGCACCGTCATGTCGGCGGCCTCCTTTTCTCCGATTCGTCGGCACAAACGGGCCACCCGGAGGGTGTGGTCCCAGTCGTGGCTTCCCCTGGCCAGGTTGAAGCGCTCCCGGGCAAGAGTCCGGACAGACCCCAGGAGGGCTTCCCAGGCCGCCTCCTGCGCCTGGATATCGAGGCAAGGCGACGCGTTGCTGCACTGGCGGGTCATGGATCACACTCCTCAGGTTCAGGTGTCCGGCCGGTCAAGGGCATCCAGCGGATGGGAAGGCCCTGGCGGGCGCCGATGGCATCGCGGGCGCCGGAGCGAAATACAACCTTAACGGATTTCCATGCAGGTGGCAAGATCCCCAGCCATTCTCGATGAACGGGCTTTTATTCCTTCCATGGCGCAGGTGAGGTGTTGCGGGGCATTCAAACAGTGTCGCGGTTTCCATCTGAAACCCGCCGCCCTCCCCGCTGCGCTGCCGCAGTGGTCGAACCGTCTGTATGCGAGGGTTTTTGCTTCTGGAGGGGGAGCATGGGCGGTTTCTCCGCCAAAAAAGCTTCGAAATCAAGGGGGATGGACTCCCTGCGCGAGCCGTTCGCCACCGGAGGCGGCGATGCGCCCTCATGGGCCCGTAAGCGCTCTTCCAGGGATGTCATCACCTTGACGATGGCGCTTATCTGGGTTTCGATCACCGATAGATGCATCTTTATTTCCCGTATGTCCCTTTCCCCGGCTGCAGGGGATCCGTCCGCCGGAACCGATGCAGGGGGGGGCGAATGGCCGGGGACAGGCAGGGGGAGGGATTCCTGGGGCAGTTCCATGAAGGTCCGCCAGAAGGATTGCATATCCGTTGGGAAAATTCCCGTACCCTCTTCCGAGATGAATCGGTCCGTAATGTTCCGGATGCAGGCCGAGGCGATGGATTTGGGGTACAGAGCGCTAAAGGGCCTTTGGCGCTTGACCGCTTCGGTGACCAGCGGATCCTGGATGATAAACCCGATGAGCGAGAGACTGAGCCCAAGGTGTTGGGCGGCGGCCCGGCTCAGGCTCAGGTAAGCCACCTGGGCATGGTGCTGGTTTCTCACCTGGTTGACCACCACCCCCACCGGTTTTACCCCCCCCTGGGAGGACAGGATTTTCAGCAGGGAATAGGCGTCGGTCAGGGAGGTGGGCTCGGGCGTGATGATGAGCAGTACCTGGGAGGCGGCTCTACAGAACGCCGTGACATTTCCATCGGCCCCCGCCGAGGTGTCAAAAAGGATCATATCATAGGAATCCAGCACCGAGATGGATTCCAATACCGGACCGATCTGGTGGACGGCCAAATTGGCGAGCCTGGAGATTCCGGTGCTCCCTGGAACGATGTCGACTCCCATATAATCCCGGATCAGGATGTCGGACATGTGCTTTTGACCATCTATGACATGGGACAGGTTGAACTCGGGATACATCCCCAGGAGGATGTCGATGTTGGCAAGCCCCAGGTCCGCATCGAACAGGCAGGTGCGCAACCCCCGGCGGGCCAGTTGGATGGCCAGGTTGACGCTGATATTCGTCTTTCCGACCCCGCCCTTACCGCTGGCGACGGCGATGGTTCGTGGCATGTCTTTCCCTTTCACCCCTCCTTCGGGCCGAGGGGGACGGCCGTGAGGGTTGGACGGTCCGGGCTGTCCATGACCGTGAAAACAACCCGACGGCATCCCTGTTGATGGCATATCCGCTGGAAATGATTCCTGATGAATTCGTTGAAAAGACTTTCGTCTGAGGCGCTGGTCCGAATCCCCTTGGCCGCCATAAGCCGTTCATAGGCATCGTGCAGGCCGGTCAGGGCTTTCCCCTGTTGCTCAGGGGCCGAGATCACTGCCACATGAACCGGTGTCTCGCCGGGTTCGAGGGGTTGGCCCCGCTGGGTTTCCAGAAATGCCCGGGCGGCGGCGAAGGGAACGGTTTCAAGAATAGCCCCCAGGCTGGTTTCATCGAGCCGGGAGAGTCCATCTTCCACCAGCGAACGCATCCCTTCACGAAAGGCCAGTCGGCGGAGCACCGGTTCGGAGGCCCTCGAGCGGATGGCCGTTCGGAGCGACTCGCCCGGCTGGAGCAGTTCGGACAGCAGCAGTTGCCCTTCATATCCTGAAAAGCGGCATGCCTCGCACCCCTTGCCCGCCACGTAAAAACGGAGATGTTTCGGCGGGGCTGCGAACAGGGCCTGCCACTGCGTGGCTTCCGGTTGATGAGGGATTTTGCAGTGTCGGCAGAGTTTTCGGGAAGGCGCGCAGGCCAGAACGCCCAAGAGACGATCGGCCGTCAGATCCGGGTCCAGCCCCAGAGCACGCAGGCGAATGAGGGCTTGCGCGGCATCGCCTGCCTTTAGGGTGCCGATGCACCGAAGGGATTGACCCGCTTCCAGGGCGAAGCGGGCGCTGGTCGCATCTTCCAGCGCATCCAGAACCAGAATGTCGGGATCGAGCTTCAACACGGTTTGAAAGAAGGATTCCTTGGAGACGGTCCCATCGCTCGGGAGATTCATCCGGATGGCACCGGGAAACGGGGGGGCAGCCGGTGATGATACGACAATGATTTTGGATTCCCGGGGGCTGAAACTGTCCAGGCCGCAGCGTACCATCTCTAGGGGGTGGACGTCCCAGGGGACGGTCACCAGCACGAGACCGGGACCCTTTGTCAACACCTGGCGGAAGGCTGTCCTGACGACGGGCGACAAATCCGGCGGATGGAGCGAACTCTCGCCTCCGGGAGGCGCCTCTAAGGTCAGGGTGACCGTCTCTCCGGTCATGGTGGTACAACCGGCCGCATAAAATCCGACCTTTACCGTCGCCTCCCGGGAAGGATCCCTGTGGAGGGTTTCTGCCCGGCCTTCCCAGGCGCTCTGGCCGCCGTCCGGTTCCACACCTGCCATTTCCCGAATGCGACGGATCACATCAGGGGCGATTTCCAGGAATCGCTTTTCAAACCAGGGGGGAGGATCGCTCTTGAGGCTTCCGTTGATGCGGAATCGCAGGTTGCTCCCCTCACCGTCCAGGTCGATATGGATCGTTTCAGCGCGCCATTGGAGCGCTTGATTCAGAAGGAATCGGATCATCTCGTCTTCGGCGCCGGGGGCAGGAAGCGTTGTCTTGGACCGGGGATCAGCGCCATCGGGCTCCGCCAGAGGCGCGGGGGAGTCCAACTTCGGCTGGGGTTCGGGTTGGGGGTCTTCATAGAGGAGATGCAGAAGGCTCTGGAATGCGGTTTCTGTTACCAGTGTACAATCGATTCTCAGATCGACCTGCTTGGTTCTGAGGGCCCGGAGCACCTTGATGCTGTCCGGTTGACAGATGGCCACCGTCAGACGGTTGGACTCCAGGTGAACCGGCAGGATGTGGAACCGGTGAGCAAAATCCTGGCCGATGATATCGGTCAGCTCTGCCTTCTGGCCGGCGGTAAAGGAAAGATCCTCGTAGGACCGGAAGGGCAGGTTATACTGAATGGAAAAGGCTTTATAAATCTCATGCTCGCTCGCCAGTCCGCATTTGCGCAATATTTTTCCGATGGGATCCGGATGGCGCTTTTGGGCCTCTATCGCCATGGCGAGGGACTCCGGATCGATGATGCCTCTCTTGACGAGAATCTTGCCCAGTTTTAAATGCTTGCGATATTTTGCCAGAACCGTGTTCAGGTCGATGGGCGTGATCAGGTTCTGGTTGCATAGGATTTCACCAATGGTCCGGGGATTTTTCTTCACGCGGATTGCGGCCGCCAATTGGGGGCCGTCAACGAAATTCAGCCGAACGGCCAGTTCCCCAAGTGCCGGGCAGTCCAGCTGGTGTCTGAGATAGGCCCGCACCTGGTCACGGGCAATCATGCCGCGTTTGATCAGCGCTTCATCCAGCGGTACCTGCGGCTCCTTTTGACGGACAAATGCCGCCAGCGAGGTTTCGTCCAGGAGGCCGGAGGCCACGGCCCATTTTCCGATGCCGTTCCGGATGGTCGAATGGGCCAGGAGACCCTGCAGTTGGATCGTGCTGATGAGTCCCCGCTTAACAAGGAATTTGCCCAAGGGCAGGCGGGCTTCGGCGATCTCATGGCGTTGAATGTCCAGCGCCATATCGATATCCGAGGAATGGACGAAACCCTCTTTTACCAGCAGTTCCCCGGTTTTCAGGGTAGAGCCGATTTTCTCCTGTTCCGGATCGTTGGGCATAGGGACAAGATCCTTGGTCGTTAAAGAGTCTGGAGATATACGTTTTATTCGCTGAAATCGTTGAATATACCTTACCTTTTCCAGGTGTCGCTGTCAAGGGAGGCGACGCAGGCCCCTCCTGGCTTGACAATGCCTCCATGGGGGCTAATATAGGGCGACCCTGAGTGGGGATGGGGCGGTTTACCTGTATTTGTGGGGCCTTTTGTCCATCATCCTCCGGGGATGCGGCGCTTAACGGATGAGATATCGATGCCATGGAATCCAAAAGTGAGAGCCGACTGGTAGAGCTGAGCGGAAATATCGAGCGCATCACCTACACGGATGAGCAAAGCGGCTATACCATTGCCCGAATGAAGGTGCCTGGACAGAGTGAGCTGGTGACGGTGGTGGGCAATATGATGGGACCCGCGCCCGGGGCCTTTCTCACCCTGAGGGGCCACTGGATGCGTCACCCCAAGTACGGAGACCAGTTCAAGGTGGTCTCCTACCAGACGCGCCTGCCGGCAACCGCTTACGGCATTCAGCGGTATCTCGGCTCGGGGCTCGTCAAAGGGATCGGACCGGTGATGGCCAGGCGGATCGTGGCCCTCTTCGGAGAGGATACCCTCGATGTCATTGAATCCGATGCCGGACGGCTTACAGAGGTGCCGGGGATCGGCCGGAAACGGGTCTCCATGATTCGGGCTGCCTGGGATGCCCAGAAGGAGATCCGCCAGGTAATGCTTTTTCTTCAAGGCCATGGGGTCAGTGCTTCCCATGCCGCCAAGATTTTCAGGCAGTACGGCCAGGAGGCTGTCGCCGTTGTTCAGGAAAATCCATACCGCTTGGCCACCGACATCTTTGGAATCGGGTTTGTGACGGCGGACCGCATTGCCCACCAGCTCGGCTTCGGCAAGGACTCCCCGGTACGTGCCCAGGCAGGGATTCTCTATGTGCTGACCCAGCTTGCCGACGAGGGCAATGTCTTTTTTCCCTATGAACCGCTGCTGGAAAGGTGTGGCGAAATCCTTCAAACCCATTCCTCCGTGGTCCAGGATGCAGTTGCCGCCGTGGCCCGGGACAGGCGGATCGTCATCGAGGATCTGAACACCTGCTTCGAGGATGCCCGGGTCAACCACAAGGCCGTCTACCTCGCCCAATTCCATGCCTGTGAGCAGGGTGTCGCCAACCACCTGAAGTTCTTACGGGACCACTCCGGGTCCCTGGGTGCTGCGGACGCTGAACGGGCAGCGCGCTGGGTGCAGCGGCAGCTATCCATCCGCCTTGCCCAGCGGCAGGTTCAGGCCATCAAGGCGGCGCTCAATAATAAGGTGATGGTGATCACCGGCGGGCCGGGTACGGGCAAGACCACGATCATCAACGCGATTTTGAAGATCTACGCCCGGCTGGGGGCCAGGATCCTGCTTGCCGCTCCCACGGGTAGGGCCGCCAAGCGAATGAGCGAGACAACGGGCCGGGAAGCCAGCACCATCCACCGGTTGCTGGCCTACAGCCCGCAGAAGCGGGGCTTTCAGAAAAACTTCGACCATCCTCTTGCCTGTGATCTGCTTATTCTGGACGAGGCCAGCATGGTCGACACGGTGCTGATGCACCATCTGCTCAAGGCGGTCCCGAAAACGGCCGTCCTGGTCATGGTGGGAGACGTCCATCAGCTGCCCTCCGTGGGCCCGGGCACCGTGCTGAAGGATATTATCGACTCGGGGGTGGTGCCGGTGGTGGCTCTGACGGAGATTTTCCGCCAGGCGAGGCAGAGCCGGATTGTCGTGAATGCCCATCGGATCAACCGGGGCAAACTCCCCGAGGCTTCCGCCAAGGGGGGGAAGAGTGATTTCTATTTTATCCCCCGCGAGGATCCCGAGGAGACCCTCAGCCTGATTCTCGATCTGGTCCAGCGGCGGATCCCCGAGTGGAAGGGGCTGGATCCCTTGGCGGATATCCAGGTGCTGACCCCCATGCACCGCGGGGTGGTGGGGGCGTCCAACCTGAACGACGCCCTCCAGCAAGCCCTCAACCCCGGGCCGGGAGGGATCATGCGTGGCGGCCGGTGCCTCCGGGTCCGGGACAAGGTGATGCAACTCAAGAACAATTACGAAAAGGAAGTCTTCAACGGCGACATCGGAAGGATCGCCCGCATCGATACCGAGACGCAGCAGGTTGCGATCCGTTTTGACGGCCGTTCCATTTCGTATGATTATACGGAGCTGGATGAGCTCACTCTGGCCTACGCGGTTTCGGTTCACAAGGCGCAGGGATCGGAATATCCGGTGGTGATTTTGCCGGTACTCATTCAACACTATAGGCTCCTGCAGCGAAATCTGATATACACGGCGGTTACCCGGGGCCGGGATCTGGTGGTGTTGGTGGGAACCCGGAAGGCCCTGGCCATCGCCGTTGGCAATGACAAGACGGCTCGGCGGTACACCGGCCTGCGACAGCGCTTGAGCCGATAATGGCGACCGGGGCGTTCATTTGGTCCACCCGGTCCCTTGAATCCAGAAAGGTTTGTTTTGATGAATTCGTTTTGGAAGCAACTCACCACGGGCATGGTTGGCGCGGTAAAGACGGCATGGCGCCGGGTTGACGGCGGCCAGGGGAGGTAGCGGCATGCAGCTGTTCCAGGAATGGTACAAACGCTATTTTACGGACCCGCAGATCATCATCATGGTCCTGCTCCTCATTTCCGCGGTGTTGGTGATCTGGACCATGGGAGGGCAGCTGACGCCTGTATTCGCGAGTCTGGTCATCGCCTATCTGCTCGATGGCCTGGTGACGGCCCTGGAGCGGCTGCGCATCCCGCGGATGATCGCGGTGCTGCTCATCTTCTTGCTGTTCATGGCGTTCATGGTGTTCCTGCTCTTCGGTTTGCTGCCCATGATTTCGATCCAGGTGGGGCAGTTCGTCAGGGATCTGCCGTCCATGTTCAATCGGGGCAAGGAGCTGGTGATGCACCTGCCCCAGCGGTATCCGGATGTGATATCCCAGGATCAGGTATCGGCGCTCATGGATATTTTACAAAATGAGATCGGACGGTTGAGCAAGACGGCGCTTTCCTTTTCCCTGGCATCGGTGCGGGGACTGCTCACTTTTATCGTTTACATGGTCCTGATGCCGCTCATGGTGTTTTTCTTTCTGAAGGACAAAATCAAGATACTGACCTGGATCAAGGGCCTGCTGCCCGAGGGGCATACCCTGACCGGCCAGGTGTGGCGGGAGGTCAACCGGCAAATCGGCAATTACACCCGGGGCAAATTCTGGGAAATCATCATCGTGTGGACCGTCAGCTACCTGACCTTCTCCATTCTCGGACTGGAGGTGGCCATGCTCGTTGCCCTGGCGGCGGGGCTGTCGGTGCTGGTGCCGTTTATCGGTGTGACGGTGGTGGCCTTTCCGGTGGCGCTGACGGGTTATTTTCAATGGGGGCTGCATGCGCAATTCGTTTACCTGGTCGGGGCCTACGCCGTGATTCAGCTGCTGGACGGCAACCTGCTGGCGCCGCTGCTTCTCTCCGAGGTGGTGGACCTGCACCCGGTGGCCATGATCACCGCCGTTTTACTTTTCGGGGGCTTGTGGGGAATATGGGGGGTGTTTTTTGCCATCCCGCTGGCCACGCTCGTTCAGGCGGTGTTCAGGGCCTGGTACCAACAGGCCCAGGAGGGGCGGTTGGATTCGGCTCCCCGAGCTCAGGATGGGATGTCATGACACACCAAGAATATACGGCCGAGGCGATCGAGGTCCTCAGCGGCCTCGATCCGGTCAGGCGCAGGCCAGGGATGTATACGGATACCTCCCGGCCCAACCATCTGGCCCATGAGGCGATCGATAACAGCGTGGACGAGGCCATTGCCGGTTATGCCAAGTGCATCGACGTGATTCTCCACGACGACGAGTCCCTGGAGGTGGTGGATGACGGTCGGGGGATGCCTGTGGACATCCATCCGGAGGAGGGCATCCCGGGGGTGGAGCTCATTTTGACCCGCTTGCACGCGGGCGCGAAATTTTCCAACAAGAGCTACCGCTTTTCCGGGGGGCTTCACGGTGTGGGCGTCTCGGTGGTCAACGCCCTGTCCCAACGCCTGGAGGTTGAGATTAAACGGGACGGGAACCGGTACGGCATGGGCTTCGCCGATGGTGAAAAGGTGCGGGATCTTGCTGTTTTGGGAACGGTCGGCAGGCGAAACACCGGAACCTCCCTCCGGTTCTGGCCGGATCCCAAGTATTTCGATTCCCCCAAATTTTCTCCTCGTCCCCTGCGGCACGCCTTGCGGGCCAAGGCGGTCCTGTGTCCGGGGCTCACGGTGCGTTATTTGGACGCCCATACGGGCGAGACCAGCCTGTGGCACTATGCCGGCGGGTTGCAGGATTACCTGGTGGAGCAGGCCGGGGAGCAGCTCCTGCTGCCAGAGGCAGGCTTTGCCGGTTTTCTTGAAGGACAGACAGAGAGTGTTTCCTGGGCCGTGGCGTGGATGCCGGAGGGGGGCGAGGTGGTGGCGGAAAGCTATGTAAACCTGATTCCCACGCCGCTCGGCGGAACCCATGTGAACGGATTCCGAACCGGACTTCTCACCGCCATCCGGGAGTTCTGCGAGTTTCGGAAACTTGTTCCCCGGGGGGTCAAGATCGGGCCGGAGGATGTCTGGGAGCGATGCATCTATGTTCTGTCCGTGATGATGCTGGATCCACAGTTCTCAGGGCAGACCAAGGAGCGTCTCTCCTCGCGCCAGAGCGCCGCCTTTGTCGCCGGTGTGGTGAAGGATGCCTTCAGTCTGTGGCTGAACCAGCACACCGATGTGGGCGAGCGGATCGCTGAGATGGCCATCAACAATGCCCAGCAGCGGTTGCGCGCCGGAAAGCGGGTGGCCCGGAAAAAAATCACCAGCGGCCCAGCCCTTCCCGGCAAGCTGGCAGATTGCGTGGGGCAGGACCCCATGGACAGCGAACTCTTCCTGGTGGAAGGCGATTCGGCAGGGGGAAGCGCCAAGCAGGCCCGGGACCGACAGTTTCAGGCCATCATGCCCCTGCGGGGTAAGATTATGAATACCTGGGAGGTCGAAAATGCCCTGGTCCTGAATTCAAAGGAAATTCATGATATTGCAGTGGCAATCGGTGTGGATCCGGGATCGGAGGATCTTTCGGGCCTTCGGTATGGGAAGATCTGCATACTGGCGGACGCGGATTCGGACGGCCTTCATATCGCCACCCTGCTCTGCGCACTGTTCCTGCGCCATTTCCGCCCCCTGGTCAGTGCCGGTCACGTGTTCGTGGCCATGCCGCCCCTGTACCGGATCGATGTGGGAAAGACGGTCTTCTATGCCTTGGACGATGATGAAAAACAGGGGGTTCTTGCCAGGATCAAGGCAGAAAAACGGACCGGCAAGGTCAATGTCCAGCGATTCAAGGGCCTGGGGGAGATGAATCCCCTGCAGCTGCGAGAGACCACCATGGCACCGGACACCCGGCGGCTGGTGCGTCTGACCCTGGATGCGGAAGCGCCGACCTTCGAGATTATGGACATGTTGCTGGCGAAGAAGAGGGCCCGGGACCGCCGGGATTGGCTGGAGCAAAAGCCGGTGGAAGGGACGGGCTCTGTGGCGTCGGAGGGGGGGGGCGATAGCGATCCCGATTTCGATTTGGATCCGGGATCTTTGGTTCGGTCTACGGACGAGCAATAGTTAACCTGCAAAAGTGAAGTTTGACGTAATGGGAACCACACAGATCAATAACGAGGGCATCGAACAGGTGCCCATGCGTCTTTTTGCCGAGAGCGCCTACCGGGATTACGCCATGTACGTCATTCTCGACCGGGCGCTGCCCCACGTGGGCGACGGGTTGAAACCGGTTCAGCGCCGCATTATCTACGCCATGAGCGATCTGGGCCTGAGCGCCGGCGCCAAATACAAGAAATCGGCCAGGACCGTGGGGGATGTGCTGGGCAAGTTCCATCCCCACGGGGATGGACCCTGCTATGAGGCCATGGTGCTGATGGCCCAGGGGTTTTCCTATCGCTACCCCCTTATTGACGGCCAGGGTAACTGGGGCTCACCGGATGATCCCAAGTCTTTCGCGGCCATGCGATACACCGAGTGCCGGCTGTCGGCTTACGCGGAGGTGCTTCTCGGCGAGTTGGGTCAGGGAACCGTGGACTGGGGGAGCAATTTTGACGGGACCCTCAAGGAGCCCTTCTGTTTGCCGGCGCGTCTTCCCAACATCCTTCTAAACGGCGCCTCGGGTATCGCCGTGGGCATGGCCACGGACATTCCGCCCCATAACCTCGGAGAGGTGGCCCAGGCCTGCATTCACCTGCTGGATCACCCGGATGCGACAGTTGAACAGCTTTGCGCCTTCATCAAGGGACCGGATTTTCCCACCGAGGCGGAGATCATCACGCCCGCAGACGAGCTGTTGGCCGTTTATCTTACCGGTGCGGGGAATTTCAAGATGCGGGCGGTCTACAGCCGGGAAAACGGGGATATCATCGTGACGGCGCTGCCCCACCAGGTGTCCGGTGCTAAGGTGCTTGAGCAGATCGCCGGCCAGATGCAGGCGAAGAAACTGCCCATGGTGGCGGATCTGCGGGATGAATCGGACCATGAGGAGCCCACGCGTCTGGTGATCGTTCCCCGCAGCGGCCGGGTGGATGTGCCGGCCCTCATGGCCCACCTCTTTGCCACAACGGACCTGGAAAGGTCGTACCGCGTCAATTTCAATCTGATCGGCCTCGACGGCCGGCCTCAGGTGAAGGATTTGGGGGCACTGCTCAGGGAATGGCTGAGCTTCCGGACCCAAACCGTGCGCCGCCGTCTGCAGCACCGGCTCGATAAGGTCCTTGACCGGCTCCACGTGCTGGAAGGGCTCTTGATCGCCTATTTGAACCTGGACGAGGTGATCGCCATCATCCGTCGGGAGGATCATCCAAAACCGGTCCTGATGCAGCGATTCGGCCTCAGCGATCGCCAGGCCGAGGCGATCCTGGAGACCAAGCTGCGCCACCTGGCAAAGCTCGAGGAGATCAAGATCCGCGGGGAACGGGATGCGCTCTCAAAGGAGCGCAACCACCTGGAGAAAACCCTGAATTCGAAAGCGCGGCTTAGGACCCTGATCCGCAAGGAGTTGGCGGCCGATGCGGAAAAATACGGGGATTCCCGACGCTCTCCTCTGGTCTGCAGACAGGAGGCAAAGGCCCTCTCCCAGGTGGACATGGGACCCGTGGAGCCGTTAACCGTGATCCTCTCCGCCAAGGGGTGGGTCCGGGCGGCCAAGGGCCACGAGGTGGACCCGGCGGGGTTGAATTACAAGGCGGGCGACCGGTTCCTGCAGGCTGCACGGGGGCGGAGCAATCAGGCAGCCGTGTTTTTCGATTCCACGGGCAGAAGCTATGTCCTTGCGGCCCACAGTCTGCCCTCGGCCCGGGGCCAGGGCGAACCCCTCAGCGGCCGGCTCAATCTGCCTCCCGGTGCGGCGGTGCTCTGCGTTTTAATGGATGAACCGGACCGGCGGCTGCTGATGGCCAGCGATGCCGGCTACGGGTTTATCTGTCACCTGGGCGATCTCGTGACCCGGAACCGGAATGGAAAGGCGGTCCTTACTCTGCCCAAGGGCGCCCAGCCGCTCCTTCCGCTTCCGGTGGACGATGTGGACAAGGCCTTGCTGGCCGCCGCCACCAGTGAAGGTCGCCTGCTGCTTTTCCCCTTGCAGGACCTGCCATTGCTTGGCCGGGGCAAGGGGAATAAGCTGATCCACATTCCTGCGG
This sequence comes from uncultured Desulfobacterales bacterium, assembly GCA_964407825.1. Classification (GTDB taxonomy): domain Bacteria; phylum Desulfobacterota; class Desulfobacteria; order Desulfobacterales; family JAFDDL01; genus CAYOXD01. The sequence goes on along the minus strand of CAYOXD010000001.1, from coordinate 69,832 downwards.
TACGCGCTCGGGCGCGGGAGGAATTGATGACGCACCTTGCCGTCCTGGGACCGGAGGATTCCCTTCAAATTCAAGCCGGAAAGCGGATGCTCACCCTGAAGCCCGGAAACCTGGCGCAGTTCAGGGGGATCCGGGGCCGGCGGGGTCAGAAACTTCCCAGGGGATTTCGGAGCGTGGACAGCCTCGCTCCGGTATCCACCACCGAGGAGGGGTGATCCCTCGAAAAAAACTTGACAAAGCCCGTCAAATGGTTTAGACGCAGTCATACTGTAACCTGTACAATGGATAATTGTTGCGTCAAGCCATAGGTTTTTCACGGTGACTGTATTTCCTCAGCCTTATTTCATACACCGCCATACGCGCCCATCGGTTTTTCCTGAGACGCTTCATGGACCACCCCATGCCGTTCTATCCCTGTGTGCGTGGTACATGGCACAGATAGGTTTTGCCATACGACTTATATTGAGTATGCTTTCTCTTGCCCATAAGCGCGGGACGGTTTTTTATCGCATGATTTTCCCAACATTCTGACTAAAGTGAAGGCCGAGGCCCCTCTTTGGGTGATGCCTGAAGAACTTTCCGTATACCCAAGGGGGATTTGGCGTGTTTCGCCTGTAACTTCCGGGAGTTTTGAGACTTAGGGTGAAAGATTCAGAAAGAGGGAACGGAGAGTGCTGAAGAAGGGGTGCGTTCCAGCCCCGCACCGGCACGTTGAACCTGCCGGTGATGGGGATGGTTTCACTATCGTATGCCCGTTCGGCGGGCGCATCGTGTGGCTCCCATCGTTTGAAGGGCGTTGACGATCACCACGCGGTGCCAGGAAGAATCATAACTTGAGGGAGGGTAGTATCATGGCAAACGGGGTTGTGAAGTGGTTCAACGACAAAAAAGGATTTGGGTTTATCGAACAGGAGGGGGGGGCGGACGTGTTCGTCCACTACAGCGCCATCAGTGGGGCGGGTTTTAAGACCCTTGCCGAGGGGGACCGGGTTACCTTTGATGTGGAGCACAGCAACAAGGGACCTGCCGCTAAAAATGTCACGAAAGAATAGGCCGAGAAAGGGGCATGCCATCAGCCCTTGCGGCCGGTGTGTCCCTTTCCTTTCGCCCGGGTTTCCCCGGGTTCTCCTCCTGGCTATCCTGCTCATCTCCGTCGGTGGCGCTATTTCAACAGAACCGCTCGAGATGCCTTACCGTCAATCTTGACGGTGAAGGGGGAAAGGCACCGAACCAGGCGGACATACGCTGTTTCCTCCTCGACCGGCAGCCCTTGGAGCCATCCCCAGTCCACAAAGTCCTTTTTGTTGGGCCCCACCGTTAGATAGCTGGTTCCCATGGAAGTGATGTTGTGAAAGAAGTGGGTCCCCTGGGAGGGGACCGCCTGGAGATTTTTCGCGGTGGTCTCCACGATGATGGTCGCCTGGGAGATGTCGTGCCACTTGACGGGGATGCCCAGCCAGCGGTCTGCCGATCCCCAGCGTCCGGGGCCGATCAGGAGGTACTTCCGGTTTTGCCCCTTTAATTGCTGATTGATCTTGCCTATTTCGTCCGCGATTTGCAGGGTCTGGGAAGGGTCGAAGGACTCCGGCTTGACAAAGACGATCCGGTCGCTGTCCCCCTGGCAGCCATTGCCCATGGCCATGGTGGAGTAACAGAAGGCGTTTTTTACATCCTCCGGAAGAACCTCGACATCCGTTTGAATGCAGCCATAGGCCATGGGCCGTATCTGAAGGAGGGAGAAACTCGGTTTGCTCTCCTTGTCCCCGGTCCACCCATCGGCCAGGGTGACGGCAAATTCGATTTCCACGGGCGCGCCCAGCCCCTTTTTCCCCAGGGTGAGCAATTCCCGAAGCAGCGCCGGCAGCGGAATCATGTCGTATTTTAAAATGGCGGCGAAGGTCAGGACCGGATGACCGTTCGACGGGCCTGCGTCCCGGATGCGATGTTCGTCCACGATATAGGTGCTCGACATCAGGCGGATGGGGGGATGATCCCTCACCGTGTCGATATCCAGCAGGGACAAGGGCGATTCTCCCCTGTCCGTCATATCCAAGGCATAGAAGCGACGCTGGGAGTTCTCCAGGATTTCCTCCACCGTGGAAAAGCCGGGCAGAAATTGTGGATGTGCCGGGGAGAAGCGCAGGGAAGCACCTCCTTCCACCACTGTTTTTCCCAGTCCGACGGCGATATGGGCCACCCCGTCCTCCGGTGCCAGGTGGGAAATGGCATAGAAATTATAGGATTGCACCATGCCAGAGAGGGCCGGGTAAAAGTAATGGTCATATCGCGTTCCGACGATTTGCTGAACGATCACGGCCATCTTTTCTTCCTCGATCCGGTGGATCGTGCCATTGGCGTAAGCCCGTGGCGCTGCCAGAAAGGTGGAGGCATAGACGCGCTTGATGGCGTGTGCCAACCGCTCCAGCCGAATGGCGGCGTCCGGCTCGTTGTTGGGGATCATGTGTGTCTGGTAGATGCCTGCAAAGGGCTGGAATTGCGCGTCTTCCAGAAGACTCGAGGAACGGACGGCAAGGGGATAATGGGTGTTGGACAGAAAGATTTCCAGCTTTCGGGTCAGCCAGCCGGGAAGGGGGGCTTCCAGAAACCGATCTGTAATGGCTTCGTCTGTCAGGGTGTCGAAGGGAAGGTCGTGGAGGCCGGAATCCTCCAAGAAGGTGTCAAATCCCTCCGTGGTGATGGCCAGGGTCTTGGGGATCCGGATGTCCAGGCCGGGAAAGGATTCCTGGAGACCTGGATTTTCCTTGAGCAGACTGGAGATAAAGGCCAGGCTGCGGGCTTTGCCTCCCATGGAGCCCTTGCCAACCTTGGTGAAATCGTTGTCCGGATCGAACTCATCGTCTGTAAAATCGATGATATGTCCCCGCTGTTGTCCCTTTCGCCGGTTTTGAATACAGGAGATGAGATAGCCCCGAAGGTCTTTCTCATCCGTAAAGTCCGTCACCTTCACCGGCCGCAGCTCCGAGGCCAATTGTACCTCCGCCCGTGCCATGAGCCAGATGGAAAAATCGTTTCTCATTCCATGAAAATAGAGGGATTCAGATGGGATATCCGGAAGGGCCGTTTCCATCGCCCGCAGGTTTTCGGCCCGTCCGACGATTTCCCCCGTGGGCAGGCGAAAGATGAAATCTCCAAAGCCGAGATGGTCGATGAAGAAACGGCGGATTTCCTCCAGCAGCGTTGCCGCGTTCTTGTTGATGAAGCCGATGGAGAGGTCCTGGGCGTGTCTCCGGTTTTTTTCTTCGGAACTGAGGTTTAAAAGGGCAATATTCGGATTCTCCCGTTTGATCATCGAAAGGAGACGAATCCCCGCCTGATCGTCCATTTTCCCGTTTCTGGAGAACCGTACATCGGATATGACGCACAGGAGATAGGGGGTAAAACGCCGGTAGAGCGCTACGGCCTCCTCATAGGTTTCGGCCACGAGAATCTTGGGACGGGCCCGCATTCTGAGCAGCCGATGCTCCTCGTTGATGGATTCCTCCATCACCCGTTGGGTTTGGGAGACGATCTCCTTGTAGAGCAGGGGAATGATGGAAGAGGCGTGGATGGGGGAGTCCTCCACCAGGATGATGACACGCACCAGGGCGTCCCGGGTGTCGGATTCAACGTTCATCCGGTCTTCGACACTCTTGATCAGGGCCAGGAGAATATCGGTATTGCCGCTCCACACGTACACCTTGTCAAAGACGCCCTGCTCCGGCCAGTCAGGATGGGCAAACACGGGGGCGGTGGAATGGGTCAGCAGAAACACGGGAAGTTTCGGTGTGGTCTGCTTGATTTTTCTGCCCAGCTCATAGGGGGCCATGCCGTCCAGACGCGGCATGGTGATGACGATATCGTAAGTTTCTCTGGAAAGCGCCTTCAAGGCCTCCTCGGCGGTGGACACCCAGGACAGGCGCGGCGGTCTGGACAGGTTCAGGCCACGGTACTCATCGATGATTCTGCCGGCCAGCCGTCCATCCTCCTCCATGATAAAGGCGTCGTACGGGCTTGAGACAAGCAGGATGTTCCGAACCTTCCAGGTCATCAGTTCATGAAATACCTTGAAGGAGGGGTAGAGCCTGTCCGTGTGGCGGCTCTGCCGGCTCGGGGCGGGGGGGGTAAGCATGATGTCATCTTCCTCATGGACGCAGTATAGGCTGCGTTGAATCGTGAACCGGTTACCCGGCGCATCACAGTGGATCTGATGCCCCCTATCTTAGCCTAAATACCGGTTTGTTTGCAGTGGAATCTTGAACTTCCCCATCTATACTGTCGATGCGCGATTGCCTGTGACAGGTTGTTGACATTATTGTATGACATGCTGTATTTAGATATCCTTGCTGAATTTATAATTTAATCAGATGCGACGCGCTGGACGGCAGCCGGTGTCCGAGGGCGCTCTTTTACAGATTTCTGGCGGTCGCACCGATACGATGGAACAATGCGTACAAAGCACCTGTGGGTCAGTTTCACCTGAAGGGGTTGTTACCTAGTGGTAATTAATGTTGCCAATTGACCCATGATATAGAACCATGCTTTTTTTAGAGGCAGACGGCGCAATCGCATTTTATGAACACCTGCATCACCCAGCATAGCGCACTTCCCGGAATCTGTGGCAAGGAGGAGCATGAGCTCCTGGAGTCCATCCACGCGGGTATCCTTGTGGTCGATGCGAATTACCGGATCCTGACGGCGAACCGGGTGGCTAGGGAACTGCTGGGGCTGGATACGGCGCTGCTGCCCTCTGATGGGGAAACCTGTTATGCCAAGCTGCACCGGGGAGAGGAGCCCTGCGTCGAGTGCCCCCTGGCAACCGGACGGGAGTCCTCCACCTTCGAAAAGGCGCTGCGTATCGGCAAGGCAACGGGCCGGAACCGCTTTTTCAAGGAAGGTATCCAGCCCTGGGGCAAGAGTCTGGTCATCACCCTGAACGATGTGTCCCGGGAGATACGGGCGCTTCGGAAAACGGACCTCGCCCGAAAGGAGCTTCAGGCCAAGAATATCCTGGTTGAGCGGCATCGCAGGCAATCCGCGGCGGAAGAGACGCAGCTGAACCGGCTTCTGGATCATCTGCCCGATGCCCTGGTGCTCATCGACCGTCAATACCACATCCAGCGGAAGAACAGCGCAACGCAGGAAATGTTGCCGTCCGGCCGAGCCGATACCTGTTTCGGTCTTTTCGGCAGGGACGAGCCATGCGACCCCTGTCCGGTGCGGGATGGGTTCCAGGGGGTCGGCGGCTGGAAAACCCATCATCTGGTGGAGGGAAAATATTTTACCGAAACCATCATCGAGTCCCCTGAGACCGACGGGGGCCTGCTGCTTATGCGCAACACCACCCGCCAAATCCAGCTGATCGAAAAGATCCGTGAACAGCAGGAGACCATCACCCGGAAGAACGATATCCTCTCCGGACTGGTGCGGTTGGGGACCACCATGCAAAAGGAGGCGGACCCCAAGGCGGTAGTGAGGTTTTTCCTGGACATGTTTCTTCCCGTTTGCAATGCTGGAGCCGCCTCGGTGATTGTCAGGGATATTCGTCCGGGCAGTTTGTGGTTTACCGTGAACCGGGGGTTTCCGGAGGATCAGATGAACCGGCTCATCCGGTTGTCCTTTTCCACCCGCGACGGCAACCTCGATGCGGAGTCGCTCCTCCAGGGATCCCCGGGGGGGCGAACCATTCGTCAGCGGAACATCTTGGGCAGCGATGGACGGCGGGTCGGGACGGCCTTTCTGGTCAATCCCGCCGAGGGGGAGGATGAGGACCTGGAATCGCTTTATTTCGAGCCTCTCGGTGCTTACCTCGACAATCGCATCCTGACGCGTCGACTGGAGGAGCGGGCCAATACCGACCCCCTGACAGGGCTGTTCAACAGGGGGTATCTCGAAGCCGCCCTGGCGGAGGAGGAAAAAAAGCGTCACGAATTCGATATTCCCTATGCCATCGTCGTGGCCGATGTCAACGGTTTGAAACGTGCCAATGACGCGTATGGCCATGGCGCAGGGGATACCCTGATCGTGACGGTGGCAAAGCACCTTGCTGCGGCGTCGCGGGAGACCGACTTCGTTGCCAGGACCGGCGGGGATGAATTCCTTCTTCTTCTTACCAATACCACGGACGATGGCGCTCAGGACATGGTGAGCCGACTGGAAAACAGCGTTTTCAGTGGCGTTGAGTTTGATGCGGGAGGCGGTGTGCGGTTGCCCGTGACCGTCAGTTTCGGGGCCTGCGGTGTCGATGCGGTGGCGCCGGATCAGATGTTCCATGAGGCGGACCGAAGAATGTACGAGGCAAAGGAATCCTATTATAAACAGCATCGACGTTACCGGTAGCGTTCCGTCCGGGGCGGCGTACCGGCCGGGAATTACGAACAGCAGGAAATGAGTCTGGAGGGGCTCGGAGGTTAAGAATGGCTGCTGCGGAAAAAGACATCAATAAGTACATCGAACAATTGATCACTGCTACGGACTCCATTCTTAACGGCGAGTATAATCAATGGGATACCGAAGTCGACGCGGAAGGAATGCTTTCGGTATTGGCGCAGAAGATCAATGCCCTGGTGATCAACATGAGGAGCGTTGAAACACCGCTCACCAGCGCGGGTGAGCATGCGCCCTCGGCGGTCATGAGTGCCAAGAGCGTTATCGAGCTCATGGCCCAGGCCACCGGTCAGGTGCTCGACAGCGCCGACCAGCTGACCTTTGAGGTCGACCACCTTGAAAAGACTGTCGCTGACTTGCCGCCCGCCGAGCTCACCCAGAAAATGACCGAATTGAAAGCCCATCTCTTTGATATCATTGCCTCCCAGTCCTACCAGGATGTGGCCCGGCAGAAGATGGAGGCCCTGATCAACGATCTCGGCCAGATGCGGGACTGGTTGGTGGAGGTATTGGTGATCCTCAATATTCAAAAGAATGGATCTCCGGAAAATGTGGAGCAAAAGGCAAAGCTGCTTCGTGAGGTCAACGAGGCCGCCACCACGGAGGAGATGAAGCAGGACCTGGTGGATGACCTATTAGCGGAATTTGGGTTTTAGGAGGGATTACCTGCCGGCGGAGCTGTATTTCCCCTGCCAGGTGTCCTCCTGCTCCAGGCGGTTTTGGATGAGGGTGAGGGTCCTGTTTCTGTCCAGGGCCCAGATGGGGGCCACCAACTCTCCGGGATGCGGATCTCCGGTGAGTCGGTGAATGATCATCTCCGGTGGCAGTCGCTCGATGAACCGGCAGACGAGCCGTGCATACTCTGCCTGGCCGAGGCACTGATATTCTCCCCTTCGATAGGCTGCATCGAGCGCAGTCCCCTTGACCACATAGAGCAGGTGGATTTTGATCCCATCGATGCCCAGCGCTGAGAGCAGGCGGGCCGTATCCATCATGTGAGCCTCCGTTTCACCCGGAAGCCCGAGGATCACATGGGCGCAGATGCGGATCCCGCGACCCCGGGTGGCGGCTACCGCCTTGCGGAAGCATGAAACGGTGTGACCGCGGTTGATGCGTTCAAGGGTTGCGTCATGGGCCGATTGGAGCCCGTATTCAACCCAGACGAGGTGCTGCGGCGTGTAGGAGGCTAACAGATCAATAACACCGGTGTTCACACAATCGGGCCGGGTGCCGATGGAGAGACCCACCACGTCTGCCTCGGCCAGGGCCTCGTTGTACAGGCGTTCGAGTGTGTCCAGGGGGGCGTAGGTGTTGGAGAAGGATTGGAAATAGGCGATGAATTTTTTAGCCTTGTACCGCTTGGTCATCCATGCCTTCCCCTGCTGCAGCTGATCGGTGATGGTGAGGTTCCGGGCATGGGCGCCGGTGCCGGATCCCTTTTCATTGCAAAAGATGCATCCTGCCGTAGAGAGCGTGCCGTCCCGGTTGGGACAGGTGAGGCCCGCATCCACGGTGACCTTTTGTACGCGGCATCCGAAAAGTCCCCGTAGATAGGTGTTCAGATCCCGATATCGATTTTTCACCGCTTTCTTCTCCCCTCCTCAAGTTGACCTGGTTGGCAAACGATTATATAGCTTGCCATGAAAAAAGGAATAGCACCATGGGTCACAGACTTTACGATATCATCGTCGTTGGGGCGGGCCACGCCGGCAGCGAGGCGGCCCTTGCGGCGGCTCGGATGGGGTGCGCCGTTTTGTTGCTGGCCATCGATCTGGACAAGGTGGCCGCCATGCCATGCAGCCCCTCCATCGGCGGCATGGCAAAGGGGCAGCTCGTCAAGGAAATCGACGCCCTGGGCGGCGAGATGGCCCGGATCACCGACCAGACGGCCATTCAATACCGGACCCTAAACACCCGGAAGGGCCCGGCGGTGCACTCGTCGCGCACCCAGAACGACAAGAAACGGTACCATATGGCCATGAAGGCGGTTTTGGAGCGGCAAGCCGGTCTGGATCTGAAACAGGCCCTCGTGGAGCGGCTCGTGGTGGAAAACGGCGCCGTTGCCGGGGTGGAGGATCAGTTCGGATACCAGTATCCGGCCAGGGCGGTGGTGCTGGCCACGGGCACCTTCCTCAGCGGATTGATCCACATCGGCCTCCGTACCGTCAAGGCGGGCCGGGCTGGCGAATTTGCGGCCTACGGACTCGCCGAGTGTCTCCGGGGGCTCGGCTTTTCCTTGGGCCGGATGAAAACCGGCACCCCTCCCCGGCTCAGCCGCCGAAGCATCGATTTCAATGTCTTCGAGGTCCAGCCATCCGATCCCTCGCCGATTCCCTTTTCCCATTTCACGGAAAAGATCACCATGCCCCAGCTGCCCAGTTTTATCGGGTATACGGATCCCTCGGTGCATGCCTTGGTGAGGCGAAATTTGAAATACTCAGCGCTCTATGGTGGCACGATCAAGGGAACCCCCGCTCGATACTGTCCCTCCTTCGAGGACAAGGTTGTCCGGTTTGCGGATAAGGACCGTCACCAGATCATCCTCGAGCCCGAGGGAATTGATACAGAGGAAATTTACGCCAGCGGCCTTGGCAACAGCCTCCCCGTCGAGATTCAGCTGGAGGTGGTCCATTCGGTTCGCGGCCTCGAGGCCGCCGAGATCGTAAGGCCGGCCTATGCCATCGAATACGACTATATCAATCCCCTCCAGCTCAGACAGACCCTGGAAACCCGGAAGGTGGCAGGTCTCTACCTGGCTGGCCAGATCAATGGAACATCCGGGTACGAGGAGGCCGCGGCCCAGGGACTCTGGGCCGGAATCAATGCCGCCTGCCGTGTTCAGGGCCGCTCCCCCCTTGTTCTCAATCGATCCGAGGCCTATATGGGGGTGATGATCGATGACCTTGTCACCCGAGGCACCCGGGAGCCCTACCGGATGTTTACCTCCAGGGCAGAATATCGCCTCATGCTTCGGGAGGATAATGCCGATCTACGACTTATGGAAGTCGGTCATGGGCTGGGGCTCATCGGGGAGGAGACGATCCGGGAGGTGAGACATCGGAAAGAGCTCATTGCCAAGGAAATCCAGCGGGTGCGTGAGGTGGTGATAAAGCCCGGCGCCACGGTTGACGCCTGTCTATCTGCCCGGAACACCCCTGGCCTCACGGGTGCTGTCAGCCTGGATCAGCTCCTGAAGCGCGCCGAGATCCACTACGACGTGGTCCAGGCCCTGGCTGCGAGTCCTTGGCCTGTCGACGGGAAGATTGCCCGGCAGGTGGAGATCGAGATCAAGTATGAGGGGTACATTCGTCGACAGCTCAAAGAGATCGAAAAATACCGGGATCTGGAACGGATCAGAATCGGGGATACCTTCGATTTCCGGGAGGTCCATGGCCTTTCCAATGAGCTTAAGGAGAAGCTGTCAGTCCTTAGGCCAGTTTCCCTGGGGCAGGCCTCACGCATGGAGGGAATGACGCCGGCGGCCCTGTCCGTTCTCATGATCGCCTTGAAGGTACAGAAACGGCGTGAGGGGGCTTCCGGTGGAAGCCGGTCGGTGGCTTGACAGTCTCAGAAAGTTTCATTATCTTTGGAATAAATATTAATATTATGCAGTTAAATCCTTTTTCGAAACCAGGAGGAATCTCTGACATATGGCCGGGATGGATTATTACAAATTGCTCGGGGTGAAGAAGGACGCCTCGAGCGATGAGATTAAAAAGGCCTACCGGAAGCTGGCCATGAAGCACCATCCGGACCAGAACAAGGGAGACAAATCCGCTGAAGAGAAGTTCAAGCAGATCAGCGAGGCCTATGCCGTTTTGAGCGACAAGGAAAAGCGTCAGCAGTACGATCAGTTCGGTGCCAGCGGTTTTCGACAGCGTTTTTCCCAGGAAGATATTTTCCGCGGATTTGACTTTTCCGATATTTTCCGAGAATTTGGTTTCGGCGGAAGCCGGTCCGGGGTAAGGGGCAGTCCCCATTTTTCTTTTTTTCAGGGATTCGGTCAGGGTGAGCCCCTTGGCGCCGGGTCTAGGGCTCAGGCCCAGATGAAGGGCGCCGATGTGGTCTACGAGCTGCCGCTTCTGCTGCGGGAAGTGGCCACCGGTACCCAGAAGACCATCTCCATTCAGAAGGGGGATCGGGTAGATAAGGTTTCCGTTACCATCCCCCGGGGCATGATTCATGGTAAGAAACTCAGGTTGGCCGGCAAGGGAAATCCGAGCCCATACGGTGGGCCACCGGGGGATCTTTATATCAAGGCCAGCGTGCTGAAGGATCCGCTGTATTTGGTGGAGGGCTGTGATCTGACCGTCATCCGGAAGATACGGTTGACCGAGGCCATGTTGGGGACGAGCGTGTCCATCCCCACGCTGGAGGGCAAGGAGTTGAGCCTTAAGATCCCCGCAGGCACCAACCACAAGACCAAGATGCGATTGGCAGGTCACGGGTTGCCCAAAATGAGGGGGGGCGGAAGCGGTGACCTCTTTGTCCAGATTCAGGTAACCCTGCCTAAGAGACTGAGCCCCGAGCAGCGGGAGCTGGTGGCAAAGCTTGCGGAAAGTGGCTTGTAATAATTGAAATTAATTGACAAGAGCGGCAGGGGCAGGTAGCCTGTATCCGGACCTTTCATCGACGTATGGCCATGACATGGATAATTTGACACCGATTCTTTCGCCAGAGGATATTGAAGGCATTGTCACCCGCCTGGCTGACAGGATTTCCGCTGATTACCGGGGCAGGTCCCTGGTGGTGATCGGTATTTTGAAGGGCGCGTTTATTTTTTTATCGGATCTCGTCCGTCATCTGCGCATTCCGGTTGAGATCGATTTTATGGGCGCCTCGAGCTATGCCGATGGATCATGTTCATCGGGGCGGGTGATGTTGACGAAACCGCCGGGAATCGATATCAGGGGAAAAGATGTTCTGGTAGTGGAAGATATTATCGATACGGGGCAGACCCTGGTTTCCCTGGGCGATTGTCTCAAAGCTTTGGGGCCTCGGAGCGTCAGGACTTGCGCCTTTATCGATAAGCGTGAGCGGCGAGAGACATCCGTTTCGATCGATTATGCCGGTTACCCTGTGGAAAGCGGATTTCTGGTGGGCTACGGGCTGGATTATGCGGAAAAATATCGACAGCTGCCGGGAATTTTCGAGGTAAAGTTAACCCCCAACGAGGATAAGCCATGATTGTCACCTGTCAAAATTGCAACGCCCGTTTCAATCTAAAGGACAGTCTCGTCAAGCCGAAGGGATCGAAAGTCCGCTGTTCCAAGTGCCGAACCATCTTCGTGGTATACCCGGAAACGCCACCCGAGGCCCCGGTCTCCGCGCAACCCACCGATGGCGTGGGGGGGACACCTCCCGCCGGGTCGGCAAAGGACCAGGGACTGGATCTGTCCGAGATCGAGAAGATGCTCGACAGCAGCCCGGGTGAGGTGCAAGCCGGTGATTCCAAGGAGGAAAAAAGACCTCCTTCCAAGCCCGATGAGACTTCAAGTGGGCCGGATACCAGTATGGGCGTGCTGGATATTTCGGAAATCGAGAAGATGCTTGAAACCGACCCGGGCGCTGGCCCAGAAGTGGAAGAGGAGGGGCCGGAACCAGAGGATCTGATTTTCGATCTGGACGAGGAGGTGGAAGCCAAGGAGGCTGGAGGGGATTTCGACCTCTCGGATATCGAGAAGATGCTTGAGCAGGACATGAAGGAAACCGAGGCGGAAGCTCCGGCAGCTTCAGATGATTCAGATGATATCGATCTGTCCGATTTGGACGACTTGATGAAGTCGTCCCCCGGAACAGAGCCCGCGGCGTCGGAGCTGGAAGCGCCGGCGACGCCTGAGACGACGGCGTCTTCCCCTGCCGCCACTGAAGATCTTGATCTTTCCGGCCTTGAGGAGATGATGGAAACCGAATCCTCGGAGGATTCCGATTCTCCGGCAGCGTCTCAGGAAGAGGAATTGAAACTCGAATTGGAAGGTGCCGAAGCGGAGCAGGGTTCGGAAACAGAGGCGACGCCGTCCGATACAACCGAAGAGTTGGATTTTTCCGGCCTGGAAGAGATGATGGAAAAAGAGGATGGCGGCGAATCTGCCGACTCGGCACAGGCGGAAGCGTCCTCACCGGCACCCGCCCCTGAAGAGGCATCCGAAGAGTTGTCCCTGGAATTTGAAGCGGAGGAGCCGGACGCTTCTGCCGGCGAAGGGGAAGACGAGGATGACTTCAAGATCTCCCTTGATGCGGAGGAGGACGATGGCGCCTCCGAGGCGGTGGAGGAAGTTTCCGCATCGGAGGACCTGGATCTGCAATTCCTTGACGAACCCACCGATCAATCAGCGGCAGAAGGGGAAACGACGACGGAGGCGGCCGCTGCCATGGACAGCGGAGGCGCCGCACCTGGAGTCGATGTTACAGAAGATCTGGAGCCCGAGGAGGAGGGCGCGGTGGTTTCCAGTGGGGGGCCCGAACCCGAAATCCTGAAAGCCGGAGAGGAGCGTTCGAGTACGGTCTGGGTCGTGGCGCTGATCCTGATCCTTGCCATCGGCGGTCTTGGGGGCGGCTTCCTGTATATGTATCAGGGGAGTTTTCATAATTCCTTTTGGTCCGGAGCCCAAAAATCCCAGGGGCCGGACCCGGGATACAGCAAGATCAAGGCCATGGATATCGATGCCCGTTTCGTTGATAACAAGGATGCTGGCCGTCTTTTTGTTATTTCCGGCAAGGCGCGCAATGAGTACCCGGATGCCAGGAGCTTCATACAGATAACCGGCAAGCTCTATGCCCAGGGAAAGCGGCTGGTGAGCACGCAAGCGGTGTATTGCGGAAACATGCTCAGCCCCCTCGAGATTTCCAAACTGCCCCTGAAAACGATCAGGAGCCGGCTTGAAAACAAAGAGGGCGATAACAAGGCCGATGTGGGTATCAAACCCGGACAGGAGCGGCCCTTTATGATTGTTTTTTCAAACTTGCCGGAAAACCTCGAGGAATATACGGTGGAAGCGACCGGCTCCCAGACTGCCGGCGCCACTGGCGCGCATCCATAGGCGTCCTGGGCCGAAAATTCCCGGCGCAACCCGATTGGGCTTGACTTGCCGCGTGGGAGCTGGTAGACAACTGCCTCCCCGTGAAAAAGCGGGTTGCATTCGAAAAGGCGATGTAGCTCAGTCGGTCAGAGCATGCGGCTCATATCCGCAGTGTCCGGGGTTCAAATCCCTGCATCGCCACCAGAGAAAAAAGCCCGCCGGCCATGCCGGCGGGCTTTGTATTTTCTTCTTGTTTACCGGCCCGCCACGATCTGGGAGCAGAGGGCCTCCTGCTCATCCAGAATTTCACGCAATATTCGGATCGTTGTCATGGGGTTCATGATCACTGCCCTTAGAACGATTCGTTCCTCGGGCCACTCGTCGGTTCCTTTGAGGGATGTCCTGGAGACGAAACTGCGGCCTGCCTCGCGCTGCCGGCGCTGAACGGCTCGGTTGATATGGTTTAGCCGGTCGTACAGACGCTTTTTGCCGTCCAGGTCCAGGCCGGGCAATGATTGCTTCAGGGCGACAGGAAATAGCCGATAGGTCAGAATGTTCAGGGTGGGGGGGGTTGTCAGCTCGAAGTCGGCCCGCTGCTCGATTTCATCGGCGAATTCCCGGGCCGTTCGAATCCCGTTGTCGATGAGCAGGGCATAGCCGTTGGTGCCCATGATTTTGAGCGCGCTGTCGAGGATCAGGGAATTCGCCTCCCTGGAGCCCGAGAGCGACTTGATGCCCAGGTCGACGGAGCCCGGGCGGTTTATATAGCGGGCATGATAGGCCACGGCGTCGAGGGCATGGGGGTCCTTGAAGTAGACCATGCCGCAGCTCATGGGCATGTAGAATTGCTTGTGTCCATCGATGGTCACGGAGTCCGCCCTCTCGATTCCCTTCAGAAGGTGGCGATATCGATCCGATACCAGCGTGGGGCCTCCCCAGGCAGCGTCGATATGGAAATGAATTCCGTGATCCCGGCACAGGCGGCTCATTTCTCCCAGGGGGTCGATGGTGCCGGTTTCCGTCGCTCCGGCAATGCCGATGATGGCCAGGATGCGGGTTTTGCCCTCTGCTTCCAACTGATGGACGGTTCTGCGAAGCAGATTCATATCAATGCGGTGATGGGCGTCCACGTCAATGGCGATCACGTTCTGATTACCAATACCAAGCAGTCCGCCGGCCTTGCGGAGAGAATAATGCCCCAGCCGGGAAACCAGAAAAACGCAGCGCTCCACGCCGTAGGCCCGGTAGGCGGCAGCGAGGCCTTCTTTTTCGATGCCCTCGAAATCGGATATGGAGGCGAACGCCCGATTGCGGGCCACCCACAGGGCAGTGAGGTTGGCGATGGTGCCGTTTTCCGTGAAACAGCCCAGGGCTGATTCCGTGTTTTGCACATGCTTTCTGTAGAAGGTATCCTCCCGGTTGAAGATCAGCCGGTGAATTTTTGCCAGCACTTGCTTTTCCATGATGGAGACGACCTTGGAAGTCTCCAGCTTGACGACATTCTGGTTCAGGGCAGCTGTGATCGTTTTCAGATGCACCATGAAGAAAGGGATGGCCGCCGTCATGTGGCCGATGAAATAGGGGGAGGCCACATTGACCGCATGGGGGGCGATGTCCGTTACCAGTTCGGTAATGACTTCTGCCAATTTCTTTTCAGGTGTTTTCGGTAGAATGGTTTCGGAGTACTGACGGGATAACTCCAATATGGATTTTTCTTCAGTAATACCAACATGTTGTATAAGGAAGTCATGGAGGCCGAACAGAATCTGCGCCATGTATTTGATGAGGGTGTTCTTGGCCTCTTCGTTTTCCGGCCGCAGAAAAGTGCGTTGCAGCGTTTCCCAGTTGGCAATGAGGCGTTTTGAGGGGCCGGAAGCCGGTGGTCTACTATTATTCATTGTTCACCTTTGTCTGGGGCCGGGAGGCTGGGGGGATCCATTGCAACCCTGTTATTATTATGTTACATCTCCATAATAATCGACCCGGTGCTGGCCTCTGGGTTAAAATTGCATAAAGTTGAAATCCGACTGGTTGTCGGACCGTTTCCCAAAACAGCATCCGCAAAGATATATCATGCCCGATGAAATTATCAAGCGTTAGAAGGGGCAGCTGCAGAGGGGGCGGGACGGAAAGAGCGGGGGGGCAGTTCATGCGGGAAAAACTTCCATATCTTGTCAGCGTAATCGTTTTCGCCCTCATTCTCTTTGTCGGGCGATTTTTTCTAGATTGGGGGGAGACGGGGTCCGCCTATCTTCTTCTGTTTTTTCTTCTTGTCGCCATCGGCATTCGGCTCGATGAAATTGCAAAAAAATTGAACACCGTCAACGACCGGCTGGATCATCTTCTGAAGGATCGGCCTCGCGCTATGACATTTGAGAATGCCCCCCCGGATTCAGAAGAATCCCCCGAACCATCGGCTGGCGCGGGCCACCCCCTCTCACCTCAATAGCCCCTTGTGGCTTAATGACTTCAATCTATGGTTAAGGCGGATCACTGCTTCCCCTCTGGGAAGACTGCCTTTCAACTCCCGTTCCAAAAAGGGCGAGACTGTCCATTTCTCTTCACTGTTGTCTGCAGCAACCGTTGGATTCGGAGGGGAGAATCCGGCATCGCCGGAATTCGTCATTAAGAGGATTACACTTCGATAAATGAATTTTTTTTTGTATCTTCAATAGATTTTGTTGACTTTGATAAAAGAGTATATATAATAAAAGAAATTTCCGGTGAACCAAATAATACAATGGAGGAATCTAACATGGAGATGAAGAAATTATCAACCCAGTTAGTGGCCATCGCTGAAGCATTGACCAAGCTTGCCCAGCAGGTAGAGCAGATGACCGCTGACAGCGATGCAAAGGCTGCCCCCAAACCGACGAAAAAGGCACCCGCCAGAAGAAAACGGGCCGCGCCGAAAAAACGGGCGGCTGCCGTACCCGCGAAGCGGAAAGCCGCCATTTCGGAGGCTGCCGCCAAGGCGCCGACTGTTTTGGATCGGGTTTTCGAAGTGATCAGTAAGAGCCGAAAGGGAGCCAGCATTGACAAGTTGAAAGAAAAAACAGGCTTGGAAGCAAGACAGTTGAGCAACGCGCTTTACAAGCTTACGAAAAAGGGGATCGTCGAAGCTCGCACTCGAGGCGTGTATTTCAAGAAATAATAGCCTTGCCGGCAGGCCCCAGGAAAGGCCGCACGCTCGTTTGCTTCGGAGTCGATTCGGCCGGCGATCGGCCGAGCACTTACGGGAGATGGAGGCGACGTTCCCATTGCTGAGAGCCTGTTTGAAAGCCACATCCGGTCGAAATGGCTTTTAAACAGGCTCCCGCCCGCGTCCCTCCTTGCCGGAGCTTTCGCTCATACCCGCCGCGTTTCCTGAACGGTAACAAATTCTTTTTCCCCCGTGCCTGTCCATCGTTGCCTCTCCCGTCCGATGTTTTCCCACCGCGCAGGTATTGCGTTTCCAGGACCGCTGCTTACCATAGAAGTGGTTTCAAAACTTCCTCCCGGGCGCCATGTCAGCGGTGGACCGATCCGTTCAATTATTGCTTCGGTTGAACGCATCTGGCCGCCTTGCCCCTCCCCATTGAAGGTTTTGGAACCATCTATGTGCCGATGGGGTGGGGCCGAGTTGGTGGCCGAGGGGAGATAGGCCTTTATTCATGCCGTCTGGGAGAAGAAAGCATGGGAGTAGATAGGGGAATGGGAAGGATAGAATCCCGCCGACTGAAGATGGTCGGTGTATTTCTCGCTATATTTCTTTTCTGCCCGCATTTTTTCCTTCGTTTGGCCGAAGGCAAGTCTGCAGCTCTATGGCCCCAAGACGCAAGTGATCTCTCACCAGACCCGCAGGTGGCCTATGGGGTGTTGCCAAACGGGTTCCGCTACGTGCTGATGAAGAATCGGGAACCGAACCATCGGGTGAGCATGCATCTGGATGTGCAGGTCGGCTCCCTCAACGAGTCTGATGCCCAACAGGGGGTGGCCCATTTTCTGGAGCACATGCAGTTCAACGGGTCCAAGCACTTCAAGCCTGATGAACTCGTTAAATATTTCCAGACGATTGGCATGCAGTTCGGCCCCGATGCCAATGCTCGTACCGGATTCAGTGCAACGGTGTACGATGTGCTCCTGCCACTGGGAGATAAGCGGCATCTGGCCGACGGTATGCGGGTCATGCGGGATTATGCCGATGGCGCCCTCTTGCGGCAGCGGCAGATTGACTTCGAGCGAGGCGTTATCCTGTCTGAAAAGAGGAGCCGGGATTCGGCCGGTTATCGGACCTTCGAGTCGAGCTTCAAATTCGAATTCCCGGGATCGCTGGTGTCAAGGCGTCTTCCCATCGGCAAGGAGTCGGTGATAAGGACTGTGGACAGCCGTAAGATGAGGGCCTTCTACAGGGACTGGTACCGGCCGGAGAAGATGATTCTGGTGCTGGTGGGGGATTTTGATCCAGGGCAGGCCGCAACCTTGATCGGCCAGTACTTTTCCAGCCTCAGAGACCGGGCCGCCGCCCTCCCCGCCCCTGGGATAGGTCCGATTCATCACCGGGGCGACAAGGCCTTCTATCATTACGAGCCTGATGCCGGCAGCACTTCCGTCAGTATCGAGGTGGTCCGAAAGATTGCAAAAATCCCCGATTCGGCGGCCCATCGGAAGGAGACCCTCCTGCGGGACATGGCCGATCAGATGCTTCAACACCGTCTTTCCGAGATGGCACGAAAACCTGGGGCGCCCTTCACCTCCGCCCGCATTCATTCGGGGCGGTTCTTGCAGGAAATCGAGTTTGCCGAAATTTCGGCGAACTGTCTTCCAGGGAACTGGCGGACCTGTCTTGAGAGTCTCGAGCAAAATCTTCGCGGCGCCTTGGCCCATGGGTTCAGCCCGCAGGAACTGGAGCGGGTGAAAAAGGAGAGACTCGCCCGGCTGGCCAACGCCGTCAAACAGGCTCCCACCCGGGAGAGCCAGAGACTGGCAAGCCAAATCATCGGTTGCCTGAACGGCAATCAGGTCTTTTTATCCCCGGCGCAGGAACGGCAGCTGCTGGCACCCTTCATCGATTCCGTGACACTGGCCGATGTGAAAGGGGCGCTCCAAAGAAGCTGGGCGGCCCCTCACCGGCTCTTTCTCGTGACCGGCAACACCACCATCGGCGGTGGTAGCGCCGAGGCGGAAAAGAAAATCCTGGCAGCCGTGTCAGATAGCAGGAAAATGAAAGCGGTCTTGCCCCTCGGGCTCCGGGCGGTTCACTTTCCGTATCTGGAGACGCCGGCCGGTTCGGGCAAGATCGATCACCGGGAGGATCTAACCGATCTGGGGATCGTCCAGATCGATTTCGCAAACGGCGTTCGGCTCAATCTCAAGAGGACGGATTTTCAAACCGGCAAATTTCATGCCGTTCTCTCCTTCGGTTACGGCAGATCGTGCGAGCCGGCGGATAGGCCGGGATTATCCGTTCTCACCGAAGCGTTGATGGAGGAAAGCGCTCTGGGAGGGCTTACCCGGGAGGAACTCGATCGGGCCCTGGCCGGAAAGGATACAAGACTGACCTTTCACGTGAGGGAGGACCATTTCGCCTTCGAAGGGCAGGGGCCGAGCCAGGAATTTCCGCTGATGTTCCAGCTTCTGTACGCGCATTTGACCGATCCGGCCTTCCGGGCCGAGGCCTATCGTCTGGTGATGTCGCGCATGGAACAGAGGTACCAGCGCTTGGCACACGATACCGATGGCGCCATGCGCCTTGAAGGCCAGCGCTTCCTGGCACACGGCGACAGCCGCTTTGGACTTCCGCCCTGGAAGGCGTTTAAGAATCTCGGCGTTTCAGATGTGCGGGCATGGATGGGGCCCCTTCTGCGTCGCTGCCGGTTTGAAGTGTCCCTGGTGGGGGATTTCCCGGAGCGGGAGGCCGTTGCCCTGGCATCGACCTATTTTGGGACCCTGAAGAAGCGCAGCGCCCCCGCCCTGCCGGACCGGCCGGACCACCTTGGCTTCCCGACGGGCGCTTCCTTGACGATTCCCGTGGCTACGCGCATCCCCAAGGGGCTGATTGTGGTGGCCTATCCCACGGCGGATTTTTGGGACATCCATCGCACCCGGCGTCTTACTGTTTTGGGCGATATCTTTTCCGAGAGGCTTCGGGAGACGGTTCGGGAGAAGCTGGGGGCCTCCTATTCCCCCTTCGCATACAACCGGCCAAGCCGGGCCTACAGAGGCTACGGACTGCTTCAGGCCTTCGTCTACATCGACCCGAAGCAGTCCGATACGGTGATGAACGAGGTCCTCCGGATCGGTGAGGCCCTTGCCCATGGGCCGATTTCCCAGGACGAGCTGCGCCGTTCCGTGAAACCGATCGTTACCAACATCAAGGACCTGCGACGCACCAATGCCTATTGGTTGAATAGCGTGCTTGTGGGCTGCCGGCGCCACCCCGAGCAGATCCAGTGGAGCAGGAGCATCCTGTCGGATTACCGGTCCATCAGCCTCCAGGAGGTGGCGGCATTGGCCAGGACCTATCTGGTTTCCGGAAAGGCCGCCCGCATCGTGGTGAAGCCGACGGCACGATGAACCACAGGGCTGCCCCCCTCCCTGCCCTAGCCTATTGCCTATTGCCTAACACCCGAAAGATCTGCTATTGCACGAAGCGCTTTGTTGATCTTACGTGGAAAGGATGACCTATGAACAGAAAGGGCGCGCCCCACAGCGTTGCCGATACTTTGTGGCATTTTTTTACATCCGTGCGGTTGACCGTGGTGTTGCTGCTGACCTTGGCGGCCACCTCCGTGCTGGGCACCCTGATCCCTCAGAATGCACAGCCTGCCTTATATATAGAAAAATACGGCAGTGTGCTCTACAGGGTCCTGTCGGTTCTCAGCCTCACGGACATGTACCATTCGGGATGGTTCCGGTTTTTCATGGTCATGTTGACGGTGAACATCGTGGTCTGCTCCCTTGACCGGTTGTCTGCCACTGTCAAGATTGTTTTCGTCAGAACGCCGGTTTTCCAGATCGAGCGGTTTCGCCGGCTGAAGGATGCCATCCGTTTTTCCTCCGCCACCCCCCCCGGGGAGCTGATCGATCTGTACCGTTCCCGGCTCGGCAGCTGGTTCCGCTATCGACGAATCGAGCAGACTGAGGAGGGGTGTTGCCTCTTTGCGGAAACGGGCCGGTGGAGTCGGCTGGGGGTCTATCTGGTGCACCTGAGCGTGCTTCTTCTGCTGCTGGGAGGGCTGATCGGGTCCATTTTCGGGTTTGACGGATTTGTCAATATCCCGGAAGGAAAGACGGTCCATGAGGTCCAGGTGAACCGTTTGGCCCACCCGGTTCCCCTGGACTTCGGCATTCGATGCGATCATTTCTCCGTCAGCTTTTATCCCGACGGACGGCCTAAGGAATACCTGTCCAGATTGACGCTTCTGAATGGCCAGCGGCCCCTTCTCACCCGGGATATCATCGTCAATCGGCCCCTTCGCTATGGCGGAATCAGTATCTATCAGGCCAGTTACAGCGAGATTCCGCCGGATTGGCATGCCGTGGCCACCAAAGGGGTTACCCTGAGGGTTGAAGATCGTCAAACAAAGACCAGCTTCGATGTGAAGGCCGAAGTGGGCCGTTCGGTGTCCCTGCCGGAAAAGGGGGGGCGGTTCACTTTGGAGGCCCTGGAGGGGTCTTACAATTTCCGGGGGCAGATGAACCTGGGAGAGACGCTGGTGGGTCAGGTGACCCGAGCGGACGGTAGGACCCAGCAGGTGCTGATACCGAAGCGATTCCCCAGCTTTGACAGAATGCGCCAGGGGCGCTACTTTTTTACCTTTGACCCCCGGTACGCCACCGGGCTTCAGGTATCCCGGGACCCCGGGGTGGGGCTGGTCTATGTGGGATTCGTCACGCTCATCATCGGATGCCTGGTTACCTTTTTTATGTCTCATCAGCGCCTGGGCATCGAGCTCCAGCAAACGGCCCATGGCACTCAGGTGATGGTTTCTGGCACGGCCAACAAGAATAAACTGGGCATGGAAAACAAGGTGAAAAGGATATCCGAGGCCCTCATTGCGCTGGAAAACAAAGACCCTGCCCATAAGGAAAAGGAAATTTCATGAACAGCTCGATCCTTCTTTCCGTCACGACATTTGTATACGGCCTCGCGGCCTTCGAATATCTGGTCCTGATCATTTTCAGGAAGCCCGTCATGGGCCCTATCGCCACCTGGACCACCACCGTGGGGGTGGCGGGCAATCTGATTGGCGTCATCTGGCGATGGGTGGAGTCCTATCAGTTGGGAATGGGGCATGCGCCCCTTTCCAATATGTATGAATCCCTCGTTTTTTTCGCGCTTACCCTGATGGTTCTGTACCTCTATGTGGAGCATCGCTACCGCAGCCGGGTCATTGGCGTTTTCGCCACGCCCCTTGCCTTTTTCGCCATGGCCTACGCCTCGTTTTCGCCGGACGTGAACGATCGGATTGAGCCCCTGATCCCCGCCCTCAAGAGCAACTGGCTCATCGCCCATGTGATCACCTGTTTTATCGGGTACGCGGCCTTTGCCGTCGCCTTTGGTATCGGGCTGCTGTATCTCATCAAAGATATGGGGGGCAACAAAGATATGGGGAACGGAAAGCCCCCTCGTCTGGTGGCCCGCTTCCCCTCTCTCGACACCCTGGATGAATTGATCCTTCAGATGGTGAAGTTCGGTTTCCTCTTTCTCACCGTTGGCATCATCAGCGGTTCGGTGTGGGCCAACTCGGCATGGGGCCGCTACTGGAGCTGGGACCCGAAGGAGACCTGGTCCCTGATCACCTGGCTCATCTACGCGACCATGCTGCATGCCCGTATTTTCTTAAGTTGGCGGGGAAAGATTTTTGCCATCTTTTCCATTGTCGGATTCCTGGCGGTGCTCTTTACCTATTTCGGCGTCAACCTCCTGCCGGGCCTCCATAGCTACGGGAGCCAGTAGTCAGGGAAACCATCATTTCCCTTGACAAACTGATCGCCGGACTGTACACAATTTCCTTTAATTTTTTTCTTTCTCCAGGCCCTGTATGATGCGGTGTGTCATTGGGGGCGCCCATTTTGGGGCGCAACCGTATGCATAGCCGCGCCGCCCAAGGAGGGAGAGCGCTATACTCGGTTGAGGTTCCAGGTCCAAAAGCAATATTAAACCATCTGAACGGAGTTCCCATGAGTACCTTTGAGGACAAGGCAGGTGAGGTTTCAAAAGAAGCGGTCGACGAGGTGCCCGATGCCGTGGCCGAGGCGCATGCGCCGATACAACCCGCGAATGGCTCCGCAGGCCCCCTTATTCTTCTCTTCATTGTCGGACTTGCTGCCAGCATGGCCGTATGCTGGGGGGTTTTCCCAGAGCTTCTTTACTCCCAGAAGCGACAGCCCCTGAACTTCAACCACAAGATCCATGTGGCAAAGGTCAAACACGGCTGTAAGAGCTGCCACTACTTCCGGGCTGACGGCAGCTTCAACGGCATCCCGAAGCTTAAGGACTGCGTGGGCTGCCACAAGGAAGAGCAGGGA
The DNA here is from genome assembly GCA_964407825.1 of uncultured Desulfobacterales bacterium. Classification (GTDB taxonomy): domain Bacteria; phylum Desulfobacterota; class Desulfobacteria; order Desulfobacterales; family JAFDDL01; genus CAYOXD01. The sequence continues at coordinate 46,916 of CAYOXD010000001.1, read as the reverse complement.
CAGTCGGCCGATGAGGCGAAGTTCGTGACGCAATACCTTCGAAAGCACCGTCAGGTGCCCTGGCTCTCCTATTCCAAGCAGCCGGACTGCGTATTCTTCTCTCACGCCGCCCATGTCAAGATGGCGCACATGAAATGTGAGACCTGCCATGGGAACATCGGCCACTCCGTCAAGCTTCCGGTCTACGAGCAGAACCGGATCAGCGGTTACAGCCGGGCTATCTGGGGACAAGCCATCTCAGGTCTTGGAAAGAACACCTGGGATCGGATGAAGATGGACGATTGCGCGGCCTGCCATGCGCGGATGAAAGGTATGCGGACCAGCGCCCAGACCCAGCACGAAGCCTGTTTCGCATGCCATAAATAATCGCCGACGGATTGGAGGGAAGCATTAGAACCTCCGGTGCTCATAACCAGTTGAAAATCAGTCGAACAGTTCTTTCAGGCTAAGGGGCAGTATCCATGAAAATAGATAGAAGATGCTTTTTGTCTCTCGGTATCGGCGTGGCAGCGGGGACTGTCTTGTCGCCGCTGCCTTGGAAACTGATGGACGACGTGTCCATTTGGAGTCAGAATTGGCCTTGGACTCCGGTTCCTGAAAACGGTAAGGTGACGTTTGAGAATTCCACCTGTCCCCTTTGCCCTGGCGGGTGCGGCATAACGGTTCGAAGGGTAGGCGGTCGCCCCATCAAGATCGAGGGGATGGCCCATCACCCGGTCAATAACGGCGGTATTTGCATCTTGGGGCTTTCGGGCCTCCAACTCCTCTTCACCCCCACCCGGGTCCAGGCTCCCATGAAGCGGATGGGAAAGCGCGGGGAGGGCAAATGGCGAACCATCTCCTGGCGGGAAGCCATAGCCGAGGTCGCGGGCAATCTCAAGGCCTTGCGGGACGGGGGCGAGGCCCATACACTGGTGGGCGTCATGGACCGGGATCAGGGGACCGTGCCGCATCTGCTGGAGCGGCTGCTGACGGTTTACGGATCGCCGAACTTTTTCAGAACGCCAACGGTCCAGGATAGTTACGAGCTGGCTTTGAACCTGATGCATGGAACCCAGACCACGGCCGCCTTTGACGTGGACCGGGCCGATCTCGTCCTGAGTTTCGGCGCGGGTCTCATCGAGGGGTGGGGCTCTCCGGTGCACGTGTTTCAGGCCAACAGCCGCTGGAAGAGCGAGGGGGTCAAGGTTATTCAGGCCGAGCCGCGGCTGTCCCGCACGGCTGCCAAGGCTGACATGTGGCTGCCCCTGCTTCCGGGAACCGAAGCTGCCCTGGCTCTCGGGATCGCCCATGTGATGATCCGGGAAAACCGGGTCAGCGATTTTGTCAGCCGTTTCAGCCAGGGCTACGAGGACTGGACGGACGCCGGCGGTACAAAACGCAAGGGATTCAAGACCCAGGTTCTGGAAAATTATGATCCCATACGGGTGTCGGCCCTGACGGGGATCGACCCCGGGACCATCGAGAGCGCCGCCCAGGCCTTCATGGCCGCAAAGCGCCCCCTGGCACTCTGCGGCCGGGGGAAGGGCCGCACGCCCCTGAGCACCACCGATGTGATGGCGGTGCACGCCCTGAATGCCATGGCCGGAAATCTCAATCAGCCAGGCGGCGTGTGGGCTGTCCCCGAACCGGATTACATCCAGTGGCCGGAGCCCGAGATGGATCAGACGGCGGCCGATGGTATTCAGAAAGGCCGTGTGGACGGTGCTGGCGGCCCCCGGATGCCCCAGTCGCGCTATCTGCTGAACCGGCTGGCAAGCGCGATCACTGCGGAAAGCCCCTATCCGGTAAAGGCCCTCCTGGTGGCTGAGAGCAATCCCTGCTACAGCCTCCATGGCGCTTCGGCGATTCGAAAGGCACTGGAGAAGGTACCATTTGTCGTCAGCTTCTCCTCCTATATGGACGAGACCGCCGAGAACGCGGATCTCATTCTGCCCAATCATACCTACCTGGAGCGTTTCGAAGACATTCCGGCTCCCGCGGGATACTGCCAGCCGCTGATCGGCCTTGCCCGTCCGGTGGTCCCGCCCCAGTTGAACACAAAGCATCTGGGGGATGTGATCCTGGAAATCGCCAGCAGTCTCGGCGGAAGCGTGGCCGCCGCCTTCCCATGGCAGGATTACCGTTCGTGCCTGGAAGCCTCCCTGGGGGACAAATGGGCCGAGATGAAAAAGAACGGATTTTGGACCCCGGCCGATTATACGCCACCGACCTGGGATAAAGCCTTTGAAACCGAATCGAAAAAATTCAACTTTGCCCCCGTTGTGAAGCAGGACACCGGCAAGAGCGCAGCCCCGGTACTGCCGACCTATGAACCGGTGAGCCCGGAAGGTGACAGTTCCTTTTTTCCTCTGGTGATGATTCCCTACGACACCATGCGCCTGTCCCCCGGCTACATCGGCTCCCCGCCGTTTATGATCAAGACCGTTCCCGATACGGTGATCAAAGGATCGGACGGATTCGTGGAGATCAACCCGGAAACCGCCAGGAAGTACGCGCTCCGGGATGAGGCGATGGCCATGCTGCAGACCCCCTGGGCGAAGTATTCGGTCCGGGTGTACCTGTCCGAGGGGATCCGGCCCGGTGTGGTGGCCATGGCGGCGGGCCTCGGGCACACGGCCTACGATAAATATCTCAATCACAAGGGGGTCAACGTGAACGAGCTGATGGGGTCAACGGAGGATCCGATTTCCGGTCTGGATGTTGCCTGGGGAATTCGAGCGAAACTGGTCAAAGCCTAACTGACGGATGCAACGAGGTTGTGATGAATAAAGGACACCACGAAACCAAACGATATGGAATGGTCATTGACCTGGATAAATGCACCGGTTGCGGCTCCTGCATGGTGGCCTGCTTCGCGGAGAACAATATCCCGTTCAGGCCGGACGAATCTGACAAACTCAGAAGCATCACCTGGATGCGCGTTTATAAATTGACCAACGGAAAGCCCTTCCCGGATACGGACGAATGCTACCTGCCCCGGCCCTGCATGCAATGTGCCGGAATGCACGACCAGGGCCATTCTCCCTGCGTGTCCGTTTGCCCTGCCACAGCCACCGACTACAGCACGGACACGGGCATCGTCAGCCAGATTTACACCCGCTGCTTCGGGTGCCGGTACTGCATGGCCGCCTGCCCCTATCATGCCCGGTACTTCAACTGGTGGGATCCGGTCTGGCCCGATGGAATGGAAAAGTACCTGAGCCCCAACGTATCGGTCCGGATGCGCGGCGTGGTGGAGAAGTGCAGCTTCTGTTTTCATCGGTATCAACTGGCCATGAACAAGGCCTTCCTGGAGGGCCGGAGCACCTTGAAAGAGGACGAATATCAGAGCGCCTGCACCCAGGCCTGCCCTGCGGGCGCCATTACCTTCGGGGACCTGAAAAATCCGGATCACAAGGTCCATCAGCTGGCCCAGCCGGACCTGGCCCATGGCGGCCGGCCGCGTAACCCCTTGGTCTTCCGGCTTCTGGAGCGGCTTAAGACCAACCCCAAGGTGTACTACCTGTCCACCCGCGAGTGGGTTCGCCGGTGCGGCGATAATCACATGATGGATCGGCAGCTGAAGGCTGGGGCTGCCGCCGCGGCCCACGGGGAAAAGGCCGGCCATCACGAATAAAAGACGCGTGCCGCCCGGGGCCACCCCCCCGGCGGAAACAGGACTATATAGGTAACCGAAGACGTTGAGGAGCACATCCATGATCGATTCTGCGTTAATACCCGAGGGCGTGAAACGCTGCCCCTTCTGGCAGTTCCTGCTGGCGTTGGCGGTGACAGGGGCCGTGCTGCTGTGGGGGGTCTATGCCATGTTGCTCTGCTGGTTTAAGGGGCTTTACATCACCGGGATGAATGACAACTATGGGTTCGCTCTCTGGATCTGGGCGGATCTGGCGGTGATTGCCCTGGGCGGCGGTGCTTTTTTTACGGGGCTTCTGAACTATGTGATCGGGAAACACAAGCTGAAGAACCTGATCAACTATGCGGTGCTGATCGGATTTATCTGTTATAGTTCGGCCCTTCTGATCCTGGCCATCGATGTGGGGCAGCCGCTTCGTAACTGGTTCATCTTCTGGCACGCCAACGTGCACTCCATGCTGACGGAGGTGGCCTTCTGCCTCTCGTGCTATTTCGGCGTGCTGTGTGTGGAGTACCTGCCGCTTGCCCTGGAGAACCGACAGGTGGACCGGATACCCTTTTTCCACCACCTGAGCCACAATCTCCACGAGATCATGGCCGTGTTCGCCGCTACCGGTGCCTTTCTGTCCTTCTTCCACCAGGGGTCTCTGGGGGGTGTGGCCGGTGTCCTCTTCGGCCGTCCCTTCGGATACCGCACGCACATCTTCATTTGGCCCACGACCTTTTTCCTCTTTACCTGGTCAGCGGCCGCCTGTGGACCGTGTTTCACGATCTTCATCACGCGGCTAACCGAGAAGATCACTGGAAAGCAGCTCGTCAAACCGGATGTCATTGACCTCCTGGCAAAGATTGCCGGATGGATGCTCACCACCTACCTGATCGCCAAGATCTGCGACACCATCTACTGGGCGGATTATACGGCGCCGTCCATGGGGTTCAATCTGGCCTTCTTTTACACCCACAACGCGCTGTACGGCTATTGGATACTGGCGACGGAGATCGGAATTTGCGGGGTCCTGCCCGCTGCCATTCTCATTAGCAGGCCCCTGCGCCAGAGACCCGGCCTGCTCTTTCTGGCGGTAACCCTGGCCTCCATCGGTGTCTGCCTTAACCGCTGGGTAATGGTGCTTCAGGTCCTGGCCGTGCCGGTGATGCCCTTTGACTCATGGGCGCTGTACATGCCCACCTGGCCTGAGGTGGCGACCACGATCCTGCCGGTTGCTTACGGGACGATCATGGTTCTGATATCCTATCGGTATCTGCCGATATTCCCCCAGGAAAAGGAATTGAACCCGGTGGATTTCTGAGCCGGTCAAGGAGGTTTGCGATATGTTTCCGTTTTCGTTTGAATGGATCTGGGATGGCGGCCATATGATTTTCCATGGCGGCCTGTGGTATGCGCTTTCCATCATCGGCCTGGGGCTGACCTATTGTGTCATCAAGGCGGTGATCGATTCGACCAAGGGGGGCGGCGACCATCACCACCACTGATTGCATCGTTTGATTTGTATATTGACAGGAGCGCTTCCCGCAGGATTCGTGGGAAGCGCTTTTTTCGTGCGCAAGGGGACAACCGATGGATAAGATTGTCATCCAGGGGGGGCGTCGGCTGGCCGGCGAGGTAGTGATCGGAGGAGCGAAGAACGCGGCCCTGCCGATCCTGGCCTCCAGCCTCCTGACCGGAGGATGGAACACTTACACCAACGTGCCGGTCCTTCGGGATATCGACAGCATCAAACAGCTTCTGACAAGCCTCGGCGGGGCTGTCGAGACCGATGGCAACCAGGTCCGCATCGATGCCGGCGGCGTGCGCTGCCATGAGGCGCAATATGACATCGTCCGAAAGATGCGGGCATCGATTCTGGTACTCGGGCCGCTGCTGGCCCGGCTCAAGAAGGCGCGAGTCTCCCTGCCGGGCGGATGTGCTATCGGTGCCAGGCCCATCAACCTCCACCTGAAGGGGCTGGCTCGACTGGGGGCAAGCATCAACCTCCAGCATGGGTATGTGGAGGCGCACGCCGAAAAACTGCGGGGAGCCGAGATTTATCTCGATGTGGCCACTGTCACGGGGACTGAAAATTTGATGATGGCCGCAGCCCTGGCCGATGGGCTCACCGTCATCCGGAACGCCGCCCGGGAACCGGAAATTCTGGCCCTGGCCGAGGTCCTGAACCGGATGGGAGCCGATATCCAGGGAGCCGGCGGCCCGGTCATCACCATCCGGGGGGTTTCGGAGCTTCACCCGGTTGATGTGTCCATCATACCGGATCGCATCGAGGCGGGAACCTTCATGGTGGCGGCGGCCCTGACCCATGGGGACGTGACGCTGAACCGCTGCGAGCCGGCCCATCTGGAGGCGGTGATCCACAAGCTGCGGTTGACGGGCGCCCGGGTCACCGTAGAGGGGGACCGTATCCGGGTTCAGGGGGCGGATTCGATTTCCAGCGTGGATGTGAAGACCCTGCCCTATCCTGGGTTTCCAACGGACATGCAGGCCCAGTTCATGGTTCTGATGTCCGTGGCCAGGGGCCTCAGCCTCATTTCCGAGACCATTTTCGAGAACCGATTCATCCATGTCAGTGAATTGCGCCGGATGGGGGCTGATATCCAAGTATCCGGCAATGCCGCCATGGTGCGGGGGGTCCAGAGGCTTTCCGGTGCACCGGTCATGGCCTCGGACCTGAGGGCCAGCGCCTGCCTGGTGCTAGCCGGCCTTGTGGCCCAGGGCACCACTGAGGTGCACCGGGTGTATCATTTGGACCGGGGATACGAAGCCCTCGAAAAGAAGTTTGAACACCTGGGTGCCGTTATCCGGCGAGTGCCGGAGACCTCCTGACAAGCTCCAAAACAGTTTTGCCCATATCCCTGCCCCGACATCTGAGAGGGAGTATTCTTTCCCGTATCATCGTTGTCGTTGTCGTGATCGTAATCGCGGCTGTCATTCTCGGTGATCCCATGTCGGATGTTCGCCAATTTTGATGGCGATGGCGAATATAAGAACGACTACGATTACGACAACGACAACGAGAAGGACAAACTGCACCTCCTGAGAAACAGACACTGCTCCCTGTCGAAAGGGTCTACGGTCTATGCCGATAGAGGTGACTCCGCTAGAACGGCCCCTTCTGCCCTTGGCCTGCGCACTGGGGGCCGGTATCGCCTTGGGGTACGGGTGGCCGGCCCGCGGGGCCTGGGCCGCGCTCGGCTCAGCCGGCTGCCTGATGTGGATCGGCATTGGGATTCGTCATCGCCGGCCCGCCCTGATAGCGCCCCTGGTTCTCTTCTGCTCCCTGGGCTATCTTCTCATTCAACACTGGGCTGCCCCCAGGTTCCCCCCCCATGACATCATCCACTATGCCGGGAAGGGCACTTGCCTCATCGTGGGGCGAATCGATTCAGCCCCCGTCACGTCGGCATATCGTCAGAAATTCATTTTATCCGCCCTGCTCGTGATTCGCCATCACCATCGATACAAAAGCGAGGGAAAACTGCGTGTCACTTTCGCCGATGACACCTTCCCCCTTTCAGAGGGCAGTCTGGTACGGCTCAGGGGGAGCATCCGGTTGCTTCACAATTTCAACAATCCTGGCGGATTCGACTACAAACGGTACATGGCGGCCCGGGGGGTTTGGGCCTCGGTCTATGTCCCGAAGAATGCTCTGAAGGTACTGGAGGGGAGGCGGGGGCGTTCGGGGCCCCTGGCACGAGGGAGAAGCCGGATCGCGGTCTTCTTGGAAAAGACGGTCGGGGGGCAGGCCCTGGGGGTCTTCAAAACGCTGCTTCTGGGGGACCGCCGGGGCTTGGCGCCTGAGACTCGGGAGGCCTTCCAGAGGGCGGGAATCGGGCACCTGTTGGCCATATCCGGGCTGCATGTGGGCATCGTGGGGGGCGTCCTATTTTTCCTGGCCACCGGGGTACTGGGCCGCGTCCCCGGGCTGCTGTGGCGGGGATGGGTCCGCCGGGCGGCCGCGCTTGTGGCCGTGATGGGGATATGGGCTTACGGAATTCTCGCGGGGATGCCGCCCTCCACCCAGCGGGCGGTGCTGATGATGACCCTTTTTTTCTCCTCGTTATTTTCAGGACGATCCCATGATCTGTTAAATGCCTTGGCCGGGGCGGCCCTGGGAATCCTCGTTTTTCATCCCCCAGCGGTGGCAGAGACCTCCTTTCAGCTGTCCTTTGCAGCAGTGGCGGCCATCATTTTGGGGCTCGGCATAACCGGCGGAGAGGCGACCGTGGCGGGTCGAGGCTTTTGGGGCGCATGGCGGCGGCGGGTGAGCACCTTCGGTCTGGTTTCCCTCTATGCGACCCTTGGCACATTGCCCCTGGTCATGGGCTGCTTTCATCAGATATCCCTGGTGGGGCTTCCCGCCAATTTCATATTCGTGCCGCTGATTGGCTTTTGCGTGCTGCCATTGGGGCTAGGGGCGGTTTGCCTGCTTCCTGCAAGTCCCTTTCTCGCTTCTGTCTTGCTGTGGCCCGCTGATCGATTGCTGCGGGGCTGTCTCATCCTGGTGCAGAAGATGGCGGCGTGGCCCTTTTCTTCCATGATGACGATCATTCCCACCGGGTTTGAAATTGTCTGCTACTATACCGTCGCTTTGCTGATGGTGATCTATCTGAGGGGCAGGCACGGCGGGCGGGCGCGTGGCGGCTTGGATCCGGCCGCGACCGGGAGGCGATTTTGGCGATGGACCGCTGTGTCCTGCCTTTTGATCGTTCTTGTGGATGCGGGATATTGGGGCTGGCAGCGGTTTTGGCGAAGAGATCTGCGCGTGACGGTGGTGGATGTGGGCAACGGCACCGCCAATATCCTGGAACTTCCAGGCGGTAAGACCCTGCTCATCGACGGTGGTGGCTTTTTCGACAACGCCGTATTTGACGTGGGGAAGAATATTCTGGCCCCGATTCTGTTGCGGAAAAAGATCCTGGGCATTGAGGAGATCCTTCTCTCCCATGCAGACAGCGATCATTTGAACGGGTTGGTATACATCGTCGGCCATTTTCGGGTCGAGCGGTTGCGATACCATGGCGAACCGGCCGATACGAAGAGCTATCATGAACTTATGCGGATTGTCCGGGAGCGGCATATCGGGACGGCCCACACCCCCGGGGTCACCGGATCGGAGTGGCTAAACGGGGTATGCCTCAAGTTCCTTTATCCCCCTGTCGATTATAGACACAGAGGGAAAGGGGCGGTATGGCGGCAAAACCCCAACAACCATTCCCTGGTGGTGCAGGTTTGCTATGGTGAGCATCGTTTTCTTTTCCCGGGCGATATCGAGGCCGGTGCGGAGCAGGAACTGGTGAATACCCTGGGCGAGAATCTTCGCAGCGATGTGCTGATGGCCCCACACCATGGCAGCCCCACCTCCGGCACGAGGGCATTTCTGGTGGCGGTCGCCCCCCGAACGGTGGTTTTCTCCACGGGCTTGATCCGTGGACGGGCGCGGCCGGCCCGGAAAGTTCGGGCGCGCTATGCCGCCGTCTGTGAGCGGATGTATACGACGGCAACGAACGGCGCTGTGATCTTTTGCACTGATGGGCATTGCCTTTCACAACGGGCAACGATCGCAGATCCCATGCCGGTGGGGTTTTAAGGCCCCATTTTTCGATTCGCTATTGCGTTGGCCCCTTCAAACGGATATATATATAGTTAATGGAACTAAAAAAAAATTAGAGCGCCTGTACTCGATTTACAACCATCGGCAATACGTTCATCCGGATCCCATCGCGTTTCTATACGACTACGACAACCCCGACGATCGAGAAGTGGTAGCTTTCGTGGCATCGGCGCTTGCCTATGGCAGGGTCACCCAAATAATGAACAGTGTGAACCAAGTGCTTCGGGAGATGGGGCCTGCACCAAAAAGATATTTGGCCCGAACCTCATGGGACACCTTACGAACGACTTTTCACGGTTTCCGCCACCGGTTTGCCACTGGCGATCAGGTGGCTGCCATGCTGACGGGGGTCGCGAGGGTACTCGCGCGGTATGGCACCTTGCAGACGGTCTTCCGCGACGGATACAGGGAGGGAGACGATACGGTTCTGCCGGCCCTGGCGCATTTCGTGGGATCCGTTCTAGAGGCCGCTCCGGCGGCGCCCGGTCATCTGCTGCCGCACCCGGGCCGCGGCAGTGCCTGCAAGCGGCTGAATCTGTTTCTGCGGTGGATGGTCCGGGCGGATGCCGTAGACCCCGGCGGATGGGAGGGGATTTCTCCCGCCCAGTTGATTGTGCCGCTGGATACACATATGCTTCGTCTGGGTCTTCAGTGGGGGTTTACCCGGCGGAAGCAGGGGAGCATGCAAACGGCCCTGGAGATTACAGCCGGTTTTAGGGCCGTCAATCCCCGCGATCCCGTGCGTTATGATTTTATCCTGACGCGTCTCGGTATCTGGGGGAAGATAGCGCTCCTGGAAGAATAAGGGGGGGCGGCTTTACTGTATTTTAACCGAAAAGGGTCAGGTTTGTTTTGACAGATACGACAAAGTGGTTTACATAGGCTACTTTTTATCAATCGCTGGCGTGAATGGCCCAGCCCCGGAAAACATGGACTACCGGCAGTACAATGCCTTGAAGATGAAACCTTCAATAAATACCTCGGAAGGAGGTCCAGATGGACGATTTTTTGCACAACTTGAGGAAGAACGCGGAACGTAATAACTACGACAAACGAAATAAGCCCTATGGCAACCCCCAGTACCGGGGACCGGAGCGCCGGGGAGGACGCGATCAGCAGCGTCGTCCCTATCAGAAGAGAAACGAGTTTCAGGAGGTGATGGCGGAAATAGCTCCCGAAATCAAGTCGGTGCTGATCAGTATGGAAGAGGGACAGAAAAGAATGCAGGACGCCATCGAACGGACCGCCGATGCCCAGGAACGGCAGGCCGAAGTCCTGGAAAGCATCGCCGAGATGATGCGGCGAGTGTTCGATGGATCCATTGAAAGCGCCACGACAAGCGACCCCCAAGGCAGGGGCGAAAAGGAAAGCTCGGAAGCATCCTTTTTCCATCCCACGGCATCGGTCGTTGAGCGCGATGCGGTGATCGATTTGATCCTCGGGCTTCGACAGGACGGCATGACCTATAAGGAAATCGCGCAGCATCTGGAAGACGAGAATATTCCCACCTTTTCGGGCAAGGGGGCCTGGCATGCCCAAACGGTGCACAAGGTTTGCAAACAGGAGTCATAAGCGCGGTCGTGGTCGCTATTATCTGGTATGCAATTGAATTTACAGCAAAGGGCCGCGGTTGAACACGGCGGTGGACACGTTCGGGTCCTGGCCGGGGCCGGTACAGGCAAAACCAGTACCATCTCAGTCGCCACACGGACTACGCTCCCCCCCTGCGGGAGAAGCTTTGCGACATCTTTGCCGCCTACGATGAGCGGAAGCGGCGCAGCGGATATCTCGATTACGACGACATCCTGTTCAGGTTCGTGGAGAAGTTGAACGATGCGGCCACAGCGGCGCGGATGCGTGGGTTGTACGATCACATTCTCGTCGATGAGATGCAGGACACCAATCCGCTGCAGTGGCAGGTGTTGCAAGGGCTGCGTGATCCCGCCCGTCTTTTCTGCGTGGGAGACGACGCCCAGAGCATCTATGCTTTCCGCGGTGCCGATTTCCGCAATGTCCACGCCTTTACGACCCGGATTCCCGACTCCACCGTGCTTAGGCTGGAGGATAACTATCGCTCCACCCAGGGGATCCTGGATTTGTCAAACTGGCTGCTGAATCGCTCTGCCATCGGTTATGGCAAACACCTGCGGGCGGTACGCAAGGAGGCCAGCACACCCATGCTGGTGAATTTTTCATCGGATCTGGAGGAGGCCAGATGGGTCGTCAGGGATCTGGTCAGGCGTCATGCCGAGGGCCTGGCCTGGAAGGATCTGGCCATTACCCGGGCCAAGGATGAACTCATCCTCACCCGGACCTGGACCCACTATAGCTGGTCACCGGCCTCCTTTTACGGTGCTGGCGGCGGCATGCAACAGGGCGTTCCCTATTTTCTCGAGGACCTGCCCGAGTCCCTGGTACGGTTGGACTCCTGAGAAGGCTTCCCCTATTTCGCCCTTGATTTCCGTCCTGGAAGAGGGAAACTGGCAATACCTGAAAAAAGCTGTTATGGACAAAAAGAGACGGTCCTGCCAGTAGGGGCCGACGGGGGTATGGCCACGTTCATCTCTCAGTTCCGTCACCATGGGTGGGGGGGGCGGGGATGCGGCGGAAAGCGGATAAACCATAAGCACCAGCAGAAGGCATCGCCATGAATGAGAAGGAGTTGCAACAGGAAATCCGGAAACGCATTGAGACCAAGCTATTTCCCCTCTTGGAGGAGTACATGTTCGACACGGGGGCATTGGATGCAGTGCTCAAATGGAAGCCGACCGTGATGCTGTTGGGTAACTATTCATCAGGGAAATCGACCCTGGTGAACGAACTGTTGGGAATGGATATACAGCTCACCGGCCAGGCGCCGACAGACGATTCCTTTACCGTCATCACCGCCCCAGGGGAAAATGAAAGAATCTCATCGGTGGGCGGCGCCTCCCTCGTCAATGACGACAATCTTCCCTTTTCGAGGTTCAAGTCCCATGGCGAACAGTTCGCCTCTCACTTCCTGATGAAGCTGGTGGAGACGCCCACCCTTGAAAACCTGGCCATCATCGATTCGCCGGGGATGCTCGATTCGGTGACCGAAAAAGGCCGGGGATATGATTTCGCTGAAGTGATCGGGGAGTTTGCCGTACTGGCGGACCTGATCGTATTGATGTTCGATCCTCATAAGGCGGGCACCATCAAGGAAACCTACACCACCATTCGCAGCACCCTGCCGGAGCGCTCCGGTGAGGACCGGATCATTTATGTCATGAGCCGGATCGATGAATGTGACCATTTGGGGGATCTGATGCGTTCTTACGGCACCCTGTGCTGGAATCTCTCCCAGATGACCGGGCGAAAGGATATTCCCCGGATATATCTGACCTATTCGCCCACCGTCCACCATGAAGCTCAGGACTTCGAGGCCAGCCTCGACGAGCGGGACGAACTCAAACGTAAGATCCTGTCGGCCCCGGAAAACAAGATCGGCCATATTCTCCAAATGGTGGACCGGAAACTCCATGAGTTGAAAATGGCTACCGAAGCCATGAACACCCTTGCGGTCATCGGTCGACGACTGCTGCGCTCGACGCTGAAGAAGACCTTGCTGGGCAGTGTGGCCATTTTTTTCCTGGTGGCCTTTTTTGTCAGCCTGGCTACCGGAACGCCCGTTCATTCCTTTTTCATGATATTGCTCTCCGGCGCGCCGGCGATGGAAAAGCTGCTCTTTCCGCTGGCAGGATTCGTGGCGTGCTGGATTGGGGCGGGGATCTGGTTTGCCTGGTGGCGTCTCCCCCGCCACTTGCGGGAGAGCCGGGAGGATGTGGACCGGTTGGTGAAGCCCGCGAATGCGTATATGGCGTCCATTTGGAAAAGAATTCGCGGGCAGGTCGCGGAGCTGATATCCCGGCCCGATCTGAAAGTCAACAAACTCTCCTACCCCCATCTGAAAAACCTCGAGAAGGTGGAGCGATTCATTGCTGAGGATTTGAAGCGGTATTTTTCCGTTAACCGCCGGCTCGAATCCGATGCCGAGGAGCTCGACGGGGATGCGCTGCCCGATGATTACTTCGATCCCTACGCGCCCGAGTACGAGGAGGAGATGATGGACACAGAGAAGAAAGTGCCGGATACCGAAGAGCACACGGCGGCTACAGAAGGGGAGATGGATCATGCAACAGAGGATGAAGTAGTATCGCAAGGGAAGTGAGTTCGTGAGAACAAGAGCGGGGAAAGCACTCTTGGGAGAATCAGGTAATGCTCCCTTTCCGATGGACGAGGATCGGGCCGGCCTCGGGCCGATAAGAGGAGGCGCGCAATGGAGGACGGATTAGATGTCATTATCGTGGATGATGATCCCCAGATTTCGAATGTGATGGCGGAAACGATCCGGCGCTTTTATCCCTGGGGCCGTGTGGTGGCGTTCAACGACCCGGACCAGGCCCTCTCCCATTGCTTGGCTCACGATGTGGGACTTGCGATATTCGTCGTCGATGTGTTCCTCGGGGACCGCAGCGGGTTTTTTTTCCTGGATGCGGTAGAGCATAAATTCCCTTACGCCCATGAGGACGCTATCATGATCACCGGCAATGCCACCGATGATGTGGTGAACATGTGCGTGGCCTCCGATGTGAATTACCTTCTTGAAAAACCGGTCAGGAGCTATGCCCTCCAGCTCGCGGTCCGATCCATTGTGGCCAAGTACATGAATTACTCCAAACGCCTGGAGCAGCATCCGGGGATTGCCGAGAAGATCGGGCGCATCGAGCGGGTTCTCAGCGAAGACTGAACTAATTTTACATCTGCTCCATCACTTCGATATTTAGAAGATTAAGCCCCGTTTTGATCATACGGGCCACGGCGGCTGTCAGGTGCAGTCTGGAGAGGGCAAGTCCCCGGTCCTGTGCATGGATCACCGAGTGCCGGTTGTAGAATTGGTTGAAGCACTTTGCCACGTTGAAGATGTAATTGGCGATGAAGGAGGGATTGAGCTCCCGGGCGGCCCGCTCGACAGCCTCGGGAAAGCGGATCAGCAGTTGAGCCAGGACCCGTTCTTCTTCTTCCCCCAAGTTGTCGAAGCATCCGGCCTCCTTTTCGGTGTCGAATCCTCTCTCCCGCGCCTTTCGGAGAATTCCGCTGATGCGGGCGTAGGCATACTGGCAGTAGGGGCCGGTGAATCCATCGAAAGAGATGGATTCCTGCGGGTCGAAATGGATGTCCTGCGTTGGTTTCACCCGCAGAAGATAGAATTTGATGGCAGCCGAGGCGATTTTCCTGGCACGCTGGGTCACCGCATCGTCGGTCAGCTCGCCCTGCGGATCGCGCTTGCGAACTTCCCGGGCAGCCAGGTCCTCCATGTCCGTTATCAGATCATCGGCGTCCACCACCTTCCCCTCCCTTGATTTCATCTTCCCCTCGGGAAGGTAGACCATGCCGTAGGATAGGTGGCGGCAGTCTTTCGCCCATGCGTGTCCCAGAGCCTCAAGGAGGGTGAAGAGACACTGGAAGTGATAATTCTGCTCGCTGCCCACCACAAAGATGCACTCTTCCAACTGGTGTTCGGCCACCTTCAACAGGGTGGTCCCCACATCCTGGGTCATGTACAGGCTGGTTCCATCCGGGCGAAGCAGGGTGATCTTTTTCGGCTCTCCGTTTTCGTTGAGCCCGAATTCGGCCTCGGGCAGGGAAAATACCGTGTTCCCTTGCTCGTCCCTGAAGAGGATTCCCCTGTCAACCCCCTCCATGATGGCCCGTTTGCCGTGGCGATAGGTTTCTGATTCGTAGTAGAAGACATCAAACGAGAGGCCGAGCCGGCGATAGGTTTCGGAAAAGCCCTCGTAGACCCATTCGTTCATCATCTTCCAGATGCGTACCGTCTCGGAGTGGCCTGTTTCCCACTTCTGGAGCATGGCCTGTGCCTTCTCGTCAAGGGAGGGGTCGGCGTCGGCTTCCCTTGAAAAGCGTACATACCAGTCGCCGACAAAATGATCCCCCTTGATGCCGCTGGTGACCGGTGTGGCGCCGCCCCCCCAGGTTTGCCAGGCCAGCATACTCTTGCAGATATGCACCCCCCGGTCGTTGACCAGGTTTGCCTTGAGGGTGTGGCACCCGATTGCCTCATAGAGCCGTGCCACCGCCATGCCGAGGGCGCCGTTTCGCACGTGTCCCAGGTGAAGCGGCTTGTTGGTGTTGGGGCTCAGATACTCCACCATCACGCGCCGGGAGTCTGCTGTAACGGGGGCGGGCGAAAAGGGGGGCAGGGTGAAAAGATCCCGGCAGGCAAAGGAGAACAGGGCGTCGCTGTCGAGCCTGAGGTTGATGTAAGGCCCGGCGGCCACCGCCTCCCGGATCAGCGCGCTGGTTTCGAGCCGGGGCGCCAGCTCTTCGGCGATGGCCTTGGGGGATTTCCGGAAGGCTTTGGCCAGGGGGAAGCATTCGATGGCGAAGTCCCCCATGCTGATCTGGGGCGGCTCTCCGATCTTGACCTCCGGCGGGCTCTGGTCGTAGGCCGACTCGACAACGGCTGTGAAATGGTTTACGATACAATCTATCAGGTTTGCGGGGTTCATGAGGTTTCCACTCTATTCCTTCGGTTTCAGATATCCGTTTGGTCCCATCGTGCTGTGGATGGATCGGGCGCCTGGCCGTTGACGCCGCTCCCCTCATAAACCATTCGGGGGCGCCTTTTCAAGCTGATTTGTAAGGAATTGTTGAAAAATGAAACAGCCTTCCATGGTGGATACCCATGCCCACCTGTGTGATGCCATGTTTGCCTCGGACCTGGCCGTGGTGCTCGAGCGAGCCCGTGCAGCGGGAATTTCCGCCGTGATCGCCGTGGGGGAAAATCTGGCAGATGCCGAACGCAACCTCCTGCTGTCACGGGAGTACTCAATGATCCGTCCTGCAGCAGGGCTCTACCCGGCCCACATCGACCCGAATGAGGCAGCGGCCCTCATAGATTTCATCCGTACCCAGCGCGGCCGGCTCTGGGCCATCGGCGAGGTGGGGCTCGACCACAGGGTGATCGAGGCGCCCGGTGCGCGGGAGGTCCAGATGGAAATTTTCAGTCGCTTCATCGATCTTTCCCTGGAGTTGGGGTTGCCCCTCAATGTCCATTCCCGTTCGGCCGGCCGGGAGGCGATCGGTCTGCTGCTGGAAAGGGGCGCCCGGAAGGTCCAGCTGCATGCCTTCGACGGCAGGGCCGCAAAGGCGATGCCGGCCGTGGAAGCGGGGTATTATTTTTCCATTCCGCCTTCCGTTGTGCGTTCCCGGCAGAAGCAGAAACTGGTCAAGCAGTTGCCCCTGTCCCATCTCCTGATCGAAACCGACAGCCCGGTATTGGGCCCCGACCCGGGGGGGCGCAACGAACCGGCCAATTTGCCCCTGGTCGTGCAGGCCATTGCCCAATTGAAGCAGGTCCGCGAGGAGGAGGTGCTGGCGGCGGCGTGGGAAAATACCAGGGCGCTCTATGGACATACAATTGCGTATTGACAGCGGTGCGGCATTTCCATATACTGACAATTTATAATAAAATATTAATCTTTCCGGATACCTGGGCCGGATACCTGGGCGCCTCATCAAGCCAGCGGCCCAAGGGGATCGGATCACGAGGGCATTCCAATATGTCAGGGAGGACGAATGAATAAGGAGGCGACAAAAAGAAAGCTCACCGTAAACGGCAGGGCGTATGTCATTTACGATATCAACCGGCTGGGAGAAGAGGGGATCGCCGATGTAGCCCGACTTCCCTATTCCATCCGAATCCTGGTGGAGAACCTGCTGCGAAAGTTGGACGGCAAGGTGGTTCTGGAAGAGGATTTGAGGCAAATCGCCAACTGGCAGAAAACCTATGCCGAACCGGTGGAGATCCCCTACCATCCGGCCCGGGTGTTGATGCAGGATTTCACGGGAGTGCCGGCTGTTGTGGACCTGGCCGCCATGCGTGACGCCGTTCAACACCTGGGGGGGGATCCGAGAAAAATAAACCCCCTGGTGCCGGTGGAACTGATCGTGGATCACTCGGTGCAGGTGGATTACCACGGCACGGCAGATTCGCTGAAACGCAATGTGGATATGGAATACCGGCGAAACGCCGAACGATACATGCTTCTGAAATGGGCGCAGAAGAGCTTCGACAACTTTCGGGTGGTTCCGCCCAACTCCGGCATCTGCCACCAGGTGAACCTGGAGCACCTGGCCCGCGTGATGATGACGGAGCAGACGGAAGGCCGGGAGGAACCCCTCGCCTTTCCCGACACGGTGGTGGGAACCGATTCCCATACCCCCATGGTCAACGGCATCGGCGTGATGGGCTGGGGGGTCGGCGGGATCGAGGCCGAGGCGGTCATGCTGGGGCAGCCCTATTATATGTCCATTCCCGAGGTCATCGGCGTTCGACTGGAGGGCCGGCTCCAGGAGGGGGTGACTGCCACGGACCTGGTCCTTACCCTCACCCAGATGCTTCGAAAGCACAACGTGGTGGAAAAGTTTGTGGAATATTTCGGCCCCGGGCTCAAGAACCTCACGGTGACCGACCGGGCCACCGTCGCCAACATGACCCCGGAGTACGGTGCCACCCTTGGTTTTTTCCCGGTGGACGAAAAGACCATCGCCTATCTCGTCGCGACCCATCGCGCCGAGGCCGCTGCCGTCACGGAGGCCTGCGCAAAGGCCCTGGGGCTCTTCTACACCGAGGGGGCCGAACCGGAGTATACCGAAGTGCTCACCCTGGACATGGGCACCGTGACGCCCTGCATGGCAGGGCCTGCCCGGCCCCAGGACCGCATTGCCTTGAAGGACCTGCGCTCGAGCGTTGCCGATATCCTGGGGTGCGAGTATCAGCGGGACGTGGATTTGACCCATGTCTCCACCTTCCATGACGAATCCGGCAGCAAGACCTCCCGGCCCGCCCAGTGCCGTCCGGCGCCGGCAAAGACCGTTTCCATTCGTGTCAACGATCAGGAGGTGACCATCGGAGATGCCAGCGTGGTCATCGCGGCCATCACTTCCTGCACCAATACCTCCAATCCCTTCGTGATGCTGGGTGCCGGACTTATGGCCAAGAATGCCGTGGCCAGGGGGCTGCGGGTGCCGGTCCATGTGAAGACCTCCCTGGCACCGGGCAGTCGGGTGGTGGAGCGCTACCTGGCCGATGCGGGGCTGACCCCCTACCTCGATGCCCTGGGATTCCATCTGGCGGGATTCGGCTGCACCACCTGTATCGGCAACAGCGGACCCCTGAATCCGGTCATTGAGAAGGCGATTGCCGACCACGATCTAACCGTGGCGGCGGTTCTGTCCGGTAATCGGAATTTCGAGGCACGGATTCATCAGCTGATCCGGGGAAATTTTCTGGCCTCCCCCATGCTGGTGGTGGCCTTCGCCATCGCGGGGCGTGTGGATGTGGACCTTACGACCGAACCCCTGGCACTCGATCCCAACGGAGATCCGGTCTTTCTAAAGGATATCTGGCCTGCCGCGGATGACATCCGAAGCCTGGTGGACCGGCATGTGAAGCCGACCTTCTTCGAGACCGAATATGCGGCGGTATTCGATGGAGACGCGTTCTGGCGGAAGTTGCCCGTGGCCGAGGCGGTGACCTATGCCTGGGACGAGGCGTCCTCCTACATCAAGCATCCTCCCTATTTCGATGGCTTTTCAAGGGAGCTGTCCAGGCCCGGCGATATCACCGGTGCCAGGGCTTTGGCAGTCCTGGGGGATTCGGTCACCACGGATCACATCTCGCCCGCAGGTGCCATCCCCGAAGCGTATCCTGCCGGCACGTATTTGACCGGCCAGGGGGTGGCGCCGGCGGATTTCAATTCCTATGGCGCCAGGCGGGGGAATCACGAGGTCATGATGCGCGGCACCTTCGGCAACATACGGATCAAGAACCAGCTGGTGGGGTCAAAGGAGGGCAGCTTTACCATGAAGTTCCCGGAGGACCGGGAAATGTACATCTACGAGGCGGCCATGGCCTACCGGGAGGCTGGCGTTCCTCTGGTGGTGCTCGGCGGCAGGGAGTACGGAACGGGCTCCTCCAGGGACTGGGCTGCCAAGGGAACCGATCTTCTCGGCGTCCGGGCGGTTCTCGCCGAATCCTACGAGCGCATCCACCGCAGCAACCTGGTGGGGATGGGGGTTTTGCCCCTCGCGTTTCAACGCGGGGACAGCTGGAAGAGCCTGGGGTTGGACGGATCCGAGACCTTCGACATCCAGGGGATCGAAGGGATGCAGCCCAGGAAGGTGCTCACCGTCGCGGCGACAAAAAAGGATGGCACCCGGGTGTCCTTCCAGGTGGTGGCCCGTCTGAATACGGAGGTTGACGTGGCCTATTTCGAGCACGGCGGCATTCTGGCCTATGTCCTGCGCAAGCTGATGGGCTGAAGGGGGGTTCAATACCTGAGGAATTGGGAAATATAGATTTCGGTCACCATGCCCTTGGGAAAGACTTCCTTGACCCGGGCGGCCAGATACCGGCGGAGTCCCATATAATCTCCCGACCGGAGAAGCCCTGCGGCCGTGGGGGTCTGAAGCGCCCAGATTATCCGGCTTCGGACCCGGCTGTCCAGCTCTCTGACGGTTTTGCGGTAGGATTTTTTGCTGCAGTTGATGTCCAGGGTCATCTTGATCAGGTCGCCGGAATCGACCGATGTGATCACGGGTCCGACGCTGACGTAGGTATCGGGCTTTTTATGGATATTGGTGCCGAAGAAGGGCAGATGGAGGCGGACCGTGTTCGAATCGATCAGCAACAGCCCCGTCAGCACCACCAGAAGGACACTGGCCGTCGTCAAAGCGATCATGAGTTTCTTCGGGATGGACCGCAGGCCGACGGCCGGTTTGGCATCGGCCGGAGCGTGAGGGACGGCCCCGGGTATCTCATGTGTGGACGGGGGGGGGGGCAGATGCCCGGGATCGATTTTGTCCAGCTCGAATCCAGAGTCGGTGCCAAGCGGTTTTGTATTTTTTTTCGTCATGGTCGGTCGAACCCGGCTTTACCGGAAGTATTCAATGTCAGATCCTCCACCGGCTTGCGCGTTCATACGTGCATGCTTTGGAGGGCAGCCATTTAACCGCCCCTTACATGAAACCTATAGCACGATCGCCGGTGCACATCAAAAGCCAAACCACCATTACCGGGACTACGACTAGGCCGTGATCGACCAGGCGTTCGGCGCCACGTGAGCCATTGCGTCTTAGTGACCGTTGGATACAGCGGCGGATAAGCGGCCCGGACTGTTTGAGCGAGAGCGAGTTTCCGGGCCGTCCGGAGCGCATCCTACGGTCACTTGACGCTGTTGCGTATGGCGCCGAACGCCTGGTCGATCACGGCCGGGTTTAATGGACCTTGTTCAGTTAGAATCGCTGAAAGTCAAGGAGTCGAGTTTACAGGCGGGCCTCAAGGTGATAGACTTGTTAAGAAATTGTAATCGCACGAAAATGAAATGAACGGCCCCATCCATGATGACCCAATCCTTTTCGGTGAGCCGCATGCTGCAACTCAGGGCGGCGTTTGTCTCTTACAACATCGCGCGACTCCGCGAGCTGATCCGATATCTGCCGAAAGGGAAACTCGAGCTGTTTGAACAGATTCCCTTCTGGCTTCAGGCCAACCGCCCCGAGGTCCCCGGGTATGTGGCGTTCCAGCGAACGCCCCGGGGCATATACCGATTTCACGATTCCGGGTTTTACCTTCATGCCGTCCGCCGCCACCGGGGTCGGCAGCGGGGAGATCTCAATCTGCCCCCTGAGCGCTGTGCCATCCTGGGTCTCTACCTGATGGGCTCTTCCGGCACCCTGGCCCAGACGGGTGCCTCCGACTTCGATTATTGGGTCGTGGTGAAAGATGAGGGGATGGACGCTGAGTGCAAGGCGGCGTTCCAGGAAAAGCTCAGGCGCATCACGGCGTGGAGCCGGGAACAGTACGGTCAGGAGGTGGGGCTCTTTACGCTGACCGTTTCGGATGTCCGCGAGAACCGGTTTGCGGCCCTGGACGAGGAAAGTGCCGGCTCCTCCCAGAGAACCCTTCTAAAGGAGGAGTTCTACCGGACCTTCGTCATGATCGCCGGCAAGATTCCCTATTGGGCCGTGCTTCCCCCGGGGCTGTCTCCGGGCAGGTACGATCACTGGGTCCAGCGGGCCCAAGGGGCCACCGGAAGCCTTCGGTTTATCCCCGAGGACTACATGGATCTGGGCGGTCTCGAGACCATCGATCGCAACGAGTGCCTCGGTGCCCTTCTATGGCAGATGTTCAAGGCATGTAAATCCCCTTTTAAATCCATCGTCAAGGCGGCATTGATTGCCCACTACTACTTTTTTGCCGGCGAAAGGGGGCTGCTGTGCGAACATATCAAATCCGGCTTTGGCCTTCTTCGACAGGGGGAGCCGCTGACGGATCCCTATGCGGCGGTGTTCCAGACCGCACTCGATTTTTTCCAGTCCACCGACCACACCGAGGGACTTCTCCTTTTGCGGGAGTGCGTTTTTTTGCGCCTGTGGGAGCCTTCCCGGGAGGGAGGCGGCCAGAGGGGAGAGCCGAGTCCCAAGCAGCGGTTGCTGGCGCGATATCTGGCCGAATGGGGATGGAACGCGGAGAAGACCGCCCGAATGGCCGCCTTCCATCAGTGGCCGGATGACGCGCGCCTGGCCCTGGAGGAGCGGATATTTCAAAAGCTGGCCTTCCTCTATGAGCTTATTGCGCACTCCAGCGGCGCATCCTCCCCGGGTTCGTCCATGACACCGACTGATCTGACCGCGCTGAAAAACCGCATTGCCGCCGCTCTCAAAAGAAAGCCCGGCAAGCTGCCCCGATGCTCGGCGTATTTTCGCACACACGTCGATGGCGTGTCCCTGGAGCTGCGAGGTCATCCGGCGCCCGGGGGAGGGGAGGCATGCTGGACGGTTTTCCACAGACCGGAAGACGGGCCGGACAGCCTGGTTTTTCAAGCCCCCGGGCTGTTGGGTGCCATGGGGTGGCTCCTGATCAACGGGCTTTATCCACCTGAAGGCGGATTTTTGAGTTGCCGGCTGGATCGGCTGGGTCTGGGACCGGGTCGGATCCGCAGGCTCATCCGGGAGGTCCATCGATTCCTTTCCCCACTGTCTGCAACCGCCGAGGGGCTGGCGGGGCCGACCCGGTGGGAGAAGATCGCTGTCCTGTTTCGCCCTGCCCCCCGGTCCGGCGATCAGCCGATGCCCAGGACGGAATTTCTGGCCGTCAACTCGTGGGGGGAATTTTTTTTCGAGGCTCCGGCTCTCCCCCCCCTGCCGGATAGAGCCGCTCTTTGCGATAGGCTGACAGAGCATCTTTCCAAATATCTCATCGAGACCTCCGGCCCGCCCCCTTTATACAGGGTGTTTCAACTCATGGACCGACCGGATGAGGCCTTTTCCGGCATGATGGAAATGGCCCTGACCTCGCTCAGGGAACAGGTGGCCGGTCCCGGCGGCACGGGGGCGTTGGATACGGGGGAGGATCCCCCCCTGCTGGATTTGATCTGATGGGTCCCACTCATGTGCTGCGATGGCAGTCCAAAATTTCAATGCCGCTCACAGGGATCGGCTGCTTTTGCGTTTGAGACCCCGGGGCGTTGGTTTGGCGCGGCCGGGGTTAATGAACCTGGTTCCGTTCGAATCGCCGATCCCTGGTTTTCGGATCGTTACCTGTGCTATGGTACGTTTATCTCTGAAAGACCGTCATCAGGAGCCGGCGGTTCCGGAGGCGCCTCCGGCGAGATTTCGAAGGGACGGATGAGGACTCCATGAAAACAAAGGCCTTTTTACTCGTGGATGACAATACCTGGGCGTTGAGAGACCTTCAGGATGCCTTGAAGTATTTCGGCTTTCAGGAGATAGAGGAGACCCGGCAGGGAGATGAGGCTTGGCGGATGCTCCGGTTCCGGCGCTATGACTGTGTCATAGCGGAAATGGAAATGCCGGGGATGGGGGGGCTGGAATTACTGAAAAAGGCAAGGGAGCATGATCGTCTCTACAATATTGCGTTTTTCCTGACCCACTCGGCCTTTACCAAGGTGAAGGTGGTCATGGCCGGAAGGGAGGGGGTGACCGGCCTGATTGTCAAGCCCATCGATGTGAAGAATTTCAGACAAAAGATGGAGACGATCGGAACCGAACCGGAAGAGGCCCCGGAGGTGGTTCACACACGGCAGACACTGGACAGGGGACTCAAGCTGATCGAGAGCAATGAGTATGAGTCGGCCCTGGGCGTGTTCGAGACCATGGTGGAACAGGGTGACAGCGCAGAGGTATACTACAACATCGGCTATATCAAGACCTCACAGGAAAAATACGGCGAGGCTATTATCGCCTTTCGTAAGGCTACCCAACTGGACCGGCTTTTTGCCAAGGCATACGAGGCCATGGGGCGGGCCTACCAGCAGCTGGGGCGGAAAAAGGAGGCCGAGACGGCGCTTCAGAAGGCGGCCGACATTTACATGACTCGGGAAAAGGTCGAGGACGCCGAGGAAATCCTGAATGAGATCATGGAAATTAACCCGGACACAGTCAACGTATACAACAGCCTTGGGGTGCTATACCGGAAGAAGGGGGAATTTGCCGCCGCCCTGAAACACTACCAGAAAGCGCTCAGGATCCATCCCGATTCCCCCCATATCTACTACAACATGGGCCGGCTTCACCTGGACCTGAACGACCCGGGTAAGGCCAAGCTCTATTTCACCGAAGCCCTGAAAAGGGCCCCCGATTTCAAGGAGGCAAAGGAAATCCTCAGCGCCATCGAGCTGGGGACCTTCTAACTAGTGTCCATCCAGATATCGGGCAAATTGGCCATTTCTGGATGGACACGAACTACCGAAACGGATTGATGCGCATCTCCCAGTCGCTCGTCGCATCCGGGTCGGTGATCTTGACCTCCTGGATTCGAACGTGGCGGCAGGTATCGGCGAGCCGCAGCTGGGTATGGACGCCGGCCACGATGGTTCCCACATAGATCGGTCCGCTGACACTGACCGCGGCAACGGATTTGCAGTTCTTGGCCCATTCCTCGATGCCGCGCTTCTCATCCAAAAGCTCCTCGATTTCGTCGCGAAGGGGGCGTATTTGATCCTCCAGGTTCGCCAATTTCCGGTCGACTTCATCCTGGGTGTCAAAGAGCTCGGTGAGGGTGGCCTCGGCGTCCCTTGCCCGTTGACCGAGTTCCTTGATGCGGTTTTCAGCGTCCTGAACCGCCTCGGCCGGCGCACTGTTCTTCAGGTGCTCCAGGCCTTCCTGGACCTCGCGCTGCTCTACCAGGGAGCGATCCTGGACCTGCGCCAGCTGGATGAGTCTCTGGTCAAGGGATTGTTTGTCGATATCCACGGCGGTCCGTCGGGCTTTCAGTTGGTCCAGCTTCGTGTTGCGCCTGGCGATGGCATCCTGGATGCCCTGGAGCTCCCGTTCAATATGGGCATCCACCCCTACCGCCAGACGGCAGGGGGAAGAGACATCGGTCCCCATCTCCTTGCAGTGGATCCCCTGCTTTGCCGAAAGGGTGCTGGTGATGATCTTGCCGGTTTCAACCCGGCAGGCACCGCTGGTTTCGATGGTGGAGTCGGTTATTTCCTTGGAAACGCGGATATCTCCGAAGGCGGAGACCCGACTGTTTTTAATGTATCTGGCCTCGATATTTGCCTGGCAGTTGATGTCCGCGCCGATGATGCCGCCGGTGACGGTAACGTCCCCCGTGACCCGGACTTGGGCCCCCGTGATTTCCTTGGCCGTGAGGCTGTGGCCCCGCACCCGGAATCCGGACTGAACGCAGCCGGTGACCACGATGTGGCCTTCAAAGTTGATATGTCCCGTTTTCAGGTCCACATCCCCGTCGATTTTCAGCTCGCTCAGCACGGACAGGCGTCCTCCGAAGGTCATTTTGGGCTGCCCGTCGATAAGGGCGATGAGCTGGAGGCCGTCCTCGGATACCATGGTCCCGGCCCCGCTTCGAAGCTTCACATCGGCGGTGGGGGGCACTGAAATGGAGTGGCCGAAGATGTCCAGCCCCGGCTGGCTCGGTTTCAGGGGGGTTTTTTCGATGAGCAGATCCCCCTTCTTGACATGGGGGATTTCGCCCCTTTCCCGGTAGTCGATATTGCCTCCGGCGAGGACTTTCCCCACCTGTTGATGGGTTTCATAATGGTGGGTGAGCTTCGCGTCCGCTCCGGGTTCGGGGGGGGTCCCCCGGGCCACTTGGAGCGGTTTGCCGTAGAGCGCATCCGTTTTCAGGTATGAAACGATGCGCTCATCGGCAAGGATGCCGGTGGTGATGCCGGCATTGGCCAGAAGGTTCTGGACGTATTCCAGCGTGTTGGTCGCCGCCCCCCCTTCCACCGGCTGCAAAGTGGCGGTCATGCCGTCCTCGGCCACCACCAGTTCAAGCCGGTTGCCGGCACCTGCCCTCGGCTGAGTCTCCTCCGGTTCAAGCCGGTTGCCGGCACCTGCCCTCGGCTGAGTCTCCTCCGGTTCAAGCCGGTTGCCGGCACCTGCCCTCGGCTGAGTTTCCTCCGGTTCAAGCCGGTTGCCGGCACCTGCCATCGGCTGAGTCTCCTCCGGTT
>CAYOXD010000001.1:0-21006 GCA_964407825.1 uncultured Desulfobacterales bacterium | reverse complement strand
TCCTCCGGTTCAAGCCGGTTGTCGGCACCTGCCATCGGCTGAGTCTCCTCCGGTTCAAGCCGGTTGTCGGCACCTGTCATCGGCAGTGTCTCCTCGGTCCAGAGGGCTTCGGCAGACGATGGGGGCTCGAACAGGGGCGATACGGGATCGGCGGGGGGCGCCGGTGCTACTTCTGCTGCTTTCTTTTTCTCGCCGATAGCGGCGGTGCGGCCCAGGCGGCCCTGGAGTTCGAGCACCGTATCGCGCTGGGCCGGTGTTATTTTCCCGGTCTCCACCAGCAGATCGGCGATGCGATGGATCGTCTTGTGCCTTTTGAATCTTTCGGATTGGGAACGAACAACCTCCCTGGCATCCTCCTTGCTGATGAGATTCCGGGCCAGGGCGAGCCTGCAAAATCCCTTGCCCAGTTGGCTCACCTGCCAGTACTTTTCCACCAGGTGGAGCATATTGCGCTGTTGGTCGTTGATGAAACCCTTTTCAAGGAAGATATCACGAAGATCCATTTCCGGGCTGGAGGCTGAGTGGGCCGCCTGATAGGCCAAGGCGGACTCGAGTTGATCCTGGCCAATGAGCCCGTAGCGAATGGCCAGCTTGCCAATGAGGGGGTAGGTCCTCCGGTGGTTGCCCGGAGTGGCTTCGAATCGGGTACCGCAGCGCTTGCAGGTGACCGTTTTGCCTATTAGATCAGGGGCGGCCAGCTTGTAGCTGGTGCTGCAATTGGGACATGCGGTCCTGGCTATGTTCTGCTCAGTCATGGTGCCCGCTCCAGATAGGGCTTGGCTGGAGGCCCTTTATGCGGCCGCCGGTTCTCATGTCACCGATGTCTTTCTGTTATTTTAACCATTTATACACGCTAAAGCATGAAAAGTCAACATCCCCTTGATTTGATGCCCATTTTTCACTAAAGAAATAGAACATGGCCCTGGCAATATTTCGACTTCAAGGGGGGGATTCAGGACGCACCATGGGAAGGATCACGACATCATGGGGCCGGTGAATCTTCCACTACCACCGGTTGCCCTTGCAGGTGCCTTGACAGTGACGGCCTACCTCCTGGGGGCCGTGCCCTGGGGCCTTGTCTTGACCCGATGGCGCGGTGATGCGGATATTCGATGTCTTGGCAGTGGCAACATCGGTGCCACCAATGTGGCTCGGCTGGCAGGAAGGTCGCTGGGCATCGCGACCCTTGCGCTGGATATGCTCAAGGGTGCCCTGCCGGTTTATGTCGCCGGAGCGTGGATGGGCACCACCGGGCCTTCGGGCCAGGCGCTTATGGGGGTGGCGGCCACGGCAGCCTTCCTGGGACATCTATTCCCCATATACCTGAGGTTCAGAACCGGCGGGAAGGGCGTTGCCACTGCATTTGGATGTTTCCTGGTCATGTCGCCTGCGGCCTGCCTGTGTTCCTTCCTTGCCTTCTGTCTGGTTTTTGGAGGGAGTCGGCGTGTTTCCGCCGGTTCCCTTGCCGCTGCGGCGGTCCTGCCCGTCGCGGTGTTTCTGTGGAGCCGCTCGGGTTATTTTACCGCATCCGCCCTGTTGATGGCTATTCTGATCTTTTTTCGTCATGGGGCGAATATCCGGCGGTTGATGGAGGGGACCGAACCGGTTTTTGGAAATCCCTCGAAAAGGAAGGGCTGATTGTTTGAAAAAACGGCTTTCTTACCAAGAGCTGGAAGCTCAGGTGGCGCGGTTAGAGGAGGAGGTTTCCCGGCTCAAGCGCGACGCAGAGAAGTGCGAGGAAAGGTACGGTGACATTTCCGAACGCCAAAGGGCCGAGCTGTCCCTGAGGCAGAGCGAAGAGCGCTTTCGCAGACTGGTCGAGGAGGCGCCCATCGCCATTCAGGGCTATTATCCGGATGGCACCGTTCATTATTGGAACAAGGCCAACGCTGGAACCTATGGGTATACCCCGGAGGAGGCCATTGGGAAAAACCTCCTGGATCTCATTATCCCCGAGGAGATGCGCGAGAAGGTGACCGAGATCATCCGGCATGGCGCCGAAACCGGCGAAATGCCGCCTCCCGGCGAGTTTTCCCTGCAACGCAAGGATGGCTCCCGCGTGCCGGTTCTGTCTTCCCACGTGGCCATCCCGAACAAGTACAAGGAAACGGAGATGTATTGCCTGGATATTGACCTGACCGAACAGAAGCGGTTGCAGATCGAGCTGCAGCAGGCCCAGAAAATGGAGGCCATCGGAACCCTCACAGGTGGCATCGCGCATGATTTCAACAACATCCTCGGTATTATCACCGGCAACTGCGAGCTCGCCCTGGAGGGTGACAATGACCTGAATCCGGCCGGTCATTACCTTGCGGAGATTCTCAAAGCCGCCCTGCGCGGACAGGACATCGTTCGGCAGCTGCTCACCTTCTGCCGAAAGACCGAACATTGCCCCAGGCCCATTTGCCTGGTACCGGTCCTCGAGGAGGCGGTGCGATTGATTCGGGCGGCGATTCCGGCGTATATCGATCTCAAGTATTCGCTGCAGGCGGTCGAGGATCAAATCCTTTCCGAACCGACCTTTATCTACCAGGTCCTGATGAATTTATGCAGCAATGCGGCCCAGGCCATGGAGATGACCGGTGGCGCCATCACCGTTCGGCTGCAAAATGTCACTGCCGAGGCGGGTGCCCGGGAACTTCCCCCGGAATTGAATCCGGGTCGCTATATTCAGCTGACGGTTTCCGATACCGGTCCGGGCATCGATCCGGCCGTCATGGACCGCGTATTCGACCCCTACTTCACCACCAAGTCGATCGGAAAGGGCACGGGCCTCGGGCTTGCCGTTGTTCAGGGGATCGTCAAGAGTCACGGGGGCGGGGTATCGGTCAGCAGTGAGCCGGGAAATGGGGCCGTCTTCTCCGCCTATTTCCCCGTCTGCGTTGCACCTGCCGTCGTGGAAACCGAAGAGTTGATCCAGTTGGAGTTCGGCGATGAAACCATCCTCCTGGTGGATGACGAGAAAGCTATTGTGGAGATGGCCCGCGTGATGTTGACGCGCCTGGGCTACACGGTGGAAGCCGATTTGAGTCCCCTGGCCGCTTTGGAGCGGTTCCTGAGGGAACCCCGGCGCTTCGATCTGGTGATAACCGACATGAGCATGCCCCAGATGACGGGGCTGGAACTTGCCGAGAGTATCAAGGTGGCCAATCCGGCGGTGCCTGTAATCCTATGCACCGGCTTCGGCGCCGAACTGACACCAGAAAGGGCGACGGCCACAGGCATCGATGGTTGCCTGATAAAGCCCATTGCCAAGCTGGAGATGGCCGGCATGGTCCGCAGGGTCCTCGATAAAGCCAAAACCCAGCGCTACGGATAAGAGGGGGATTTTCAGCCTTCTTTTTCGAGAAAGATTTTATGGTCCACCAGGGAGAGGGAATGGATTTTGGCCTTCAGGATTTTCTGGTCTCCGAAAATACTCGTAAGCCGGATTCCACCTGGATCCGGGATGATGGTATCGACCGCCTCCATTACCAGTTCCTGGCTTTCTCCTGCCACCATATAGGCATTGGCTTCACACATGGGTTGGACCTCCTTGTTCTGCGGAATCTGCTGATTCAGCCATGTACTGCTGGATCATCATATCGATCAAGTGCGGCAGCGGCAGGGACGGTGCGCCGACCACTGCCAGGTTTTCCTGGGTCAGCGGAATCAAGAGCTTTTTGGCCGGACTCAGGACCACTGCCTCGGCCATCTTCGGGGTGAGTTCCCCCATCATGGCATGGGGCAGGGCGATGGCGATGGGGCCGATAAGCAGCTCCGCCTCCCGTGTGGTGAGCACAATGGCATTCTCACCGGATGCCCCCCGGTTGGCGCCCGCCTTGAGCATCTGGGCGGTTGCGATGGCGTTTGTCCCCAGGGCGATGATCTCCATCGATTCGCCGTAGTGTGCCTTGAGTCTGCGAATAATGGCGCTGCCGATGCCGCCGCCCTGACCGTCCATGACGATGATGCGTTTCATGTCAGATTATAGTTTTCTTATTTTCTGCCGGTTTCGGCGTTCCTTTTTGGAGAGGCGCCGGCTTGGGCCCTTCTTGCGCGTGGTGGGGCGCCACCCGGTCTCCTCCTGTCCCTCGACCGGGTCCATGTCGTCGTACAGGGCCTCGGTTACGCGGAATTCGAATTCCGGTGAGCTGATGGTGGCCGCGCCGTTTGCCGAGGCAAATTGTACGACCTCCCGGTCGGAGCTGACCACCAGCGCCTTTTCCCGTTTCCGTGCAACCATTTGCCGGATCACCGCATCTGCGGATTCCCCCTGGTGGGAGTAAGTAACATTGATGCCCTGGATTTTGTCCCGATGATGGACAAAATCGGGAGCCCCCACCCCGTCGAATACCACCGTGATGGTGTGGGATGCCTTTTTCTTGTATGCGGCCAGGGTGTCCAGCAGGGCCTCCCGTCCCATCTGCAGCGCTCTGCGATCAAGGGCGCTCAGCCGGTGCGACTGGCGGATCAGGTTGTAGCCATCTATGATAATGTGCATGGACATGACAGTGCGATCTGCTTCCTCTCAGCCGGGTGCCCAGGTCAGCGCTGCAGCCTCACTGATGTTACCGCCCCTGCAACAGGTCCAGCAAGCGATTCAAGTCGTCGTCGCTGAAAAATTCGATTTCGACCCGTCCCTTTTTCCCTTTCCGGTGGATGTGGACCCGGGTGCCGAGCCGACGACTCAGCTCCTCGGCCAGGCCCGTCAGGTGAATATCCCCGGACGGTGAGGGGGTTTCGGGAGCCGGTTTCCCCTCTTTTTTCAAGCGCCGGATCAAGGCCTCCGTTTGACGGACGGATAGGCCCCTGGCGACCACGGCCTTCCAAACGGCAAGCTGCTGGGCATGGGAGGGGGCCCCCAGCAGCGCCCGGGCATGCCCCATGCTCAGCCGGTCATCCAGGATGCTTTCCTTTATGGGTTCCGGCAGATGGCGAAGCCGAAGGGAGTTGGCCACAGCCGGCCTGCTTTTTCCCACCCGGCTGGCGGCTTCCTCCTGGGTCAGGCCGAACTCCGTCATGAGCAGGTGATAGGCCTCGGCCTCCTCCAGGGGATTCAGATCCTCCCGCTGGATGTTTTCGATAATGGACAGCAGCAGCAGCGCCTCATCCGTAATGTCCTTGACGACGACGGGCACCCTGTCCAGGTCGGCCAGCTTCGAGGCGCGCAACCGGCGTTCCCCTGCTACCAGCTCGTAGCCGAGGCCGTCGCGTCTCACCACAAGGGGCTGCAGGATGCCCTGCTCCCGGATGGACTCGCTCAGCTCCGCCAGCTGCTCGTCCTGGAAGCGCTGACGAGGTTGGTAGCGGTTGGGCCGGATCAGTTCGATATCGCAAAGAAAATAGTCGCCCCTGTCCGCCTCCCGCCTCTCCGCCAGGGGGGCATCCATGGGAAGGAGTGATTCTAGACCCCGGCCCAGCGCCAGCTTGCGTTTTTTCTTGGAATCCCGCTCCCGTGGCTTGTCGATGTTTGCGCCCATTGGATACCTTTTTCTTATTTTTTCTCCAGAATTTCCTCGGCCAGCGCCTGATAGCTTCGGGCACCCACCGAAGAGGCGTCGTAGAGCATGATCGGCTTGCCGAAGCTGGGGGCTTCACCGAGCCGGACGTTCCTCGGCACCACGGTTCTGAACACCAGGTCCTTGAAGAAGTCCCCGGCGTCTTCCGCCACCTGCTGGGCCAGGTTGGTGCGCTTGTCATACATGGCCAGCAGGATTCCGGATATTTTGAGCCCTGGATTGAGCCCCCCCTTGATGCGCTTGACGGTCTGGATCAGCTGGCTCAGGCCTTCCAGGGCATAGAACTCGCACTGAAGGGGAATGAGCAGATAATCGGCGGCGGTCATGGCGTTGATGGTCAGGAGGCTCAGGGAGGGGGGGCAATCAAGGAAGATGAAGTCGAAGTGGCTGTCGACGGATTCCAGGAGTTGCTTCAGCACGCTTTCCCGATGGGGGTCGCCCATCATTTCCACCTCGAAACCGATCAGCTCCACCCGAGCGGGAATGACCTTGAGGGTGTCGATCTCCGTATCGACGATCAGATTCATGGCATCGGACTGGCCGATCATGCCATGATAGAGGCTCTGGGTGATGGCGTTTTTGTCAATGCCCAGGCCCGTGGTGGCATTGGCCTGGGGGTCGCAGTCCACCAGAAGCGTTTTCTTGTTGGACAGGGCCAGGGCAGCGGCCAGGTTGATGGCCGTCGTGGTCTTACCAACCCCTCCCTTTTGATTTGCGATACAGTATTTATCCGCCATAACCCGGATTTCCTAACATAAAAAATATTGTTTGAAAAGATAGCCCATGTCAAATATAGCAAGGGGAAACCTATAGGAGCAGGAGCTCGTATGATACGGATACGAAAAACAGGGCGGTTCTTGGTTCTTGTTCTTTCCCTGGTGCTGACGGTGGCGGTTTCCAATGCCCAAGCCATTTCCATCAAGGCGGAGGACAAGCTGGCCAAGGAATTCCTCAAGGCCGTGAAACAGCGATACCAGATCGTCGATGATCCCGAGATCAAGGCCTATGTGAACCGGGTCGGAAACCGGGTCCTGGCCGGATTTTTGCCCCAGCCGTTCCAATACCATTTCAACGTCATAAAGCAAGATGTTTATAACGCCTTTGCCGGCCCCGGTGGCTATATCTTCATTAACAGCGGCCTGCTGGCCGCGCTGGACAATGAAAACGAACTGGCCGGGATTCTCGCTCATGAAATCTCCCACGTGGTGTGTCGCCATATCTCCAAGAAAATCGATCAGTCCGGCAAACTGGAGGCCGCCACGTTGGCCGGTGTGGTGGCCGGCATCCTTCTGGGGGTGATGGGGGGCGGCGGTTCCGCTGCCAGCGCCCTGACCGTCGGTTCCATGGCGGCCGGGCAGACGGCCTCCCTGGCCTTCAGCCGCGCGGATGAGCGCCAGGCGGACAAGACTGGGCTGCCAATGCTGTACAAGGCCGGCTACACCGCCCAAGGGCTTTTGAACGCCCTGAAAAAGATCCGCGCCAAGGAGTGGTTCGGGTCCAATGAGGTGCCCAGCTACCTGACCACCCATCCGGGAACAGATGCGCGTATCGCGTATATCAGCAATTGGATCGCTCAGAACGAGCCGGGCGTCAAGCCCCACTATGGCGGCGATTTCGAGTTCGACCGGATCAAAACGCGGGTGATGGCCCTGTATATGGACAATGACCTGGCCCTGCGGCAATTCAAGGCGCAGATCCGGGAACATCCGGACAGTTTCTTCAGCCATTACGGGTATGCCCTGGCCCTCGCCCGGGCGGGTCAATACGATCAGGCCATTGCCGAGTACAAACGGGCCCTTGAGCTACGCGCCTTTGATCCCTACCTGCCGGTCGATCTGGCGGAAGCCTATTTCCTGGATGGCCGGTACGACGCGGCCCGCAGGCTCTTGAACAACCCGGCGCCCGCCGATATAGACCCTCTCCGGATTTTCTACCTGGGGCGAGTCCAGATGGAGATGGGCCGGAACCGGACCGCCCTGGGGACCTTCAAACAGCTGGTGGCCACCAATCCCGGATATGCCAAAGCGCGCTATTACCTGGGTGAGGTCTACGGCAAGCTCAATATCCTGGACGAGGCCCACTACAATCTGGGGCTGTATTACAAGGAGGAGGGGATGCGGCAGGAGGCCCTCTTCCACCTGAAACGCGCCCTTTCAAAGGCCTCCAACAGCGAGATCCGGAACAAGATCCAAGAGGCGCTGGACAGCATGGACAAGAAAAAGAAACATCGGCCCCCGAAAAAGGGGAATGGCTAAATTCGGTCGAAGTGTGAGAACTGCATGGTGAAGGTCCCCCGTCCCTGGGAGGCGGATCGAAGGACCGTGGAATAGCCGAACATGCGTGCCAGGGGCACCACGGCCTTGATGATCTGAAGTCCCGATTTCGCTGAAATCGATTCGATCTTTCCGCCCCGCGCGTTCAAATCCCCGATAACCTCGCCCATGAATGTGTCGGGCACGAAGATTTCGACGGACATGATGGGGTCCAGGAGAAAGGGCTCGGCGTCGCCGAGGGCCTGGCGGCAGGCCATGGAGGCGCTGACCGTGAAGGCCAGTTCCGTGGAGACCGATTCCCGGCTGCTTCCGCCGGTAAGGATCGCCTCGACGTCCACCACCGGGTAGCCCATGAGGGTGCCGCTCTCCAGGGATTCCATGACGCCCTTTTCGATGGCGGGGATGAAAATGTCCGGGACGCTCCCTTCGGGTGCCGCGGATCGGAAACTGTTCCCCGTTCCCCTCTTGGTCGGAGAGAGGCTGAGGCTGACCTCCGCGAAATGCTGCTGCCCTGCCACCTCCTTGTCGAATAGGGCCGTTCCCGAGCCCGGCCTGGAGATGGTTTCGCGGTAGACCACCTGCGGTTTTCCCACGTTCACATGGGTGTTGAATTCCCGGTTCATGCGGCTGAGGATGATGTCCAGGTGAAGTTCGCCCATGCCCGAGAGGATCGTCTGGCCCGTATCCTCATCTGTGCGTACCCGGAGGGTGGGATCCTCCACCAGGAATTTTTGGAGCACCTCTTCGAGCTTTTCCTGATCCGAATGGGTTTTGGGCTCGATGGCAACCGAGATGACCGGTTCGTAAAACTCGATCTTTTCAAGGAGCACCGGATGATCCGGATGGCAGAGGGTGTCGCCGGTGCCGGAGGTCTTGAGTCCCACAACGCCCACGATGCTGCCCGGTCCCACCTGGTCCACCCGTTCACGTTTGTTGGCGTGCATCAGCAGGATGCGCGAGAGCTTCTCCTTTTTCTGAAGGGAGGGGGTGTAGACCTCTTCGCCGGCCTTCAGGGTGCCGCTGTAGACGCGTACAAAGGACAGACGGCGGCCCTCGATCATGGACACCTTGAAAATCAGGGCCACCAGGGGGTCTTTCTCCCTGGGGAGACAGGGGATGGGCTCGCCCGACTCAGGGTGAATTCCCTGGATGGGGGGCACGTCCGCCGGGCCGGGCAGAAACCGGGTGATGGCATCGAGCAGCGGCTGGACTCCCTTGTTCTTGAGGGCGCTGCCGCACAGGACGGGCACCAGCTTGAGGGAGATGGTGGCCTTGCGGATGGCGGCCCGGATCTGATCGGCGTCGATGGGGATCTCGGAAAGGTAGGCCTCCATGATTTCGTCATCGGATTCGGCCAGGGTTTCCACCAACTTCTCCCGGTAGGTCCGGGCCGTTTCCAGAAGATCCGGCTCGATTTCCGATTCGCCGTAGGAGGCGCCCAGGGTGTCGTCATCCCATACGATCTGCTTCATCTCGATCAGATCGATGACGCCCCTGAATTTTTCCTCCGCGCCTACGGGCAACTGGAGAATCAGGGGGGTCGCGTGGAGCCGGGAGACCATCATGTCCACGGTACCGAAAAAATCGGCACCGATGCGGTCCAGCTTGTTCACGAAGGCTATCTTGGGGACCTTGTACCGGTCCGCCTGTCGCCAAACGGTCTCGGACTGGGGTTCCACCCCGCCCACGGCGCAAAAGACCCCCACCGCGCCGTCCAGCACCCGGAGGGACCTTTCCACCTCGATGGTAAAATCCACGTGCCCGGGGGTGTCGATGATCTGGATGGTGTTGTTGCGCCACTGGCAGGTGGTTACGGCCGAGGTGATGGTGATGCCGCGTTCCTGCTCATCGACCATCCAGTCCATGATGGCCTCGCCGTCATGGACCTCCCCCAGTTTGTGGGAGCGGCCCGTATAAAAGAGGATCCTCTCGGTGACGGTGGTCTTTCCCGCATCGATATGGGCAATGATGCCGATATTCCGGATGGCGTCCAGTTTGGATTGTTTTTTCATCAGATAGCCAGCATATCTTCTCTTGGCGAAAACCGCACTTCCTTGGATTCCGCCAGGGGTTTCGATTCATGACCGCGCCACGCGTCCCCCAAAGGGCGCTGCTCCGGCCGGAAGTTAACCATGGCAAGTTCACAATGGTATACACAAAGGATTCCTATTTAAGGCCAAAGCGCCCTCATGTCAAGAAATGGCAAGCAGGTGGCAGCGATTCTAACTGAACAAGGTTCATTAAACCCGGTCGTGAAGAGCACGAAGAAGATATGGCAGTGAATGGCGATAAGCAACCTCTCGGAAAGGAGGAATACAGCGGATCCGGTGCTCTCTTTAAACGCCCGGAGCACCGGAGGAGGAAGCCGTCGGGAGTTCATGGCCCGGTTCCGTCCGGCGCTTTCTATGCCACCTTGCAGTGCTGGACGATGGCGCCCCGGCGGTCGATGACCACCTCCTCGAGGGGGATCTGGGCGCCCGAGGCGGCAAGGCCCCGGCGCACGATGGTGTGAAGGCCCGAGCAGCAGGGAACGTCCATGATGACGGTGGTGATGCGTTTTACGCCCGAATGCCGGCAGATCTTTTCGAACTTGTCCACATACTCCTGGACCTGGTCGAATTTGGGGCATCCCATCATGACCGCCCGACCCTTCAGCAGTTTCTGGTGCAGGTCCGGGTAGGCCGCCGGCACGCAGTCGGCCAGCACCAGCAGATCGGCATCTTTTAAAAAGGGAGCGTTGGACGGCACCAGGCGGATTTTCACCGGCCAGTGGGAGAGAGCCGATGCGTCCACCCGTTCGGTGTCGAGCGTCTCCACCGGGGTCTGGCTGTCGGGTGCCTTTCTGAAGTCCACGATGTTGGCGGAGGGGCACCCGCAGGCCATGGGTTCGGATTCGGTCTCCTGGCGGCCCGTTCCCGCGAGGTGCTTTTCAACGGCCTCTTCGTCGAATTCTTCTGCTTCGCGCTCGATGATCTCCAGGGCGTCGTTGGGGCATTCACCGATGCAGGCGCCCAGGCCGTCGCAGAGATTCTCGGAGATCACCCGGGCCTTTCCGTCGATGATCTCGAGGCTTCCCTCGGCGCAGGCGATGGCGCATTGTCCGCAGCCGTCACAGCGTTCTTCGTCTATTTTGATGATTTTCCGTTTTACTTTCATGGGTCACCTGCCCTTCGCGATTCACGCGGTTGGTTGCGTCTCATCCGGCGTTTCACCGGTGAGGCTGAAGATCTCCCGGGAATAGCCCCGGGCCGTACGGGTAAAGAGAGACTTTTCCAGGATCCGGGCCAGCCGGTCCGGCGCGATGGGGGCCTCCCGCAGGTCGTCCTCCAGGTTGGCGATGAGGTCCGCATCGAAGATTACCTTGAAGTTGAGGGTTTCCTCGGGCCGGGGATGGTGGTGGTGGCCGACGATGTCGCACACCTCCGTTACGATCCGTCCGGTGGCCCCGAGTTTTTCCAGGATGGTCCTGGCGATGGGCGGGCCCTCGAGTTCCTGGTACTTGGGCGCGTTGCTGTTGTGCTTCTTTTCCGCGGCATGGATGCCGATGTCGTGCAGGTAGGCGGCGCAGAGGATGACGCCCAGATTTGCCCCCTCGGCCTTTCCGATGCGCTCGGCGTGCCGCGCCACGCGCATGGCATGGCCGATGCGCTTGAAATCCGTCTTGAAGGTGCGTTTCATCTCGATGGCCACGCGATCCTTCAGCAGGTCCTCCTTCTGGGCCAGCAGCTCCGGCGGCAGGGTCCCCAGGCACTGCTCGGCATGCTCACAGTAGGAGGCGCAGCCGAAATCCATGTTGGGGTTGATGAACCGGTGGCCGCATCCCGGGCATTTGCGTGCGGTGTCGTCCTTGAAAAACTCCACCGTCGCCCCGCATTTGGGACAGGGGACCTCGAAAATGGCATCCTGCTTCCAATACCGACTGTCTTGACCCGGACATTTCATGATACCTTTCCTCCAACCTTAGCGCCGCCGGCGCTGGACGGTCCCAGTCCAGGACCGTCCACCACCGATTGGCACTGTCTGATGGCCGATTCCCGGCCACCCGAAAACACTTCACCGTCCACTGTACTCGTTTACGGTTTGCGCTCCCTACCCCAAGACAGCCTTCAAATCCTCCTCAGGCGTCGTGATGGGCATGATGTTGAACTTCTCCACCAGCACCTTGAGCACGTTGGGGGAGATAAAGGCCGGCAGGGACGGCCCCAGCCGGATGTCCTTGACCCCCAGGTAGAGGAGCGTCAGCAGGATGGCGCAGGCCTTCTGCTCGTACCAGGACAGGATCAGGGACAGGGGCAGATCGTTCACCCCGCAGTTGAAGGCGCCCGCCAGGGCCAGGGCGATCTGGACGGCGGAATAGGCGTCGTTGCACTGTCCCACGTCCAGAAGCCGGGGGATGCCGCCGATGTCACCCAGGTCCTTGTCGAAGAACCGGAACTTGCCGCAGGCCAGGGTCAGCACCACGCAGTCCTTGGGGACCTTTTCCACCAGCTCCGTATAGTAGTTGCGGCCCGGCTTGGCGCCGTCGCAGCCGCCCACCAGGAAGAAGTGACGGATGGCCTTGTTCTTCACCGCCTCGATGACCGTGCCGGCCACCTCCATGATGGCGTTGCGGGCAAAGCCGGTCATGACGGTCTTGCCCGCCACATCCTCCGGGAACCCCGGAAGCGCCAGGGCCCGCTCGATGGCGGGGGTGAAGTCCTTGTCGGCAATGTGGTGCAGGCCCGGCCAGCCCACGAGCCCCGTGGTGAAGATATTGTCCGCGTAGATCTCCTGGGGTTTCTGGATGCAGTTGGTGGTCATGATGATGGCCCCCGGGAACTGGGCGAACTCCTTGGCCTGGTTCTGCCAGGCGGTGCCATAGTGGCCGTAGAGGTGGGAATATTTCTTCAGCCCGGGGTAGCCATGACAGGGCAGCATCTCACCGTGGGTGTAGACATGGATGCCCTTGCCCTCGGTCTGCTGGAGAATCATCTCGAGGTCTCTCAGATCGTGGCCGGACACCAGAAGGGCCTTTCCCTTCTTGGCGCCGAGGGGCACGGGGGTGGGGACCGGATGGCCGTAGGTGCCGGTGTTGCCTGCGTCCAGCAGCTCCATGGCCCGCAGGTTGATCTGACCGCACTTCATGGCCAGGCCCACCAGTTCATCGGCCCCCAGGCCGGGATCCAGGGTGGCGGCCAGGGCCTCGTAGATAAAGTCGTAGACGGCCTCATCGGACTGCCCCAGGATCGCGGCATGGTCGGCATAGGCGGCTACGCCCTTGACTCCGTATATCAGAAGCTGCTGGAGAGAGAGGATATCCGGGTTCGCATCGGGGTCCGACTTGACGCCCACGGTCTCGCCCTGGGTCACCAGGGCCTCGCGGCCGGCCTCGGGCTTGAAGCTGGCCGGCCCGGCGGCAAAGGCCGTCTCCCCGCCGGCGGCCGCCACTTTTTCCTTCAGCTGGTCCCTGAGGGTGACGCCCTGGTGGATCAGGGTGACGAACCGGTCCGGATCGAAATCCACGTTGGTGAGGGTTGAAAAGATGGCCTCGCAGGTGAAGCGGTCCACCGCCGGCTCTCTCACCCCGGCCTTCATGGCGGCAAGGGCCACCTGGCTCAGGCCCTTGACCGTATAGATTAGCAGATCCTGCAACGCGGCCACTTCGGGCTTTTTCCCGCATACGCCGATTTTTGTGCAGCCTTCCCCCTTTGCTGTTTGCTCACATTGAAAACAAAACATAGTGGATCCTCCTTTGCGCTATGGAATGGTTGAGGTTTATCTTTACCCTATGGGGTTTCCGCAATCGGCGCCTTGACTTAGATCAAGAAACGTGGTTTTTTTAACAATGTTTTGAAAACTAAAGGAATAATGATGGATCTGATTTCGCATATCCCCCTTTTTGAGGGGCTGCCCGGCACGGATCTGGCCGAGGTCGAGGCGATCTGCCTGAAAAAGGACTATACCAAAGGGGAACTGATTTTCTCTGAAGGAGATCCGGGCAACGGTTTCTATGTGGTCGAAAGCGGAACGGTGAAAATATACAAGTCTTCCCTGGATGGGAAGGAGAAGATCCTCCATATCTTCGGCCCGGGCGAGCCCTTCGGCGAGGTGCCCGTTTTTACGGGGAAACCCTTCCCCGCCAGCGCCGAGGCCATCGCCGTCAGCAGGCTTCTCTTTTTCCCGAGATCCGAGTTCGTGCGTCTTGTTTCCGAAAATCCCTCCCTGGGGTTGAACATGCTGGCGGTTTTGTCCATGCGGCTGCGTCAGTTTGCGGTTCAGATCGAGCACCTTTCCCTCAAGGAGGTGCCGGCACGCCTGGCCTCCTACCTGCTCTATCTGTCACGGGAGCAGGAAAACCCCCGCAGTGTCGCTCTGTCCATT
Organism: uncultured Desulfobacterales bacterium; assembly: GCA_964407825.1. Classification (GTDB taxonomy): domain Bacteria; phylum Desulfobacterota; class Desulfobacteria; order Desulfobacterales; family JAFDDL01; genus CAYOXD01. Next base: position 6,872 of record CAYOXD010000001.1, on the reverse strand, counting down.
TCAAAGGGGCAGTTGGCAAGTCTGCTGGGGACGATGCCCGAAACCCTCTCCAGGATTCTGGCCCGAATGAGCCGAGTGGACCTGATTCGGGTCAATGGCCGGCGCATCCGACTGGTGGACGCCGAGGGGCTGCGGGCGCTGGCCGAGGGGGCCGCCGGGCTGGAGCCTTAGGGGCGGTGAACTGTGAACAGTCAGCGGTGCGCCTCCCCCTCCCCGGTGGTCGCTTCCAGCTTCAGTTCCGCCAGTTCCACGCTGAGGGTGGTGATGTGGCGCATCTCCTCCTGGATGATCTCATCGATCCAGGTCCTGCCGAAGGAGGCGGGGACAAGCTCCCGAAGACCCACGTAGAAAACGATGGAGTCCTTCTCGGCGCGGATGGCGGAGCGGTATATGTCCCTCATGATATCCGCCTCCGAATGCGTTTCGGTTACCTTTACGGCCGGTTTTTCCTTTTTAAAGAACACCCGGGAGGCGGAAAGGGCCTTGAGGTAGCGCTGGATGTCCGGGTCGAGGTTGGAAACCCCGGTGCGTTTTTCTTCCTCGCTGAGCTCCTTTCGCATCCGGGCGAATTTATGTTCGTGCTCCTCCTCCATGGCTGCCAGATCCAGAAGGGTCTGCTTGACGGAGGCGGTGGTGAGGCGTCTTGCGGCATTTTTATAGAATTTGGCGCCGTCTTTCTCGATTTCCTCCGCCATTTCCAACACCATGTCCGCGTTGAGATTGTATATCATGATCGATCGTCATTCCTCTCGGGCGCTGCTGCTGCATCTGTCGGCTGCAGGATACTTCCGGGTCACTCATACATGCATCCCAAACTATAGTGGCTCCATGCCGGTTTGTAAAGATGTACGCGTGCCGGCCAGCGGCTCCCGGTGAACCGCTCTCCCTGTCGGCGCTGCCCGGGTGCAATCGTTGTCGTTGGCGTAATCGTAGTCGAAATACGCTGAACTATCCCGACTAAAACGCACTATCGCCCGCTGTATGTTGCCGAATCCAAATTGGTTTTCGATTACGACAACGACAACGACAACGACAACGAGAAACGTGATTTATTTTTGCGCGGACCCTTAGGGCTTGAAACTTGCCGTGAGCCCGGATTAGAGTGGAGCGGAACGTGAAAGGCCGCTCAAAGGATGGGAATGGAAAACTGGCGCGAGTTCGACAGAGAACATATCTGGCATCCCTATACCTCCATGGTGGACCCCCTGCCCGTGTTTCCGGTGGTATCGGCGGAGGGGGTCCGGCTGACCCTGGCCGACGGCCGGGAGCTGATCGACGGAATGGCCTCCTGGTGGTCCGCCATTCACGGCTACCGCTGCCCGGAGCTGGTGGCGGCCCTGTGCCACCAGGCCCGGACCCTCAGCCACGTCATGTTCGGCGGCATTACCCACCGGCCCGCGACTGCACTTGCCGCCCGTCTCGTTGAACTGACGCCGCCGCCCCTGGAGAAGGTGTTCTTCAGCGATTCCGGGTCGGTGGCCGTGGAGGTCGCCATCAAGATGGCCCTTCAGTACTGGCAGGCAAAGGGGCGGCCGGCCAGGCACCGGCTGCTCACCATCCGCTCGGGGTACCACGGGGATACCTTTGGGGCCATGGCCGTCTGCGATCCGGTGACGGGCATGCACGGGCTTTTCAGCGGGATTTTGCCCAAACATTATTTTGCCGACGCGCCCCGGTGCGGATTCCGGGATCCCTGGGACGATGGGGATATGGAGAGCTTCGAGCGCCTCCTGTCCGATCACGCCGACGAGATCGCGGCCGTCATTCTGGAGCCCATCTGCCAAGGGGCCGGCGGCATGCGCTTTTACCATCCGGAATACCTCCGGCGGGTGCGGCGTCTCTGCGACGCCCAGGGGGTGCTGCTGATCCTGGATGAGATCGCCACCGGTTTCGGCCGGACCGGGAAGCTCTTCGCCTGCGAGCATGCGGGCATCTCACCGGACATCCTGTGCCTGGGAAAAGCCCTGACGGGCGGGATGATGACCCTGGCGGCCACCCTGACAACGGCGGAGGTGGCCGCTGGCATCTGCTCGAAGGCGCCCGGCGTCTTCATGCATGGCCCGACCTTTATGGGAAATCCCCTGGCCTGCGCCGTGGCCGCGGCCAGCATCGACAAGCTCCTGGCATCGGACTGGCAGGGCCGGATCCATCACCTTGAGAAGCGCCTCGACGCCGGGCTTTCCCCCCTGTCCGCCCTGTCGGCGGTAAAGGAGGTCCGGGTCCTGGGGGCCATCGGCGTGGTGGAGATGCACCAGCCGGTGGATATGGCCCGGATCCAGAGGCAGTTCGTGGATCGGGGGGTATGGATCCGGCCCTTTGGAAGGCTTGTGTACACCATGCCGCCCTACATTATTTCGGACGCGGATCTGGAGACTCTCACCCGGGTGATGGGCGAGGTGGTGGCGATCCAATGAACAAATTCGACTTTATGGACGCGGAAATACGGGCGCGAAAGACGGGGGGGCTCTACCGGCGCCTGCGGCCCGTTGCCGCCGGCGAGGGACCGGAGACGATTCTCGAGGGGAAACCGGTTCTCAATTTCTGCTCCAACGACTATTTGGGCCTCTCCCGGCACCCCCTTCTGAGGGAACGGGCCGCGGCGTTCATGGCGCGCTATGGCGCCGGTGCCACCGCCTCGCGCCTCGTCTGCGGCAACCTGGACTGCTACGAGTCGCTGGAGCGGAAGGTGGCCGAGCTAAAGGGCGCCGAGGCGGCCCTCATCCTGAACTCCGGCTACCAGGCAAACCTGGCGGTGATATCGAGCCTGGCGGACAGGAAGTCTCTCATCCTCTCGGATCAATTGAACCACAACAGCCTGGTCCGCGGCGCGCTTCTGGCCAGGTGCCGGGTCGAGATTTTCCGTCACAATGATCTGTCCCATCTCGCGCGGCTGCTGGAGGCGAGCCGCGGGGCGGGCCACTCCCGGGTGCTGATCGTGACCGAATCGGTCTTCAGCATGGACGGGGACCGGTGCGATGTGGACGCCCTCGTCGATCTGGCCGATACCTTCAACGCGATCCTCTATGTGGACGAGGCCCACGCCACCGGCGTGTTGGGTCACGGCGGCATGGGGCTTACGGCCGGCAAGGCGGTGGATGTGGCCATGGGCACCTTCAGCAAGGGATGCGGCAGCTACGGCGCCTATATCGCCTGTTCGGCCGCCATGCGCGAGTATCTGGTGAACCGTTGCCAGGGGTTCATCTACACCACGGCCCTTCCCCCCCAGGTCCTGGGGGCCATCGACGCCGCCCTGGATCTGGTGCCGGGGATGGCGGCCGAGCGCCGGCGGATCAGTGACAACGCCGATTATCTTCGCGCCACCCTCCGGCAGAGGGGATGGTTCACCGGTCCGTCGGACACCCAGATCGTGCCGGTCTGGGTGGGCGGGGCAGACGATGTTCTGGACCTGGCTGAAAACCTGGAGAAGCGGGGGTTTCTGGCAACGGGCATCCGGCCCCCCACCGTGCCGGAGGGGCGCTCGCGCATCCGGCTCACCCTGACCGCACTCCACACCCGCGCCCATGTCGAGAACTTGATCGACGCGTTGGGGGAGGGGAAAGGGGAGAGATGGTGACCCGCGACTTTCCGGATTCCCTCTTTGTCACCGGAACGGATACGGGGGTGGGAAAGACCCTGGTGAGTGCCTTGCTAATGATGGGCTTGGAAGCCTCCTACTGGAAGCCGGTGCAAAGCGGTGCCCTGGAGGGGACCGATACCGACTGGATAAGGTTAAAAACGGGGCTTCCGGCGGACCGTTTTCATCCCGAAGCCTACTGCCTGGAGGCGCCCCTTTCCCCCCACGCGGCCGCCGCCCGCCAGGGCATCCGGATCGCGCTGGAGGCCATCCGGGCGCCCGGGCCTTCCGGGGGCAGGCGGCTCATCATCGAGGGCGCGGGGGGGCTCCTGGTACCGCTGAACGGGGAGAAGACCATGGCGGACCTGATCCTCCGGCTGGGCGCACCGGTGCTGCTAGTTGCCAGGAGCGGCCTTGGCACCCTCAACCATACCCTCCTGTCTCTGGAGAAGCTGGCACGCATGGGGGTCACGGTGTGGGGGGTGGTGATGAACGGGCCCGAGAACCCGGAGAACCGGGAGGCCATCGAGCATTTCGGCGGGGTCCGGGTCCGGGCGCAGATCCCGCCGTTGGGGGAAGTAACCGGCGGGTGTCTGCTGGAGACATTTCACACCTGTTTCGGGGTGCCTGGGATAACGGCGGGCGCGGAGGGGAGGACCGATAGCGATCATGGATAGAAGGCATATCATGGCGGTCGCCGAAGCCATCGTGGCTGGCGGGCGACCGGATTTCGACACCTACAGGGAGCTGGCCCGGTTTCCGGAAGCGGATGTATTCCAGCTGATGGCCGGTGCGGATCTCCTCCGGGAGCATTATTTCGGAAGAAAGGTGCACCTTTGCACCATCTGCAACGCCAAGTCCGGCCGATGCCGCGAGGATTGCCGGTTCTGCGCCCAGTCCGCGCATTATCCCACCGATGTGCCGTCCTACGAACTCCTGGAGCACGAGCGTCTCGTGACGCCGGGAGCGGCCGCGGCCAAGGGGCCCACCCACCGCTACTCCATCGTCACCACGGGAAAGGGACTCGGCAGCGCGGAGGTAAGCAAGATCGCCGCCGCTCTGGCCGAGGTCAGGGACAAGGGCTTGGAGACCTGCGCCTCCCTGGGCATTCTGGGGTCCAGACAGTTCGAGATTCTCAAGGCAAATGGGGTGACCCGCTACCACCACAACCTGGAGACCGCGGAGAGCCACTTCCAGGCCGTGTGCACGACGCACCGCTACGAGGACCGGCTCGAAACGGTCCGCGCTGCCAAGGCGGCGGGCCTGGAGGTTTGCAGCGGCGGGATTTTCGGCATCGGTGAGAGCGACGACCAGGTGCTGGAACTGGCCCGCACCCTTTCAGAGCTGGCGGTGGACGCGGTGCCCCTCAACTTCCTCGTGCCGATTCCCGGAACGCCCCTTCAGGTCGGGGCGAACCTGACGCCCCTGCGCTGCCTCAAGATCATCGCGATGTTCAGGTTCGTTCTGCCGGATACCCCGATTTTCATCTGCGGGGGAAGGGAGGCGAACCTGAAGGAATTGCATCCCCTGGTGTTTCATGCCGGTGCCAGCGGCATCATGACGGGAAATTATCTGACCACCTCGGGCCGGAGCCTGGAGAGCGATCTGGCGATGCTGGAGATGCTGGGGTTCCGGCCGGCCTGAACGAGCGCCATGGATATCCGAAGCATAAGAGCTGGTGTAACCCGCTGCCATGTCGTAATAGACGAGGGCGTCATTCTGGTGGACGCGGGAATGCCTGGCAAATTCCATCAATTTTTAAACGGATGGAAACGCATGGGCATTGGCCCGAAGGAGATTCAGGCGGTCGTTATTACCCATTGCCATTGGGATCACATCGGTTGCATCAAAAGTATTAGGGAATGCACCGGCGCGAAGGTCCTGGTCCACGCTTACGAAAGAGCCATTCTGGAAGGCGGCGAGCCGAGCATTCCGCCGGGCGTGACGGCACTGGGGAAACTGATGGGCGCGTTCCTGAACGCCTGGGGCAGGAAACCTCTCCTTTCGTCCTGTGAGGCCGATATCGTCCTTGACGAGGAGGATTTTTCTCTCGCGCCCTTCGGCATCGGGGGAAGTGTCCTATTCACACCGGGGCACTCCCTGGGATCCGTTTCGGTGGTATTGGACTCGGGCGATGCCCTTGTCGGCGACATGGCCATGAACGGCCTGCCCATGACAGTGGGCCCGGATCTTCCCATCTTCGCGGAAGACCTGATGGCCTTGCGGAAAAGCTGGAGGAGACTCAAGGAAAGGGGCGTGAAGCGGATCTATCCCGGCCATGGAAAGCCGTTTGCTGCCGAAAAGATATTCCAAAGTATGGGCTTAGAATAACACCATGCCGGTCCAGGTGCCGCTGATATTGAATCAGGATGCTGTTTTGTCAAAGGACACGAATCTTTTCTTTATCTCCGCGAGGGTCCCCGTGCGGGGCGGGCACATGAGGTGCTTCCGGAAACGGCCGCAGCGGTTCTGCTCGCAGAATCGCCAGATGCGCGCCTCGGGCACGAGGCGCCGAGGCGAAACGAACCGGCAGCAGGTGGCTCCCAAATGTTGAACGAATCTTTCCAGTGGCGTACGCACCGCGGGTCCCCCTAACCGCTGATCGTCAAACCTGCTTGAGACGCTCAATCTCCTTTTTGGCCTGCTTAAGGCTGACGCCGTGAATTTCCCGATAGGCGCGCAGGGCCAGGAGATGATTCCCGCTTGAGATCAGATTTTTGACGTCTTCCATAGTCGCTTCGCCCTTTTGGGGATAAATGCCGCTGCGCCGCGCCTTTGCCACCTGAAGTCGCACCCCTATCAGCATGAGACAAAGGACAATGGATATGACAAGAAAAACATACACGATCGTCATGTCGGTTCACCCTTTATGTTGAAGAATTTTTCCAGAGGGGGTATTTCCCATACTACCCTGATACGCTTCCAACGTGAGCCTGACAAATTAAAATTTACAGGGGTTGATTTAAAGGGGAGGCTAGGGTTGGATGCGTTCGTTATATGGAAACTGCATTTAGTCGCGTATGAGGAGCAGGCATCATGACCCATCGGGTGTGCCCGCGGCGGGTGGGCTATTTTCTGTTGAACCCGCTCCGGAAGTGGTTCGAGGATCCGCAAGGAATCCTTGACCTCCTTGTATGGAGGGGCATGACCGTCTTCGAGCCGTGGGTAGGCTATTTTCCCCTACCCGCTGGCTTTTTCCCAGGGAGTCCGGGAGGTGCTGAAGCCGGGCGGGAAACTGTTTGCGCTGGAGCTCAAGGGGCGAGGCCTGCTATCTGTCAGACTATGTATTGCTGTTTTC